>JBMFVX010000034.1:0-24989 GCA_049965775.1 Phycisphaerae bacterium
TACGCAATCCTCCTCGCTTCGCGCCTCCAACCCCTTGGCCCTCCGTCAATCCTAATTTCTGGGTGTGACAGAGCACTGGTGTTGGCCATGCAAGGCGGGCTGATTTGGCGAAGCGGCAATTGCAATCGCAGCCAAACATATTTATATTGAAGGAGGTTCCTGTAGTTTAACGTCTTGAGGCGACGGTCAAAGGCGGCGTTAAAAGATTGGGCTGGGTTGCGACGGGCATTTATCGGCGGAGGTTACATGTCCAATACGGTTGATATTGAATCGGTGTTGCGCGAACAGCGGTCGTTTGCGCCGCCGGCCAAGTTTGTCAAACACGCCCGCATTCACTCGCAGGCCGCGTACGACAAACTCTATCGGCAATCCATAGACCAGCCGGACCAGTTCTGGCGAACCCAGGCCGCGGAGCTTACCTGGGCCAAGGACTTCTCGCAGGTGCTGGACTGGTCCAACCCGCCGTTTGCCAAATGGTTTGTCGGCGGCAAATTGAATGTCAGCGTCAACTGCCTCGATCGGCACATTGCCGCCGGGCATGGCGACAAGCCCGCGATTTTGTGGGAAGGCGAACCCGGCGATAGCCGCTGCCTCAGCTACGCCGAACTGCTGCGCGAAGTCTGCCGCTTTGCCAACGTGCTCAAGGGCCAGGGCATTAAAAGCGGCGACCGGGTGGCCATTTACATGCCCATGATTCCGGAAGCCGCGGTGGCCATGCTGGCCTGCACACGCATCGGCGCTGTTCATACCGTGATTTTTGGAGGCTTTGCCGCCGAGGCCCTCGCCGACCGCATCAACGACGCCAAAGCAGTCGCGCTGATAACGGCCGATGGCGGTTGGCGCCGCGGTAAAATTGTTGAGCTTAAAACCAATGCCGATGCGGCACTGGCCAAAACGCCCTGTATCAAAACGTCCATTGTGGTGCGCCGCACCGGCCAGGAAGTGGCCATGCAGCCGGGGCGTGATCACTGGTATCACGAACTGATGCAGAACCCGGCCCATGGCGACAGTTGCCCCGCTGCGGAACTCGACAGCGAGCATAACCTTTTTATCCTCTATACCAGCGGCACCACCGGCAAGCCCAAGGGCGTGGTGCATACCACGGCGGGCTATCTTTTGGGGGCTTACCTTACCTGCAAATATATCTTTGACCTCCAGCCGCAGGATATTTACTGGTGCACCGCCGACATTGGCTGGGTTACCGGCCATAGCTATATGGTCTACGGCCCGCTGGCCTGCGGGGCCAGCGTGGTGATGTACGAAGGCGCTCCCAACCAGCCCGATTTCGACCGGTTCTGGGAAATAATTGCTAAGTACAAGGTCAGCGTTTTTTACACCGCTCCCACGGCCATCCGCGCGTTTGTTAAATGGGGCGACGAATACCCCGCCAAGCACGATCTATCAAGCCTGAGGCTGCTTGGCACCGTCGGCGAACCGATCAACCCTGAAGCGTGGATGTGGTACCACCGTGTTATTGGCCGCGAGCACTGCCCCATTGTAGACACCTGGTGGCAAACTGAAACCGGCTCGATCATGTGCTCGCCCATGCCGGGCATTACCGCGGCCAAACCCGGTAGCTGCGCCATTCCCTTTTTCGGCGTGGACCTGGCCGTGGTGGATAAACAAGGCAACGAAGTACCGCCCAACGCCGGCGGCTACCTGGTTATCCGCAAGCCCTGGCCGAGCATGCTGCGCACCGTTTACGGCGACGATGAGCGCTTTAAGAAGCAGTACTGGAGCGAGTTCCCGAATTTTTATTTTACCGGCGACGGCGCCCGCCGCGATGCCGATGGCTACTTCTGGGTGATGGGCCGCGTGGATGATGTGGTCAATGTGGCGGGCCATCGCCTCGGCACCATGGAGGTCGAAAGCGCCCTGGTGGCCCACGCCAAGGTGGCCGAGGCGGCCGTTGTGGGCCGGCCCGATGAATTAAAGGGTCAGGCCCTGGCCGCGTTTGTCACGCTTAAGAGCGGCCACAACCCCGGTGAAGAACTCAAGCAGGAACTCAAGGCCTGGGTCACCAAAGAAATCGGCGCTATTGCCCGGCCCGATGAAATACGCTTCACCGAAACGCTGCCTAAAACGCGCTCAGGCAAAATCATGCGACGCCTGCTGCGCGATATTGCCGCCGGCAAAGAATCGCTCGGCGACACCAGCACGCTCGAAGATTACAGCGTGCTCGCCCGGCTGCGAAGCGATGAAGAATAGCCAGCCTGCGGGCGCCGCGCCCGGGCAAATGAGGTAAACCTGAATGCTCAAACCAGAGGCAACATTTGTATCGTTGCTGTCAACCTCGGGGCTGCTGATGCTGGCAATGGCGGCCTGTTCGCCTTCGCCTCACACCCCCGCCGCTTCCACCCAGCCGCCCACAACGCAGGCCGCTTCGCCCGCCAAGCCAACCTGGGTGGCAGGACCGTCAGCCCCGCTCCCGCAGGGCTTTCCGCCTCCAGGCCCGGTTGGGACCATCATCATCAAGCATTACGGCCCCTGCCGCATGGCGCTTACGACAAGTTCTCCGCAGCGGCAAGGCAATGGCTCGCTGTTTATGCCGTTGTTCAGGCACATAGAATCCAACCACATCGCCATGAGTTCGCCCGTGGTTATGACGTACCATGCCGTTGAGCCACACAACAGCGCGGCTGCCGACGCCGGAACGCCCGCCGAAAAAATTAATTCAATGGCCTTTGTTTACCAAAGCACCCGCATTGGCCATGACGGCTCTTTCGGCCCGGTGCAGGTGAAAGATGTGCCGGCCATGACGGTAGCCAGTATCGGTGTGCGAGGCTCTTACACGGCTGGCCGCTTTGCCCGCGCTAAGGCCAAGCTCGACGCCTGGCTCGCCGCCCATGCCGCAGAATATCGGCAAGACGGCCCGGCGCGCTATCTCGGCTACAACAGCCCGTTCGTGCTGCCGTTTTTGCGCTTTGGCGAAGTGCAGATTCCAGTTGAACCAGTCGCCGCCGCAACGACAGAAGCTAACAGCCACTAATTATTGCTGCTTCCACGGCACAACGGCCGTATTAAACGGCAGTGCGGGCAAGCCGGCTTTGTTCATCAGGTTGGGGACAGCAACATCGCTCCAGGCGAAACGAACAAACTTTGGATGGAGAACATCGGGTGATGCGACCACCACGCCGCGTCCAGAGATTTTGGCCTGTGCAGAAACAAACTTGCCGTTTGCTCCGGCAATTTCAAACCAGTTCAAGGCCTTGTCATTGCGCGATGCCAGGCCGCCATCTACATGTGCAAATGAAATAATCGCCCGGCCCTTGGCAAAGCGAACGTATTTAAACACCGGGCCAGAATAGATCAGACGACGCCTGGCGTATGTTTTAGCAAGAGCGATCAAGGCCAGCCTGCGGGCGACATCCAGCTTATCAGCCGGGTGAATGTTATGCGTGTTGCCGATGTCCATGGTAGAGGCGATGCCGCTGTTGGGTAGTTGCATGGCAGCCTGCTCTTCGCCGCGCCAGATGTAAGGCTCCCAGCGGGCGTCACGTCCGTAATTAAACGGTGCAATCTGCACGATGTAGAAGGGAAAGTTCCCTTCATGCCACAGGCTTCGCCAAGAATCAACCAACGCCTCAAGGTTTTCGAAATAGTGCGTGTCATGGGAACCGACATTGTTCTCGCCCTGATACCAGATGGCCCCGCGAATAGCATACGGAATGAGCGGCGCGATCATGCCGTTAAAGAGCGTGGTTGGGTTTTGGTGCGGATCGGGCTGCCAATCTTTAGGAGGAATGTGGTAGTTGTAGGCATGGGGCGCAGCTATTAAGTCTATTGGCGCCGCCGGCTTTTTCGGCAGCGCGTGCCCCTGCGTTTTGGTGCCAGCAGCCGCCTTGATCCAGCGATTGAGTGCGTCATGATAGGCATTATCCAGTGTTCGCTGATGCGCCATTTCTGTGGTGAGCCATTGCCGGGTTCGCTTCAGCGCCGGCAGTGAGGCAAAGCCAGAGGCTGGCGTCCACGCCTCGATGTGCGTGCCGCCCCAGTCTGACTCAATCAAACCTACCGGAACGTGCAACTTATTATGCAGTTCGCGGCCAAATAAGTATCCCACCGCTGAAAAGCCCGCGACATTTTTGGGGGTGCAAAGCTGCCATGTTGCGGGGGCGTTTTTTTTCGGCGACCCCGAAAAATTTTGGGCAATCATCGGCACATGATAAAGCCGAATGTGGGGATGATTGGCCCGCTTGAGCAAAGGCAGCAAATTGGTGCGATGAAACCAACCCGCCATGTTATATTGCATGTTTGACTGCCCTGAACACAGCCAGACTTCGCCCACGAGAATGTCTGTAAGCTTGATATGCTGCGAGCCGGAGGAAACCGTCATAATCTGCGGATCATCGTCCACCGCCAAAGGAGCAAGCTTAATGGCCCAATCGCCATCAGGCTTGGCGATTGTGCGTACGCTTTGCCCGGCGAACCGAACCTTCACCGTCGCGCCCGGTTTGGCCCAACCCCACACCGGCACCGGCATGCCGCACTGCAGCACCGCGTGGTCGGCAAACATGGTCGAGAGTTTAAGGTTGCCCGCGACAGCCGCGGAAGTTGCCGCAGTTAATGCCACAACAAAAGAACACAAACGAATGATGGTCCAACGACACTGCGACAAACTGGTAAATTGCATGCATTACTCCTTATGAAAGGGCAAATGGGTTTGTAGTTTATATTCAGTTCCTGGGTGCGTAAAGTGAAAAAACAATCATGGAACATACATTTTCTATCGTTAACGTACAACGACAATGGAAGGCACTTTTTTTGCCAACTTCGCCACCAATAACAGTTCAAAAACATCGCAGACCGAACACGCCCGTGGGCCAGAACTTCGCGAGGTTGCCGCTTTTGGCTTAGCCGTCGCTGGCTTGCCTTTTTTGACGATATTTTGTACATTTGATGGTCTTGACTACGGAGCGAAAGCTGTTTGCCGCTTTCATCCGCAGGGCTTGCAGGCACTGCGAGCCGTTTAGGGCACTACAGCCTTCAACGAGAGAAGGCCAAACATTGCGGGCATTGTGCCGCAGCAGTGTTGATATGAAATTGCAGGAGAACCAACATGGCGCATAAAAAAGGGCAAGGCTCAACGCATAACGGACGCGACAGCAACCCGAAGTATCTGGGCATTAAAGCCTATGCCGGCGAAGTCGTCACAACCGGCTCGATCATCGTGCGGCAGCGCGGCACCAAGTTCAAAGCCGGCAAAAATGTCGGTCTCGCCCGCGACGACTCGCTCTTCGCTCTTTCCGATGGCACAGTACACTTTGCCACCAATCGCAAGGTTTCGGTAGAGCCTCTGCCGGCAGCAACCGCCTAAGCGCCTCGCCATGCCCGCATGGGCCGACAATATTTGTACGCAGGTTAAAGTCCCGGCTTACCCAAGCCGGGACTTTTTTTATGGCCGCCCGCATCGTCATAGCCGCGGCGCTGCGGAGGGCGGCCTGAACCGCAACACCACATCAAATACCTTGCCCTGATGCCGCTCGGCGATAATGCGTTCCTTGATCATGCACATGTTGACGGCGTCAACTGTAAGAGCCGCGTCAAAGTTGCTTTCAAGCCCGCGCCCCATGCCCTGAAAAATAACGAGGTCTGCATCGCGTGCTTCATAGTTGCACCAGTCTGAAACATGGCGCAGGTCTATCAGCGGCGTACCGCCGCCTGATGCCGCGGCATAAATGCGCCGGGCCGCCAGCAACCGCTTAAGCTCAGCGTCGTGCTCGCCCAGCGTGCGCAGCAGCGGGCCAAGTTCTTGAAACGTAATGTCATTAAGCGAAGGAAGGCTGTTGGCCAGCAGGCACACGCGCGTGCCGCGCCGGGCCAGCAACCGTGCCAGCGGCACCATTCCCAGCACGATATCGCTGCCGGCGTTGTCTACAAATATCAGCGCCTTCTGATGAGCCGGATTGGCCGTCATGCGGCGGGCGAACGCGTCAAAATCATCCACCAGCCAGGGGCGTTTGCCGCCCACATCGGCGCGGACCTTAAAAAAATCCGGTGATTTATCGGTAAACATGCCGGCGGTTGCGGTAGCACCCATATCAAAAATATTGCCGGCAAATGCGCCTTCCACCGCCAGAAGCAACGCCTCCGAAAAGTCACTATGCCCATCAAGTTCGCCTGCAACCTGTGCAAACAACGGCACCATGGCGGCATTTTCGCGGGCTTTCATTTTGGCAAAAACATCGGGAATGCCATGAGAGCGCAGCGCCTGCTCGCGTAAAATGCCCAGCACTTCCAAATCTAAAGCGCCAAGCATGTCGGGCTTTTGCCGCAATGCGGCCAATTGAGCGCAAAATGCTTCGCGTGCCCGAATGGCCGCTTCGCGTCCGGGCGGGCCATAGGTTTCGGCGGCAAGCTCAACCATAAGATTAAAGTGCTCGGCAAAAGTGGTAAGCCAATGTTCGCGGAACTCTGCATCCACCAGCATGTTCTGCGGGCAGGGGCGATACGTTTGCGGCGACGAAAGCAGTTGAAATAAAGGCATGAGCCGATTCTCGCCGCCGCATCCCGCCTCTGCAAGTCTAGTCGCCAACCCGCATAGCCTGCATTGTGTGCGTTCTGCGTTGTGTGCCTATTTTTTACACACATGCCTGTTTGCTGACCATTTTTTGCGGCTGGCATCCCCGGCAACCTTGCCAATTATGCGGGTTGTGGGGCCGTTTGTCGTAAACAGCCGCTTCCACGCGGCAGCGGCACACCATTTGCTTTGGTTAACGGACGCAGGGCGGGTTCGTAAACTCGCGGGGATTTTTTAGTTCCTTTTTTATAGGAGAACACTCTCATGCCACAACTCAAGAAGGTGAGAAGTGCGGTCGCTATGGCCGCCATGCTGGTTACGGCCAGCACCGTGTGGGCCACCAGCCCGCAGGGGCCAACCGTAAGCCTGGACGATACCGCTACGGCACCGGCAGCCGCTCCGGCGCCAACGCCGCCGCCACCTCCGCCGCCGCTGCTGTCATACGGTTTGGAGCAAATTCCCACCGGCAACGGCAGCAACCTGTACCAGGATATGAGCAACCTCAACATCGTGGTCTCCGGATTTATTGAGGCGGGCTACACCGCCAACTTCGACCATGTGGCGGGCACCAATAATTTTGGACGCATTTTTGACGCTGAAAATGGCAACCACATTCAGCTTGACCAGGTGGACGTTTCCATTGCCAAAGCCATTAACTTCAGCGATGCCGGTTTTCGCAAGCGCGGCTGGGACATCGGCGGCAGGGTTGAAGTACTCTACGGTATGGATGCCGACGTCATACACTCCAACGGCCTCGACTTTTATCATGGCAATTCGTATTACGCATCGGGTCAGAACCCATACAAGCCCATTAATCAGTTTGACGTAGACCAGGCCTACGTATCGCTGGCACTGCCTCTGTTTGATACGGGCGGTGTGAAGGTGCGGCTTGGCAAATTCGTCACTCCATTTGGCGACGAAACCATCAACCCGACCACCAACCCATTTTATTCGCACAGTTTTGAGTTCAACTACGGTATTCCGCTGACCCACACCGGCGCGGTTGCCTATTTTTCACCCAATGCCGATTGGACTTTCTTTGGCGGCGCGGTGTTGGGTTGGAACCAAACCTTTAAGGCGACCAACAATTCACCGTGGGGCTTTCTGGGAGGCGTAAATTGGACGCCGCAGGAAGCAGCCTTTTCCGGCCTGACCGGCACGCTGAACTACTACCTCGGCGCCAACGACCCCAACTATCCCAGTTCCAGCTACGGCGATAACAAGCACTATCGCTCGCTGACTGAAGTTATTCTGGCCTATACGCCGCCCAAAGCCACCCAATGGACTTTTACGTCCGATTCGATTTGGGGTTACGATGGCGCGGGTAAGACTGATTACTCCGCCGGCGGCACGCCCACCGGCGTAAGCAGCACCAACTGGTATGCGGAAGAAGGCGTCGTCTCGTATACGCTCAACAGCTATGTTACGGTTAATGGCCGAGCCGAATGGTATTACGATGGCAACAGCTTTACCGTCGGCGGCGACCTGCCGGCCGGTGCGTCGGGCGTATCGGTTAACTACGGCGAGTTTACGATTGGCGCTACCATTACGCCCCTCCCCAATTCCACCTGGGGCAAATACCTCAAGCTGCGACCTGAACTCCGCGAAGACGTCGCCGACAAGGCCGTATTCCAAGGCGGCGCAGCGGCCGGCGTGAGCAGCGGCGTGGGCAAAAAGTACCAGACAACCGCAGCCATGGATGTTATTTACTCATTCTAAATCTTCTCAACTACCTACAACCTGCAAACTTGGGGCGGGATACCTTTGGGGTCCCGCCCTTTTCATTTGCGCCCGACTGAGAAGGGGCGGCAACAGCCGACATTGCCCTCGCCCGTGCTCTGGAGTCACGCTTTTATGGCTTGCCGCGGTTAAGATGTCGGCCAAGAGCCGTTAACCGCAGGACAGCGTTTCATGAACTTATCCGGCAAAGCAGCAATGGTAACTGGCGCTGCCAAACGCATTGGGCGGGAGGTGGCTCTTACGCTCGCCCGTGCGGGGTGCGATGTTATTGTCCATTATGGAACCTCAGCGCCGGAAGCGGCCTCGCTGGCTGCCGAAATTACCGCGCTGGGACGACGGGCCATGGTGCTGCAAGCCCATCTCGATCGGCCTGCGGACCTGCGCCGGCTGGCGGCAGCGGCCCAAAAGCGGTTTGGCCGGGTGGATGTGCTCGTCAATAATGCCTCGTCGTTTTTTCCGCTCAAACTCGGTGACATCACGCCCAGGGCCATGCAACATTTAATCGCCGTCAACACCACCGCCCCACTTTTGCTGTCCCAGGCAATTCTGCCCGGCATGAAACGCCGCCGCTTCGGCAAAATCATCAACCTGCTGGATATTTCAGTTGAGCGCCCGTGGCCCGGCTATATGGCGTACTGCGCCAGCAAGGCGGCGCTCTGGTCGCTTACGCAATCTCTGGCGATTGCCGCGGCTCCGCATGTTCAGGTCAACGGCATTTGCCCGGGGGCCATTTTGTGGCACAAGGGGCTGAGCAAAGCCGATATTCGCCGCCAGACGGCTCGTATTCCCGCAAAACGGCGCGGCGGGCCGCAAGACATTGCCGCCGCGGTGGTGTATCTTTGTCAGACGGATTACGTCACCGGCCAGAAAATTGTGGTGGACGGTGGCCGATCAGCAACCTGGTAAAAGGCGCGTGCCGCAGCCTGTTCGGCGCGATGCGACATTATGAACTTCCATGCTTAACAGGAGCAAAGCATGATTAACCTGGCCGGTAAAACCGTCGTGATCACCGGGGCATCTTCAGGCATCGGCGCAGCTGCTGCGCTCGCGTTTGCCAAACGCGGCGCCAAACTGGTACTGGGTGCCCGGCGAACCGATAAACTCACGGCCGTGGCCGAGCAGGCCCATGCGCTGGGAGCCGATGTTGTCGCGCACCCCTGCGATGTAAGCCAGCGCGATCAGGTTCAAGCGCTCTTGCATCTTGCGATTGAAAAATTCGGTCGGCTGGATGTGGCCATCGCCAACGCCGGCTTTGGGTTTGTCGCCCGCGTACACGAAAGCGACGAGGCGCAAATTGACGAAATTTGGCGCGTCAATGTGCTGGGTACATGGTATGTCATGGCCGAAGCCGCCAACATCATGCTGCCCCGAAAAAGCGGCCACATCATTGCGGTTTCTTCAGCGGCGGCAAGGCGCTCGCTGCCCACCATGGGGTTTTATTCTCTTACCAAGGCCGCACAGCTTTCTCTGGTGGAGGCACAGCGTGTGGAGTTGCGCGGCACCGGCATTAAAGTAAGCTCCGTACACCCCATTACGACACAAACGGATTTTTTTGATGAGGCCTCGCGCCGCAGCCGCACACGCATCAGCGGTGTGGGCAAGAGCCAGACGGCGGAGCTGGTGGGCGAAAAAATCGCCCGCCTTGCCGAGCGCCCCAAACCGGAACTCTGGCCTTTTGCCCCCAGCCGCCTCGCTCTGGTTTTTTCGAGTGCACTGCCGCGGTTGACCGATCATATGATGGCCAAAATGTTGCCCAGTAGAAACAAAACTGACTGATATGGAGCTATTTCGCCGCCCGGCCACCCGCCCTGCGACGAGCAACCCACATGAAACGCTTGGCCTGGCTGTTAACCGTTGTTGTGCCCATTGCGGCGATTTTTTTCTTTGCGCGTTTTTTGCCGCAGCGGCCCCGTGCCGCAAACATTATCGCTCCGCCGCCCGCACCCATCGTTGACCCGCACGCGCTCACGGTGGTGACTATTAATCTCGGCGACGCGGAGCCGCAGAATCAGGGCAGCATCGCCGCCCGGCGCCAGCGCCTGCTGTTAAACATCCTCTACCGCCGCCAGCCCGATATTGTTGCCATGCAGGCCTGCCTGCCGGCGCAGGCGGCGTTCTTCGCCCACTATTTGCCGTACGATGATCATTATCCGCCGGCGGCACGCCCGGGCCTGAACCTGCTCAACAGCCTCTCGCAGGCGCTGGAAACATGGAACCAGATTTTTTACCGCAAAGATCGCTTCACCGCCGTTACCGGATCGTTTGGGCTGGTACGGCCGCACCATCTTGCCACCAACGCCACGGAAAACACCTACTATTCCATGGTGCTGCTGCGCGATCGCAAGCATATTATGCCGGATATTATTGTGGCCGACGTGCACCTGCGCCATGGCATACCCGGCGCTATCGCAGCTGCGGCGCGCATGCAGCAGCGCATTCGGGCATTGTGGAGCCGTTACCCGAGCGCTCAAGTGATTTTTCTGGGCGATATGAACCATCCCAAAACTATTACCCGGCTCTACGCAAACCTGCTCGGTGCGCCATTCGGCGGCGGCCCGCATGGCTCGCTGGTGGATGCGTTTGACTACGCCGCCCGCCCGCATGGCGTACTTTGGGGAACCTGGCAGGACTTTGTGGGCAAACCTGTGCTGAAGCTGCCGACCGATCTCATCTTCCTGAGCCGCGGCTGGCACTACACGCCCGCCCAAATTTGGCGCGATCACTTAGCCAACGGCCTGTACCCAAGCGACCACTACCCTGTGGCGGTAACACTGCGATGGAAGCCGGCACCCTGAAGGGGCATGACGTCCGCAGCAGCAAGTGACTATATTGCACGCACAAAAGCGGCGTGTTACACATTATATTTTCCCTTTTTATACATTATATCATCTTATTGGCGATAATATTACCGATTGCCTCGGCATCAGATTTAATGCACCTCGCGCTATGGTAAAAACTCCACCGCAAGCAGGTGGTAATTTTTGGCAAATCTGCCCATAATGCTTAATTCGGCCAAATTGGTGGAGCCAGCGGCAAGCATCCACTTGCGGCCTCAAACGAGGTTTATCTGCATGATCGTTATCCTGAAGCCTGATGCCAGCGACGCGCTGGTGCAAGACATTGTCTCGCAAATCGAGACGCTGGGCCTGCAGGCGCATCTTTCCAAAGGGCAGTTTCGCACGGTTATTGGCGTCGTCGGCGAAGAAGGCAAGGTAGATAAAGAACACCTCCTATCCATCAATGGTGTCGAACAAGTATTGCCCATTATGAAGCCCTACAAACTCGCAAGCCGCGAGTTTCATAAAGCCGATCTGGTGATTAACATCCCATGCCCGAGCGGCGGCACGCTGAAAGTCGGCGGGGCACATTGTCTGGCTATTGCCGGCCCGTGCGCCTGCGAAAACGAGCAGATGGTGCACACCATCGCCCGCGAAATTAAGGCCGCCGGCGCTGCGGTACTGCGTGGCGGAGCCTATAAACCCCGCACCAGCCCTTACAGTTTTCAGGGCCATGGCGAAGAAGCGCTCAAGTGGCTGCGCGATGCCGGCCGCGAAAATAACATGCCCGTTATTACCGAAGTTATGGACACGCGCCATGTGGCGGTTATTGAACGCTACACCGATATTTTTCAAATCGGCGCACGCAACATGCAGAACTTCAACCTGCTTTTTGAAGTTGGCAAAACCCGCAAGCCCGTGGTGCTTAAACGCGGCATGGCCGCTTCCATTCAGGAATGGCTTATGAGCGCGGAATACATTTTAAGCCAGGGCAATCGCGAGGTCATTTTATGCGAGCGCGGCATCAAAACGTTTGAAACCGCCCTGCGCTACACACTCGATATTTCAGCGGTGCCGGTGGTGAAGGCCAACAGCCATCTGCCGGTTATTGTAGACCCCAGCCACGCCAGCGGCGTGCGAGAATTTGTGCCCGCACTGGCGCAGGCGGGCCTAGCCGCCGGGGCCGATGGCATTATGGTTGAAGTGCATGATTGCCCCAGCAAAGCCATGTGCGATGGCCCGCAGGCGCTGCTGCCCAACCAGTTCGCCGACATGATGCGCAAACTCAACGATATCGCCCATGTGTTTAATCGCTCATTTTCGTCGGTGTCGGCGGCAAAGGTGGGCGGTACTCCGGTGGGCGCGGCCCCATAATAAGTTATGACCGCGAACACACGCTCGCACCATACATTTTTTGAAAGCAAAGGAAAACATATCCCATGAGCACCCGTAAGTTTTTAATCGCCGGCAACTGGAAGATGAACCTCTCGCGCGCCAAAGCGGTGGAACTGGCTCAGGGCCTAGTCAAACACTTCCCGGCCGGTTCACCGGCGCAGGTGGCCCTTATACCCACGTTTGTGCACCTTGAAGCCGTGGGGGCCATCATCAAAGGCTCTCCCATGAAGCTCGGCGCACAAGACGCCTACTTTGAAAAGCCCGGCGCATTTACCGGCGAGGTAAGCTGCGAACAACTCGCTGAACTGGCGGTGCAATATGTGCTCGTCGGCCACAGCGAGCGGCGGCACATTCTGCACGAGGCCGATAGCCTGCTGAACAAAAAACTTCTGGGGGTTCTCGCCGGCAACATGACCGCCGTGCTATGCGTCGGCGAAACGCTCGATCAGCGCAAAGGCAATCAGACGCAGCAGGTGGTGCAGACGCAACTGCAGCATGGCCTTGCGGGCGTGCCGACAAGCGCCGTGGAACAGGGCCGGCTGGTGGTTGCCTACGAGCCGGTATGGGCCATCGGCACCGGCCTTACCGCCACGCCGGAACAAGCTCAGGACGTGCATCAATTTATTCGTGAGCGGCTCGCGGGGCAGTTTGGCCACGGCCTGGCACAGAGCGTGCAAATTCAATATGGTGGATCGGTAAAAAAGGCCAGCGCCCATTCGCTGCTGAGCCAACCTGATATTGACGGCCTGCTCGTAGGCGGCGCCAGCCTTATTGTTGAAGAGTTTGCGGGCATTATCGCAGCGGCGGCAACCGCCAAGGCCGCCTGAGGCGGGCCTCGATTAACGACCCCGGCAGCCGCATAACCTAAGCGGCCAACAGCATTAAAGGAAAGCTCGATATGACGACATTTTTATTTATTATTTTTACGCTCATCAGCCTGCTGATGATTTTGGTGGTTTTGGTGCAGCGCGGTCGCGGCGGCGGCCTGATCGGGGCGTTTGGCGCTGCGGGCGGTGGCACCGCCTTTGGCACAAAAACCGGCGATGTGTTTACCTGGGTTACCGTCGTACTTTTCGCGATGTTTATCGCGCTGGCAATCTTTTTGAATTGGCGCGTTCAGGGTGTTGAAGTGCCGGCCTCGGCTGCCACAACTCAAACCAGCGCCGCCGGTGCGGCAGGCGCAAGCGGCCAGGCGGGCACGCCCGCGACCGCCAAGCCAATGGCTAAAGTCGCCGCAGCGACCCAGGCCGCAGCTACGCAGGCGGCAACCGCTCCGGCCAAGGCTGCGGTTAAAGCCGCCGTCAATAATACTAAAGCGGCCGCCCCCGGAACTGCCAAGCCATAATTTTGTCTGGCGACGGCAGCAAACTTACAGGCCCATGCCACCGCCCCGTTGCCCGTGGGCTGCCTTAGCTTGGAGCTTTGATGATTCTCAGCATGACCGGATATGGTTCTGCCAGTGCACAGGCTCAGGGCCTGGTATGCCAGGTTGAGTTGCGCGCTGTCAACAACCGCTTCTTTAAAATAAGCATCCGCCTCGACGAACACCTTGCCGACTGTGAAGTGGAGATCGAGCGGCTGATTCGATCAAAAATCGCCCGCGGTTCAGTTACAGTAAAAGTTACCCTCCGCGGCGAAGCCATCGAAACCGTAGCGCCCGTCAATGCCGCAGCCGCAAAACTTTACCTTCAGCAAATGCTCGCCATTGCCGAGTCGCAGCCGATAGCCGGGCGCGGTCAATACACGCTCGATCTTCCCACCCTGTTGACGCTGCCGGGCGTATGTATGCAGCCCGTCGAGAGCGAAGAATTACACGAAACCGCCCGCAACATGGTAACCAAGCTGGTGCAACAGGCACTGGATCAACTGCTGCAGATGCGCCGCCGGGAGGGCGAATCTTTGGCGGCCGACCTGACCAAACATCTCGATCGCATCGGCGCCGGCTTGCAGCAAATTAAACTCCATGCGCCGCAGGTGGTTGCGCAATATCACCAAAGGCTGCGGGCACGGGTGCAGCAATTGGTGTCGGATGCCAAGCTGTCGCTTAACGATGCCGACCTTCTCCGCGAGGTGGCGCTCTTTGGCGACCGGGCCGACATCAGCGAGGAGTTGGCCCGCCTGCAGGGGCATCTCGATCAATTCACCGAAACCTGCCGCGATGAAGCCGAGGCGGGCCGCAAGCTCGAGTTTATCGCCCAGGAGATGCTGCGCGAGGCCAACACCATCGGCAGCAAGGCCAGCGACAGCGCCATCGCCCGGTGCACGGTGGACATCAAAAGCGCTATTGACCGCATTAAGGAGCAGGTGCAGAACGTGGAATAGCCACCCGGCTGTTTTACCCTGCCGCACATGCCATGTCGCAAGCAGCAAGCCCATCACAACCCGCAAACCCATCTGCCGCAGGCGGCCTGCTGGTATTTGTTTCCGGCCCGTCGGGTGTAGGCAAATCCACCATTTGCCGCCGGCTTGCCTGCGATTTGCCGGCTGAATTCGCCGTTTCGGCCACCACCCGGGCCGGCAAGCCCCAGGATGCCCTTGGCAAAAAATACCTCTTTATATCGGAAGCCGAGTTTAAACAAAGGCTTGAAAATAACGAGTTTTTGGAATATGCTAACGTGTTCGGCCATTGGTATGGTACCTTAAAGCAACCGGTGGTCGAAAGCCTGGCGGCGGGCAAAATGGTGCTGCTGGAAATAGATGTTCAGGGCGGCAGCCAGATACACCGAATGTTCCCCGAAGCCGTGGGAATTTTTATTATGCCCCCCGCCGAGAAAGACCTGATTGCCCGCCTGCAATCGCGCGGGCGCGATGATGCCGCGGCCATACAACGCCGCGTGGCCGAAGCCGCCGCCGAGGTTAAAGCCGCCTGCGAATCGGGCGCTTATCGGTTTATGGTTGTCAATCAGGTGCTGGTTGAGGCCATTGAGGATATTAAGCGGTTTGTCGCCGCGGTCCGCCAGCCGCCAAACCCGCTGCGGCAGTTGTAGCAGGCGGTCATCTGCGGTGCTGTACCGCGATGCGTTGCGGAAGTAAATAACACCCATGCGAGCCGCGGCCTTAAACCAAGGCCGCCTTAACAGGAGCCACCACCATGATTGAAGCAATCAAAAGTGATGAAATTGTTCATAAGCTTGGCGGACGATTCAAGCTGTGCGCACTGGTGCAGCGCCGCCTCGGCGAACTCATCGGCGGCGCCCGGCCCCTGGTGGAACGCAACGGCCGCACCGACCTCGAACTGGTCATTGAAGAAATTCTGCAGGACAAAATCGCCATTGATTACGAAAAGTGCCCCGGCATCTCCAAACCGGCGGATGCCCTGGGACGCCGCCACGAAACCGCAAAAAAATAATCGCGGCATCTTTACCCATGATGCGCCGCAAACCCGCACCCGCTGCGAGGGTAACTCGGTATGAGCCAGCCTTCTGTTAAAACTCAACGCCAGGTGCTGGTATGCGTGTGCGGCGGTATTGCGGCCTATAAAGTTTGCCATGTCGTAAGCCGCCTGGTTCAGCGCGGCGTGGATGTTAATGTCGCCATGACCGCCAACGCCCGGCAGTTCGTCGGAGCGGTAACATTTGAATCGCTTAGCGGCCGCCCCGTTCATACCGATCTATGGCATAACCTTGCCGGCGAGCAGCATCAAGACCCGCCGCATATTCGCCTGGCCCGCGACGCCGACCTTATCGTAGTCGCCCCCGCCACAGCCAACATGATCGCCAAAATGGCCCACGGCCTTGCCGACGACCTCGTAAGTTCGCTGCTGCTGGCGGCCAATCCGGCAAAAGTATTCGCCGCACCCGCCATGAACGAAGGCATGCTGCAGCACCCGGCAACGCAGCGAAATCTGGCTGCGGTGGCCGGTTTGGGTGTAACGCTCATCGGCCCGGATGAAGGCTGGCAAGCCTGCCGCACCACCGGCAAAGGCCGCATGACCGAGCCGGAAGAAATTCTCACCGCCATTCTCCAGCGCCTCGGCCTGAAACCGGGCTGAGTTTTGCCATAATTAAATTAGGGCCTGTAGAGAAATAACATGTACGGATATGGCGCAGGAATTTTGGCCGTCGGCGACGCGCATACCCCGCCTGGTGGGTCTGTAAGGAGCGAGTAACGAAGCCGGCTGCCAAAAAAACCAGCCAGATCGTACAGGTTATTTATTTACCGGCCCTACAGTAACAATATCACAGATGCCCTGCGCCAGCTTGTACGCGGTATAGCCAAAACTTACCACCGCACAACGACGAGGCATCGCCCGCCTCTGATTGGCGCCAATGCCTGCGGTGCCGAGCCGCAATATTAATTCATGGCTTATTTCAGATTTTCGCCGATGCGGGCCACCAGCGATTGCGCGGCGGCGGTATCGAGCTTGCCGGCGGGCCACGGCACATGAAAGCTGTCGCCGATCCGCCGCGGAATAATGTGATAATGCAGGTGTGCCACCGATTGCATCGCTTCAACGCCACTGTTGAGCAGCACATGGCAGGCCGGGCAATTTACCGCCTGTGTTACCGCACGCGCGAGCTTCGGCAACCTTCGGCCAAGTTCGGCCATCAGTTCGGCAGGCGCGGCCATAACAGTCGCGTGGTGCGCCTTGGGTATCACCAGCACATGGCCGGGCGTAACGGGGCCTATGTCTAAAAAACTCAGCACCACATCATCTTCATAAATACGGTGACACGGAATACTGCCGGCGACAATGCGGCAGAATATGCACGATTCATCGTGCGGCTTGGTCAGGTTATTTACAGCCATGGGCAATACTCCTTGCTGTTAACGTTACGGCGACAGCGGCAGCACCATTTCATGATACGTTGTGCGAAAACCAACCGATTGAAATAACCGCACCGCCGGTGCATTAGGTTCAGCTGCCATCAAACGCAATTGTCTCACGCCCTGCGAGCGTGCCCATGCGGCAGCGTAGCGCACAAGCTCACGGCCAACCCCCTGCCGCCGGGCGGCATCAGCCACGGCCATGTCGTGAATAAACGCATAACGCACATCGGCATAAATGGGAATGTCATCCAGTAACCCTGCCACCAGCGAGCCAATCACCGCGCCCGGCTCATGTGCCAGCTCGGCCACCGCAATCAGCCAGCCTGAAGCGTTAACATTGGCCCCAAGCCAGCGCTCATAGCGCGGGCGGATGTCCGCCTTAAGCTGCCAGCGCAGCGGCCAGTAGGTTTCGTGCTGACGCTCCACCAGCAGACAAAGTTCTACCACCGCCGCGAGATCGGCCGAGGTTGCGGGCCGCACAATCACCGCTTGAGAGGGCGTGGTCATGGGGCCGCATACCTCTATAAATTGCGCCGAGGCGATGAAGCGCCGGCATATGGGGCTGCTGGCGACATCACAGCTTGCCCGGCCGGAATAACTCGCCCACCAGCGGTTTGGCATATTTAACAAAGCCGGCGCCAATATCGCAGCCATTGATTACAAAGGCCGGATCAAGCGATTTGGTTTGGCGGGCCACATTGGACAAAGCCGTCGGAAACGTTTCAATTTTGTATGGGGTTTCGCTGATGCGCCTTATGGCAACCGAGCCGCTGGCCAGGCCTTCCGGCGCGGTCAGGGCGTACTCAACCGCTTTGCGCCCGCACAGGCGAGCCTCGTGGGCATCGGACGGGCTTACAATGGTGGGAAAGCTGCGCTGCAAATAGCCGAAGGTATCGGCCCGCACGCGCAGTTTGCCGCCGGTTTTTTCCTGCAAGGGGGCGCCGAGTTTGCTCTTAACCAGATCGCTTAAAAAATCACCCAGAGCACCGGTGCCTGAAAGCTGCTTGTTGCCATGGGCGTCTACTTCGCCGCCGGAGACAACTTTTTCGGTAACGAGGCTGTGCTTATCGCCGGCTTTATACCGAATGCCTTCGCTTACGGCCACCACGCAGCGACCCAACTTGGTGTATACGCGGTCAATGTCGGCGAGGAACTTGTCGTCGCTGAAATCAACTTCGGGCACATATATAAGGTGCGGGCCGTCGCCCTCGTCGCAGCGCGCCAGGGCGGAAGCGGCGGTCAGCCAGCCGGCATCGCGTCCCATGATCACGTCAATTTTCACACCCTTAAGCGAGCGATTGTCCAGGTCGTCGCCCATAAGCGCCAGGGCCACAAACCGCCCCGCCGAGCCATAGCCCGGGCAGTGATCGGTGGTTCGCAGGTCGTTGTCAATGGTTTTGGGCACATGATAAACCCGCAGCGGATAGCCCGATTTGACGGCCATTTCGCTGATGATGCGGGCGGTATCCGCCGAGTCGTTGCCGCCGATGTAGAAAAAATATTCGACGGCATGCTTTTTAAACGATTCGAAAATCTTCTGGCAATAAGCCTCATCCGGCTTGTCGCGCGTGGAACCTAAGGCGCTCGAAGGCGTAAGGGCGACGCGTTCGAGCAGGTCGGCAGGTACATCGTTAAGCGTGATAAAGTCGCTTTGAATGATGCCACGCACGCCGTGGCGCGCCCCTAAAATACGGTCTACCTTCGCCTGCTTTTTAAGTTCTTCAATAACACCCACCAGAGATTGATTGATGACCGCGGTAGGCCCGCCTGATTGCCCGATAACCGCGTTACCTTTACCAGCCATGAAATATCTCCTTCAAGCGCCGCGTGCGGCCGGCCGGCGCGTAATCATTAGCGATGGAGAGATCAACCGGTCCATCGCGCCGCATACATAAAGTATATGAAAACAGGTGCGGCGCAAAGGGGCGGCCTGGGGCTGCCAGTTACGCTTCAGCGGGTGTCGGCGGCACAAGGGAAAACGTAATGCGCCGCGTTTCACTCACCTTTGCCTATGACCGCGATACCCAGCTCATCGGCCAGGGCAAGCATTTTTGGTTTTTCGAGCATGATGGTGCGACCCGTTTGAAGCACCAGCGCTGCAGCGCCGGCCTGTTTCAAATTGTGCAGCGTCTTTTCGCCCACGGTGGGAACGTCAAAGCGTATGTCCTGATTGGGATTGCTGGCCTTGCACAAAACCCAGCCGCCGCGGCGGCACAGCAAACCGGCTCGCTCAATCATGCGGTCGGTGCCTTCCATGGCTTCAACCGCGACAATTTCGCGATCTTTGCACGCTATGCTCTGGCCTACAAGCAGCGCATTCATCTGCTGCAGCAGCGGCCAGGCAAAGGCGATGTCTGCCAAAACCTCGGCACTGGGCCGGACGCGGTTCATGAACCCCTCGGTTGCCAGCAATTCACCTATATACGGTCGAACGTCAATAAGCGTGATGCCTCCATCTGAAAGCTCATCCGCAACGGCCCGCAGCAACCGATCGCTGCGTTTATCGTGCCGAAGTCGGACAAACCATACGCGAATCGTCCTCCAATCGGGCACATAACGCAAGAAGTACCAGCGGTCGTAAATGCGTTCTTTGGCGACGCGGCCCACCATAATGCCCTGCCGCACCCCGTGACGTCGAAACAATCGTATCCACTGATTAATGCGAATAAGCCCCACGCGCTTGAGTACGTGCGACTGCTGCGCGAGGAGCAATTCTTCCGCCTGGCCGGCGAGCGCCGCCACCACTACCCGGTGCCCGGCGGCCACCAGCCCCCGGGCCACCGACACCGGCAACATGCCCTGGCCGGCAATGATGCCGACGGTTTCGCCGGCTTGCAACTCCGTTGCCTCGCTCGGTGGCATGAAAGCTCCTTTTGTTACCTGCGACGGCTTGAAACGCACTGCGGCTAAACGTTGCCGTCGCGCCGCGCCATAACCGAGCGGGCGTGCGCCTCAAAACATTCGCCACGAGCCAGCGTCACGATGGCGTCGGCGGCGGCATGCAGCGCGCCGGCGTCATATTCGACCATGCTGATGCGTTTGCGAAAGCTCTCGGCGGACAAACCGCTGAAAAACCGGCCCGTGCCCGAGGTGGGCAGTACATGCGAAGGCCCGGCCAGGTAATCGCCCGCGGCCACCGGCGTATGATTGCCGATAAAAATGGCCCCCGCATTGACAATGCGCATGGCATCGCGGCGAGCATCGCGTGTGGTAATTTGCAGGTGCTCGGGGGCGAAATCGTTTACCAAAGCCAATGCAATCTCGTGGCTGGGCGCCACCACCAACGCACTGGCGAAGGCCAAAGCCTTGGTTGTAAGCTCGCACCGCGGCAGCTTGGCAAGCTGAATGTCCATTTGCTGCTGCACTTTTTCGGCCAGTGCCGCCGAACTGGTAATAAGCAGGCAACTGCCGGGCGCGTGCTCGGCCTGGGCCAGCAGCTCGGCGGCGACGGCAACGGGGCTGGCGGAATCATCGGCCAGCACAATCACTTCACTGGGGCCGGCGAAGCTGTCAATATCTACCACTCCAAAAAGCTCTTTTTTGGCAAGCTGCACATAGGTGTTGCCGGGGCCGACTATTTTGTCCACCGGCCTGATGCTTTGCGTGCCAAACGCCATGGCCGCTATCGCCTGCGCGCCGCCCACAGCATAAACCTCACCAATGCCCAGCCGCGACGCCGCGGCCAATACCGCCGCCGATACCTGCCCGCCGCGCACCGGGCTGCAGATGCAGATTTCTTTAACGCCCGCCACCTGCGCCGGCACCACACTCATAACCACAGTAGATGGATACGCGCCAGCGCCGCCTGGCACATACACCCCCACACGCTGCAACGGCTGATAGCGCACGGCCAGCCGCGCACCGGCGCCGCCCCCCGCCGGCATAATGGCCGCAGGCTCTGGCGGCAGCATCGCCTGCTGATACCGCCGCACGTTGGCGATAGCGGCATCCAGCGCTGCAATAAAGGCCGTTTCCGCCTGGCCGGCCGCCGTCGCAATAGCCGCCGCCGAAACGCGCAACGCGCTGGCATCGCCGGTAAATTGATCAAACTGCCGACTGTACCGCACCAAGGCGTCGTCACCGTCGCGGCGCACATCGGCCAAAATGGCTCGCACCTTTTGCTGGGCCGAAGGTTCGCCGGTGGGCGAAAGCTCTGCCAGCAACATCGGCCCTATAGACAGCCGCGATTTAATCTCCGCCAGCCGCGCCGCATGGTCGGTGCGATCGCTATAAATAATTTCTATACAGGACATAAACCCACGCCAAAAACTTGCCCTCGGCGTCGTTACGGGAGGGCGTCATCGAAAGCGACTTTATCCATCAGCCCGCGGATTTACAACCTTACTCGAAGTCGAACGCGACTTACACCGGCGCCAGCAACATGCGAACCGCATGGTGCCGCAAGTTTATACCAGGCCGCAGACTCTCAAGGCCCGGCGGTGTTTGCGCCGAACATGCGCTACAGGCTGCCTGTGTCTTAGCGCAGTGCGGCGCTATTCTTTACGCCAAGATTGCGATAAATCTCAAGCGTGGCGTACGAATTGTTGAGCGTGTAAAAGTGCAGGCCGCGAACCTGATTGTCCAGCAGATCGCGACATTGCTCGGTGGCCCAATGAATACCTACGCGGCGCACGGCATCGGCATCGTCGCCGGCACGGTTGATGGCCCGCAGCAGCCGTGCCGGGTAATGAGCACCCAGCGCCAGCTCCGCCATGCGTTTCATGCCGGAGGCCGACGTGATGGGCATAATTCCGGCGATAACCGGCACGCGAATGCCGGCGAGTTCGCAGCGCTCGCGAAAGTCGTAAAAATCGTGGTTGTCAAAAAACAATTGGGTGCAGATATAGTCGGCACCGGCGTCAACCTTGGCCTTGAGGTAATCCATTTCCTGCAGGCGGTTGGGCGTCGCCGGATGCCCCTCCGGAAAGCCCGCCACGCCAACGCCAAAACCACGGGCATCGGGGTGCAGGCTAGCCCGGTTAAACTCCCGGATAAAATGCACTAGATCGGCGGCATGCTTAAAGTCGTCATGCGCACGGTCGTAACCGGCGGCATCGCGGGGCACATCGCCTCCGAGCGCCAGAATGTTGCCCACATGCGCTGCGGCGTAGCGCGTTAAAATGTCCTGTATATCCGCCCGCTTATGGCTTACGCACGTCAGGTGGGGCACCGGGTCAAGCGTGGTTTGCTGCTTGAGGCGCAGCACAAGCTCATGGGTGCGCTGCCGGGTGGAACCGCCGGCGCCGTACGTCACCGACACAAAGGAAGGGGCCAGAGGCTCAAGCTGGGCGATGTGATCAAACAGCTGCGCTGCGGCCTGGTCGCTTTTGGGCGGAAAAAACTCAAAAGAAAATGTGGTGGTGTCGCGGGCGAAAATATCGAGTATGTGCATACCATATATCCTTTAATCCGGATTAACGGATTGTATGGAGCCATGCCGCCCCAGTCAAGTGCGCCGGCGGCGGACCGCTGCCGGGGATCGGCCGATTTTCCGACGTTGTACCCATGTGAGTGCCCGTGGAGCGCCATCCATCCCCATTTAGCCCCCGGCTCGCCGGGGGAAAACGGGAAAATCGTCCGGCAAGAAACAAGCGGCCTGTATCTCAAAGCCAATACCCCCGGCTCCCGTCGGTGTCCAAGGTTTGGCCCGAGGCAATTGTTATTCGCCGGCCCTGCCGGGCGGCGGCCCATCATCACAGCCGCAACTCATGTATTATCGGCAAAAAGCCTGTCGGCCCAAACTGCCGTCGCCGACAGTCCGGGCCGTTGTGAGAAATTCTTCTCCGGCAGGCTTCCGGAGTTTATGCTTTGGCCGAAGCGGGCTTGCGCCGCCGCATAAGCAGGGCGGTTCCGCCAACCACAAGCAGGCTAAGCGTTGCCGGCTCGGGCGTGCTGGCGGTAGAGCTGCTTATAAATGAATACGCCAGAGCGTACTGCTCCTGCGAGGATACCTCGCTTGAGCCGCCGAGTTTAACCACTTCCAGATCGTACTTTCCGGGTGCAAGGTTGAGCGTGTAAAGCTGCTGCACATTGTCAACGCTGCTGTCGCTGATGGCCACCGCCTGCCCCAGTGAGTTGTACAAATACAAGTCAAGGTTGTTGATGTTGGCCTGGTTGATTTGACGGTTCCATACCAGTGTGGCCGTCAAATTCGACGCGCTGCCGAGGTTGAACACATAGTGATTAATGGCATTTGCCGAGGCGCTGCTGGTGATGCTGGCAAAGTCCCATCCTTGCAGATGACTTTGCGCCGCCATGGAGGTTTCCGCCGGCCCGGTGCTGCCTAGCGCCGCCGTGTTCGATGTTGTGGCATGCACCTGTCCGGCGGCAAGCTCAGTATACGAGTTGTATACATTCACGACACCCGCACCCCAGCGGGTATCGAGCGGTTGCGTGGCGGTGTGAGTCCATCCCACCGGCTTGACGGCTCCGTTGAGCAGCAGAGCCTTGACCGTGCGTTCATCGGTTTCTGCTGAAACGCTGCCGCCGCCGATACCCATGCGGCCCGCCTGCACCAAAAGCGCCGCCGAACCCGCCACCAGCGGAGCCGCAAAGCTCGTCTCACCGGCCGGAGCCGAAATGTCCGGCTTCGAGCGGCCGTCAAAGGTGGTGCCCACGCCGCTGGAGCCGCCATAGGCCGCCACGGCAATGCTGTTGTATGCCGTCGCTGGTGCATTGATCTGACTGGAGGGCGTGGTGTACGTAGTGGAGGAACCGCCATTGCCCACCGCCGAAACGAAAATGGTGTTGTATTGATCGGTATAGTTGTCGTAGTAAGTATCCACCGAGTCGGTGGTGCCGGCGGTAAGCTGGCTGTAGATGAAGCTCTGATTAACGATGGCGAGGCCGGTGGGCGGTGCCATATCAGAGAACACATAGGTACCGGCCCAAGCGTTGGAGTCGTAGTTGTAAATCGTCGTAGCGCCGTCGGCTACACCGCTTGAGCCGTAATAATTCTGGGCTACCGCTTCGGCATGGCCGGAATAAGCCGCACTGGAATATACGCTTGAGGCCACGTTGCTGGAATTGGTGTAGACAAAGCTGCGGCTCTGGCCGGAGGCCGTTGTGCCCAAATTAGCGGGATTGACCTCAAACTCATCGGTGGCGCCGCCGACCGACGCTTCAGCCTGGCCCAAAATCACACCGGCTCCCGTAAGACTTGGATTGACCTGGCGAAGCTGGATTACGCCGATTTGGTCAAGCGTGCTGGCCAGGGCGGGTACAGCGGTCAGGGCGGCGGCCGCGCACGCGGCCAGGGCGGCTGCGCTTATCGGACGGCGCGCAGTTGTGTTGAGTTGTGTAGATATACGCATGGGTAGCTCCTTAAGAGAGTAAGAGAAATAAAGGCGGGAATGCTTGGCATGTTGAGAGTGCTCCACCACGTCGGGCGGCTGCGGGAACGGAGAGTTTTGTTCCTGTCAGCCGGGGTGTTGAATCGGCATGGCCCTGCGTCCGAGT
The DNA here is from genome assembly GCA_049965775.1 of Phycisphaerae bacterium. Taxonomy (GTDB): domain Bacteria; phylum Planctomycetota; class Phycisphaerae; order WQYP01; family WQYP01; genus JABEVB01. The sequence continues at coordinate 24,661 of JBMFVX010000034.1, forward strand.
TGAGGGAAAAGCGGCCGCAGTCGGCGATTTATTATCACGCGCCAAAATGCTTATAGGCCCCGCATCAGGCGCAATATAGGCCCCGTTTTTATCGCCCTTTTGCAATGATGGGACGTTTTGTTATCGGGCTACGAAAAATTCCGATTTAAGGTGGGGATTGCCGCTGCTTGCCGTATGCCACCAAATGTTGCACGGCAAAGCCACGGCAAGGTGCAGGACTTTTGCTATAGAAAGCGACTAATTTGCCCCTAGCCCGACTTTCGCACTTTGCGCCTGATTTCGGGAATTTTCCCGATTTTTTCGGCCCTGGTTGCAAACCAATGCGGTTT
>JBMFVX010000035.1:0-18855 GCA_049965775.1 Phycisphaerae bacterium
CCGGTATTACCTATCATCGGAGTATCTCACCATCACACTGCAATAAAGCCTTCAAATTTTGGCCGTGGGAGGTATAGACTCAAACTGGAGAAGTTCAAACAGCTCGAACGGCTGGATGGGCATTACCTGCTGCGAACCAGTCTTCATGATCAGCCACCGGAACTGCTTTGGCAGAGCTATACGCAATTAACACATATTGAAGAAGCGTTTAAGAACCTCAAGAGCGATCTTAAAATCCGGCCCATTTATCACAAGCTTGAGCCACGGATGGAGGCTCACATTCTGGTGGCGTTTATGGCATATTGCCTGACGGCAACCTTGACCATGCAAACCCGCCAACATGCGCCGGGGCTTACCGCCCGGGCAGTGCTGGAACAGTTGGCGGCAATTCAGATGATTGATGTGCATATACCCACCACCGATGGACGCTGCCTGGTGCTGCCCCGATATACCGAGCCGGAGCCGGAGCAGGCGTTCTTGCTTGAGAAGCTCAAACTGACGCTGCCGGAGCAGCCTCCACCCAAGATTTACGCCAGTGAATTGGCGGCTTTACAGGAGCATTTGGAGACCCCGGAACCCCGAAATTAGGGGTGGTTTGTGGTGGAAACTTTCGGCCTTATTTGCAAGATAATGCGGTTTTTGGGGCCGAAGTGCGAAAGTTGGGTTAAGGCCTGCAGCGACAGGCCTATTTCCTGCAGTAACTCGCGCTGCAGGTGATCGAGAATAAATGAGCCGTCTGCAGCCGAGTCTGCGGCTGGTGGCTCGAGTACGCCGCCAAACACATGGGCATAGCCGCGGTAACTGGCAACCGAGTCGCTGCGCACACCCAGCACAGCATGGTCGCCATGCGTAAGCAGCAGGCTGTTGCCCAGGGCCTCGTGAAGTGCTTCGGGGGCGTTGGCCTTAAACCAGGGGTGATCGCATACGCATGTAACAAAAAAACTCCGGTAATCGCCGCCTGTCAATACCAATCGCAGCGGGCCGCCGGGGTTTGGCTGCTTTGCCCCAAGTAGCCGGGCGATGGGGCTGTTGAAAAGCACGCGCTGCTGCCGGCGTGCTTCGGTTATATGCTCGTTCCAATGGCCGGTGATCCGCTCTTGAGCCGCGGCGGACGGCGCAGTGCGCGGGGCGGTCCATGCAACTTCAATTTGTGCCGGATAGAGCAGGCCCAAGGCCAGGATGTCAACATCATCGGTCATTGCCACACCATTATTATGTATCGGCAGTAAGCATGCATGGCGAAACCCTCCGCACAACAAGGCACTCCCGGGCGGGATGTCACTCTTGGGTGGTTGGCGCTATCAGCGGCCGCAGTCGTCCACGGGTTTGGCGCAGCAGTTCATCAGCTTGTGAGGCAGAGCACTGCTGAAAGTGCATCACCACGGCTCGCTTGGCATTGCCGCCGGCCTGCTGCCAGAGTGTTATCGCCGCATCGCGTGAGCGTCCGGTAAGCTCGGCGATTATTCGCACGGCGCGGTCCTTGAGCTTGGCATTTTTGCCCGAATCCACATCCACCATGGCGTTGCCAAAGACCTTGCCGATTTGCACCATAGCCAGCGTGCTGATGGTGTTAAGCGTCAGCTTGGTGGCGGTGCCGGCCTTAAGCCGTGTGGAGCCTGTGATCACTTCCGGCCCGGTGGCCAGATGGATCAGCACATCCGACGGCGGCAATTTGTCGCCAAGCGAGGCGGGATCGGTGCAGGTTATAAAAATACTTTTTGCGCCTGTAGCCCGCGCCTGGGCGAGCGCCCCATAAACATATGGTGTGGTACCGCCGGCGGCTATGCCGCAGACTACGTCGTTGGGCGTGATGCGGTGATCTTTGAGGGCCTGTGCTCCGGCGGCGGGGTCATCTTCAGCGCCTTCAACCGATCGCTGCAGCGCCTCTGAGCCGCCGGCAATAATCCCCACCACCATGCCCGGATCGCTGGAAAACGTCGGCGGGCATTCGGCCGCGTCGAGTACGCCGAGGCGTCCGCTTGTGCCGGCCCCGGCATAAAGCAAACGGCCGCCGCGGTTAAAGGCGGCGGCGACCAGTTCCACTGCAGCGGCAATATGTATGGCGCAGCGACCGACGGCTTGCACCGCCAAGGCATCCTGCCGATTCATCAACCGCACTGCCTCGGCGATGGGCATGGCGTCGAGCTGTGCGGACGCTGGATTTGCCTTTTCGGTATCTATATTGCTGCGATCGGCAAACATGGCCATAAACTCCGGCAACGGCAATTTACCGATAAGCCAATTCGCTTGCGCGGTGGGCCTCAACCAGTCGGCTTCGAGAATGGCTGGCCCAGCCGAAACGTTGGGCCGGTATTACCGCCTCGGCCCAAGAAAAGGCCGTGGCCCAGCCCTTCCGGCCTCGTGGTTTAGCGATGCAATACGCATGCCGCCGCACCGTGGACACCTCGGCCGCTCGTGGCAAGTTACCCTTCTATCGGTGTGCCGACTTTAATCATCACAGCTCCGTGGGCCGGAACGACAACCGAGAATTCGTCGTGTTGACCGAGGTCTTTGCGCTTCCAGAGGTCGCGCACCGGCTGCATACCGGAAGGCGGCGTATGGCCGGCGGGTGTTACCTTGGCCAGGTCGCTCCAACGGGCGGTTATTTTGGATTTCATAAAGCTCAGATTAAAAAGCGCCACTGCGTATGTGCCATCGAAAAGCGGGCGTGCCCATACCTGGGTATAGCGGCGATTATCTACCCGTACTTGCTGTGCCTGGCGGCCCAGCGGGTCCTGGTTTACGTCGAGCGCTTCGGTATTGGTGATCAGGTCGGTGGTAAATTTATCGAGATGAGTGAGGTCGCAACCCAGCAGCAGCGGCGCTGCAACCATACACCAGAGCGTGACGTGAGTAAGCTGCTCCCACGGTGTGAGGTGGCTGTTATGCAGCGGGCCATCTTCAAATTTGCCGTAGCCTACAAGCATCATGTCGGGGTCGTTCCAATGGCCGGGGCCGGCGTAGCGGGCCAATGGCGCATCGGATTTAAAGCCGTTGTGTACTAATGAATTCCACGAATCGTTGATGTCGGTGCAAATTCTCCAACTGTTGCCGTACACTGGAGCGCCTGCGGCCCATTTCCACACGTCGCCCATGCCGTACTGACATAGGCTGAAGAAAATGTCGCGGTTAATTTTATCCAGCGCCGTTCGCATGGTGGCATAGGGTTTGATGAATCGCTCTAAGCCCACACCGGTTGCCACACGGCCGTAGCTGCACCAGTCGTACTTGAGGTAATCTACGCCCCACTTGGCGTAGGTATCGGCATCCTGTTGTTCATGCTGATAACTCGCCGGATAGCCGGCACAGGTTTTGGGTCCGGGCGAAGAATAAAGTCCGAATCGCAGGCCTTTGGAGTGCACATAGTCAATCAGGGCCTTCATATCCGGGAATTTTTTATTGGTGGTGATATTGCCATCGGCGTCGCGCGGACCTTCCCAAGTATCGTCAATGTTAACGTAGTTAAACCCTTTGGCCGCCAGCCCGCTGGCTACCATGGCGTCGGCGGTGTCGCGCACATGCTTGGCGTTTACCTGCACGTCAAAGGCGTTCCAACTGTTCCAGCCCATGGGCGGTGTTTGGGCCAGCTTATGTTCGCCGGCAATAATGGTGAGCTTTCGCGTGGTCTGGCCCAGGTCGTTGGAGGCGGTAAGTGTGACGACATATTGGCCCGCCTGCTGCACTTCACCGGTGATGATGCCATCATCTGAAAGAATAAGCCCGGCAGGGAGATTGTCGGCCTTGATCTTTACCGGCTCCTGACCGGTGTAGGGCACCTTAAAAAGAAAAGGTCGCCCCGGCGTACAACCAACAACGCGCGCACCATGAAAATCGGGCATGGGCGTATCGCCGCTGGCTATCTCCGGCATACTGGTATCACCGGCGGAAATGGCGGTTGGCATTTTCGTCGCGCCTGGCGCCATGGTAATGGTTGCATCGGCCCAGTCGGCCAGCGTCCAATTGGAGTCTTCCACCGACGGGTATACAACCAGAGCCAGCTTTTTGGCGCCAGCGAGGTCTGCTGTAAGGTGGTAAGGTTCATCTCCCTGCTTCATGTAAGGAGATTTAGCGCGGAGCTTATCATCCACGTAAACCTCAAAAATGACATGGCCGATCTTGAAACGCTTTTTTAGCGGCCTGTTATCTACCCCTACCCAACTCGAAAACAGCTGTGCTTGTCCATGCAGGTCAATTACCATAATGCTTTGAACATCGGTGCCCAAGCCATGGGCGAATGTTTTAGAGCCGATACGAATCGGTAGCCTGCCTACACTGCTGTTTTTACCCGGCCGTCCCCAGCTCTGTATGACATACCGCAGGTTCAGGTCGGCAATCGAAACCTTTTTGGGGACGCCCATGGCGGCCTGGACGGCCGAGCCAGCCGTTGTGGCCGCTGCCGCCCCTGCGGATGCCGCCGCCAGCGTCTTGAGAAAGTTCCGCCGCGGGTTTGCGGCACCCGCATGACCCGTTGCATGTTCTACTGAACCGAGTGAGTTTCCGTTGCGACTGGCCATGATGTCTCCTCAAAAAAGGTTAAGGTTAAGGCTTGGAGCCATAAGTCTATAGGTATTCTCGCGGCTGCGGGCGAACCGTCAATCCCGCATACCCGTTCGCTTGGCCATTCCGGCACAACGCACGTTCACTTTATGCTATTGCAAAGCGGCTCGCTTCGCCATTAAGATTTTTGGCACATTTAGTACGAATTTGCGCAAGGGGCGGAAGTTTCGGCTCTCCTGAATGTCATTCAAGAAATTGTATGCTCACAACGATGCCTGACGAACATGGGCCTTGCACATGTTACCCGCCGGCATCGGCCCGCGAAATATAGCGGTATTGACCGCCATTTTGCGTTGCCAACAACTTCAGGTTTTTGGTGAATGTTGGATCGTTGTTGGTGAAGCCGAACGTAAAAATATGTACGCGATGCGAGCGATTCAACCTCGTTACTGCGGGGATAAGTCTGGCATCGAACGCACCGCTGGTCAAAAAATAGATAACCTGTGGATGCAACTTGAAGGCGGCCTTAAAGGGCTTGTAAAAGCGCTCAAAGCGATATTCCGCCCGGCCGTGAGGGGCTACATCCGCCAGGCGCTTATAAAAAAGCGACTTGTTTTGCGGCGTCGCGTGCAGGAGCCTCGGCGGCCCCAAGATGCTGTAGTTTTTCTGAAATACAATCACGGCAAATGACTGATCCGGCATGAGTCGCCCTATGCCGCGGCGCAACTCTGCTTTCAAAAAGCTGAAGTTTTCCAGCATGTCGCCCTCATGGTCTATGATCCACACGATACGGCTGGCTGTGGTATTGGCACCGACAAAGCTCACTGCCGGGAGGCCGGGCGTAAAAGGTCCTGCACCGGCCGGCGCAAAAGGCGCCGTGCTGCTTTCGGCAGTTTCGTCCGCCTTTTGCTGTGCTTGGGCTTGCTTGACTGCGGCGGCAAGCGCCACGACTTCGTCGGCGTTGCCGGCCTTCATGGCCGCTTGGGTCGCTGCCTGCAGCGACCGCACGCGGGCCGCATCGGCATCTTGCAAGGCTTGCATGATAGCTTGCCGAGCCTGAAGCCTGCTGGCCACAATGGCCGCTACTGCGCGGTTGCGCACCGTGGCGGCGCTGCGCACAAACTGATTCTGTGTGGGATCGCCAGCGCCCGAAAACGTGGGGTCAAAATCGCTTTGCGACTCTTCCTGCGCGAGGCGCTGGGCTACCACCTTGGACAATTTGTCGGCTGCCACCACGCCATTGACATCGTCAGCCTTCATGGCTGCCTGCGTGGCGGCCACAAGGGCGGCGTGCTCAACCTTGTCGGCGGCGAGCACATCACTCCACAGAGCCTGGCACCGTTGCCTGTACGCCCGCCGCGCTTGCGCCAGTGCGGCATCGTAACGGCTCGCAGCCGCGGATATCATCACGTCTGCGCTGGCACCGGTAAGCGGAGCCGCATGCGCTATGGCCGCAACCGAAACTTTACCGCTTAGTTTGGCCCGCCGCGGCAGCAGCATTTGCTCGGGCGGGATATAGTCCCGGCCGATGGGTGTTGTGCAAAGCTGCTTCCACTGCAGGCGGTCCTGCCGCAAGGCCGCACGCAACTGGCTGGCGCGTTCTTCCGCATTATTCAGGGCGTATTGGTCGGCGGCGAGTTGCGACCGCTGCGTGCCGGCGTTTAGACCAAACGGATTAACCATTACCGCCCCACCTGCCGCGTTCACCTCGGCCTGCAACTGATCAATCTGCCGATCAACAATAGCAAGCTGTTCGCTGGTAGAGGCATACAGGCTTACCAGGTTGTCGCGCAGAAAGCGGTAATGGGTTACTTCCGGCACCAGCTCTTGGGCCTGGCTTTGTGTTTGCCAGATTGCGCCCACTCGCGCCAGTCCGCGCCGGGCCATGCGCTGCTGCTCGGCAGCGTCGGCAGCGGCAAATGCGGTCTTTAGTTTTGTGAACGCCGGTTTGTTACTTTGACCGATCTCATGCAGGAGTGAAAAGATGTTGTCATATACCAGATGCCGCCGCGGGTTTAGCGCCAGTACCCTGGCATAAGTATTGCAGGCCGCAAAGTTCAGCCGCCGCTGATGTTGCAGTACCGCCATGTCGGTTAAAGCAGTGGCGCTTTCGGGCGCGGCTGCCAGCGCACGGTTAAAATATAGCATGGCGTCGGCAAGCTGCTTGTGCCGGTCGGCAATAACGCCGCTGGTAATGAGCGCCGGCACATTGTGCCGATGCACGGCCAGCACCCGCTTTAGCAGCTTTTGAGCGGCTTTGTCGTGCAACTGTTTGGCAAGGCTTATGGCTTGAAAGTCGAGATCAGCTGCGTCGGCGGTTGAAGTCGCCGGCGGCGGTATATGTGGCTTGGCGGCCGGCATCGTGGCGGTCGGCTGGCTGGCGCCGGGAGCCGGGCCAAGCACCACCGAAGCAATATCGGCCGGCTTTACAAACAACGGCTTTCCGACGTAGAGGCGCAGTTCAATAAGGTGGCCCACACGCTGCATGGCCCCATTAATCACGCGGCCATCGGTAAGCGTAATGGTGTCGGCCAAGGCGCAGCGTATCGCCGTAGCCCCGGGCAATATGAGCGCACAAAGCATCAGCCGAATGAGTCTATGTATCCGCACCTGACCTTCTCCACAGATTGGTTGTTTGAGCCTATTACGTAGGCATTGTCACATACACGAGGCGCAATATATTCTCGCCAAACCGCATAAACTGACAAGCCAGTTCTTGGGCGTGCGCAAACTGGCTGCTTACCCTTGCGTGACTCTCGCAGGCCCCAATAGCCGAATTATTTGATGCCATTCGGCCTGGGCAAGGATCTTTTATTTGTCCCCGCATCAATATCCCAACTCAACCGATGCATATAAACCGCCGGCCAAACGCGGCACAGGGGGCGGCCTGATTCTTGCACTCCCGGCAAGCGGCGCTTGAGGCTGTACACCGGCAAATGGCCGCTGCGGGCAAATGTGTACAAAAGCACCGTGCCGGGCCGTGGATTGTTCGGCGGTAAAGCGTAAAACAGGGGCTGCTCCTTCGCGCTGCCGCCCCATTGCAAATACCCACGGCCGTTGCCCCTGGTATAAACCGGTTGCATGCGGGGCGAAGGTTGCAGCAGTGCATAAAATGCTATCCGCCTATTGTGCCGCCACGTTTGTAAAAGCGGCCCGGTCTTCAGCTCGGCGGCCAGCGCAACGGGCGGGCCATATACCGGCATCGGCAGAATCGTCCGGTGGCTCGCCAGGTTAATGCGATACATGAGTTGGTTGTAATCGTAGCGGGGTATCTTTACCTTGCTGCTTCCCAACCAGCTTGATAGCGTCGCTTCAAAATAAATGTCACGTCCGCCGTGCTGGTCAAAAAACCAGTCCTGGCTGGGGTTATAAAAGCTCTGTCGGGTGAAATGCACCACCCGCACCGCATAGCCCCAAGGGCCTAGCGGCGTATCGGCAAAGGCCAAATATGTATCGCCAAAACCACTGATGCCGGGGTTAAAGATCATTACCCATGCCTTGCGGTAATTGTTCCAATGAATGCTCGCTTCCTGCGGCACCAGCGGCTTGCCGGTGGCGATATCGCGCAGCATGAACGGATTATCGCCGGGACGCAGCAAACCTTGGGTAATCCATGTGTTGATTCGCCGCGGTGTCGGCGCTGCGGTGTCTTTGCGCCAGCGCCACAGCAGTTGGCCATTGCTCGTGCGGTCAAAAATGGGCCGAGCCGCGGTGCTGCCAAATTTCAGGCAACTGAAAGATTCGTAGGCGCGCTGCATGGCAAAATCGGTTGCCAGTGCCGGCACACGCACCAGCGGCAGCGGGTCAGCAAAGTACAGTTGTTGTTTGCGGCCGGGCGGAGCATAAAAAAACGTATGCCCGCCGGGGCCATTGCCGCCGCCGTGCAGCAGCGGCCAATGCGGCGCAAAGCGTTTGACAACCGTAAAGCGGCCGACGGCAGCATTAAACGCCATCACGCCGGCTTGCCGCGCGTGGAACCGGGCATCTTCCTGCGCAAATGTTGCCAACAGTTGTGGTTGACCTTCGGCATCTGGCAGAACGCTTAGCGCGCTAAGCCACACCGGCCCCGGGCCGGCCAGCGGCGCCATGCGGCGCGGCAATCCGGCGGCATTAACAAAATAATGCAGGTTTATTCCGGCCGCCGGGCTTAACCCACCCGCGGATGCCAGTCGTGAGGTTGCGCAGGTGGTGGCAAAGTTGCCCAGCGGGTATTGCGGCTCAAGCGTGTCGCCCCATAGCCAGAAAAGTCGGCCCCGGTAGATGCAGTTTTGCACACTGTCTGACCCGAACACACCGCTGTTGAGCAACGGCTGGTTGATGGGAGCCTTTCCGCCGGTAAGCAACGTATCGCGGTATATGCCCTCTCCGGTTATGCGATACATTCGCTGCGCGATGCCAGTACGCACAATTGATAGCGTAATGGCGCCGTCGGGCTTTATCGCAATCGCCTGGCCGCGGTAGCCAAAACCATCAGCCGCGTAGAGGTAATCGGGACTGCTGATATAAAAATAAACCGTGCGGTGCATAAGCCCCGGTTCATTAAATGCCGCCGTACCGGCCGAATCGGTATACACCCTTATGCCGTTGGTTGTTTGCAGTTGCACCAGCGGCACACCGCGATGGGTTTGGGAGTCTACAATATGAATCGCAAACGGTGCCGTTGCGTGGGCCTTCGCGACGAATAAGCCTACAGCCAGCAGCGCAACAACACGCACCAAAACCCGCCGAACAGCCGGGCAAACCCTCATATAACGCCGCAGAAATATTAAATCGCGCACCAAAGTCATGGCTCTAACTCCGCACGAGCTGCTGCCGTTAAGCCTGAGGTCTACCCCGTCATTTTATGGCTGCGTCGGGGCCAAGCGGGCCTGCCAAAGCGCGCCGTTGGGCGTGTCTTTTACTTCTACGCCCAGCGCCGTGAGCTGCTGACGCAGCATGTCCGCGGCGGCAAAATCTTTGGCAGCGCGCGCCGCGGCCCGCTGTTGCATCAGGTCATTGACCCGCGCCACGGTCTGGGCCGGCAGCGGCCGAAGAGGAGCAAATACCACCCCCAGCACGTCATCCACCCGGCGCAGGGCCAGCAGCGCCGAGCGAGCCTGCGGATAGCTGAACTTTCGCTGCTTGGCCAGCGGGCCGGCCCAGCTAAATACCGCCGCCAGCGCTCCTGATATATTCAAATCATCATCCATGGCGCGCGTAAACTCATCGAGCATGGTTTGCTCGTTAGGCTCCAGAGAAGGGGTGTGGGCAGCCCCATCGCCATCGCCGGCGGCCTCATCCACCGTGGTCACCGCGCCGGCAAGGCGCTGGGCCAGATCGCGCAGGGTTGCAATTGCCGCCGCGGCCTCATGCAGGCTTTGGAGCGTAAAGTTCATCGGTTCACGATAGCGCGTGGCGATAAGCGCATAGCGAATAACCAGCGGATCGTAAGCTTTCTCCACCAGGTCGCGTATGGTGAAAAAGTTACCCTTCGATTTCGACATCTTCTCGCCGTTAACCATGAGGTGGCGTGTGTGCATCCAGAAGTTGGCGAACGGCTTGCCGGTGGCGCCTTGTGACTGGGCGATTTCGCACTCATGATGCGGAAAAATGTTGTCTTCGCCGCCGGTGTGAATATCCAGCGATTCACCGAGAATACCCATGGCCATGGCGCTGCATTCTATGTGCCAGCCCGGATACCCCTCGCCCCAGGGCGACGGCCAGCGCATGATGTGGGTTTGGTCGGGCTTCCATAAAAAAAAGTCGGCTGGATGGCGTTTAGCCGCCTGCTCGCTTACCCGCCCGCCCGCCCCATGAGAAAGCCGCTCGAGCGAATTACCCGAGAGCCGGCCATAATCAGCAAAGCTGCGCACGTCGTAGTACACCACCCCGTCGCTTCCGACATAGGCATGCCCGGCGGCAATAAGTCGTTGAATCAGCGCGATGAACTCATGAATGTGCTGCGTGGGCCGCGGCATGATGTTTTCGCGGTGCGCTGCGTCGGCGGCGTCATGTTCGAGCACCACGGCAAGGCCCAGTGTCCGGGCATCCTGCAGAAAAGCGTCAATAAAATACCCCGCCACCTGGTATGGGTCGTTGGGATTTTCCACCAGTGCCCGGCCCGATTTTTTGTTCTGCTTCATTTTTTCGACCGCAAGTTCCAGCTTGTCGCGGCCGGCGCCATCGGCAAGCTGGTCGTCGGTCATGTGGCCTACGTCGGTCATATTCATAACCTGCCGCACGTTGGCTCCGAGGAACTCAAGATAGCGGTGGAGCACGTCGGCAAATAAAAACGCTCGAAAATTGCCGATGTGCGCATAGTCGTAAACCGTAGGCCCGCACGAGTACATGCGAATATCGCTGCCGGCAAGCGGATGCTCGGCATCAGGTCCCGGGCGCAGCGGCTTAAACTCGTCGAGGTTATGAGTAAGGGTATTGTAAAAGCGTGTGGGCATTGTGGTACTTTCCATTGGTGCATATGTGTCGGCAAGCATCAGGCTTGTCGCGGCTCTAGATTGTACGGTGCGCTGCACCGGATGAAAACAAAAAACCAGGCCGTCCGACCATCGAGGCATCGTGCCGGCGTAACAGAGCCATCTCGGCCCCGTCGCTTGGCCAGGCACCAATGTAGCCCTGCAAAGGTTTGCCTGGCTCTGGTGCATTGCGCAATATATCTGCTAAACTCATGCAATATGGTCGAAACTGCACCTTCCATACCGCAAGCAGCGCCCCCGCCTGAAAGGCGGCGCGGCGTTATTTTGCTTGCCGAGGACGACGCGAGCGTGCTGGCTGCGTTGGCCCAGGTGCTCGAAGCCGCGGGCTTTCAAGTGTTGCGGGCGGCTTCGGGCCGTGAAGCCCTGCTGATGCTCTCGGATAAAGTTCACCTGCTTATTACCGACCTGTGGATGCCGCAAATGGACGGCCTGGCTCTGCTTGAGGAAGTCCGCCGCCGCAAGCCGTTGGTGGAGGCGGTGGTCATTACCGGCAACGCCACCGTTGCCAGTGCGGTACAGGCCATGAAGGCCGGTGCATTTGATTACATCACCAAGCCATTTACGCCGCCTGATCTGCTGGATGTTGTCGAGCGGGCTATTGAAAATGGCCGCGTGCGCCGCGACATTGCCCATTGGGGCAGCGATGCGGTAGGCGTGCGCCAGCTGGAAAAGCTTATCGGCAACTCGCCGGGGATGCTGGCGGTAGCGCAAACCATTCGCCGCGTGGCACCGTTCAAAAGCACAGTGCTGGTGGAAGGCGAAAGCGGCACCGGTAAAGAGATGGTGGTGCGGGCGATTCATGAACTTAGCCCGCGCCAAAGCAAACCGTTTATCGCGGTCAATTGTGCTGCTGTCCCCGCCTCGCTGATGGAGAGCGAACTATTCGGCCACACACGAGGGGCTTTTACCGGTGCCAGCGCGCAAACCACCGGTTACTTTGAGGCTGCCAACGGCGGCACGCTGTTTATTGATGAAGTCGGCGAGTTGGAGCTGGCGGTGCAGGCCAAGCTGCTGCGCGTGCTGGAAACGGGCATGGTGACGCCTGTGGGGTCTACCCGCGAAAAACCCATAGACGTGCGCGTGGTTGCCGCCACCAATTCTGACCTGCAAACCGCCGTGGAAGCAAAGCGTTTTCGTGCTGATTTGTTTTACCGCCTGAATGTCGTGCGCGTAACCCTGCCGCCGCTGCGCCAGCGTGTTGAAGATATACCGCTGCTGGTTGGTAACCTTATTGAACGTTTGTGTGCTGAGAACGGCCTGCCCGCTCCGACGGTCGAGCCGTCGCTGGTGCGGGCGCTGCAGGCTTACAGCTGGCCCGGCAATGTGCGTGAGCTTCGCAACGTGCTAGAGAACATGCTGGTGATGGCGCAAAAGCCCGTGCTTACGAGTGCCGATCTACCTGAATACATTCACAACCCGCAACTCGCACCCCCGCCGGGCACCGCACTGGACCTGGCGGAAAAGGCCGCCATCGAAAACGCCCTGCGGCAACATCAGGGCAACCGCGCCCACGCGGCGGCGGGTTTGGCCATCAGCGTGCGCACTTTGTATCGCAAGATGGCCCAGTACGGCCTGCGATAAGCTGGTTCAAGCCGCCAAGCGTGTACTGTGCGCGTGGCGACGAGCGCCGGCACCCAACAAGTCCCGCCACGGTTGTATAGAGGCTTTATACTGATGTGTTATGCGGCACTACCAGTGCTCGTTTGAGCACCTTGCCCGTGGGCGAGCGCGGCATTTCATCAACAAAGTATACGTCGCGCGGCACTTTGAAGGCTGCAAGGTTCTGCCGCACAAATGCCCGCAGATCGTTAACGCCTGGCTTTTGAGACAGGCCGGGTTCAAGCTGCACGAACGCAACAGGCACCTCGCCGCGACCTTCATCTTTAACGCCGATAACCGCAGCGAGCAGCACTGCGGGATGATGCCGCAGGCAATCTTCAATTTCGCTGGGCGCGATTTTTTCGCCGGCCATGATGATCATCTCTTTTTTGCGGCCGGTAATAGACAAAAATCCTTCATTGTCGAGCCGGGCGATGTCGCCGGTTTTAAACCAGCCGTCGGCGGTAAGCACCTCGCTCGTTGCCGTGGGGTTTTTGTAGTAGCCCTTCATAACATTGGGGCCTTTAATCCAGAGTTCGCCATCCTGATTGGGGCCAAGATCATGGCCGTTGTCATCCACGAGTCGCACCTGCTGATTGGGCAGAATTTTGCCCACCGCGCCGCGTTTGTTGGCCCACGGCACCGAGAGCGCCACAATGGGCGATGTTTCCGTCAGGCCAAAGCCCTCCAGCAGTTGTAAGCCAAAAAAATCAGCATAGCGCTGTATAAGAGCCACCGGCAGTGGCTCGCCGCCGCTAATGGCGTACTTCACCTTTTTGAGTGAATCAGCCTTGGTGCTTTTGCTGTTGGCCAGCAGGGCATACATGGTGGGCACGGCAATGAGCACTTCAATGTTATTTTCATCAATGGCGGCTAGCACCGTCGGCGGGCTGAAGCGTGCCTGGTAAACCACCCGGCAACCAAGGCTAAGCGGTATTAAAAAGCACGCCATCAGCCCCAACGTATGAAACATGGGCAACACGCCCAAAAAGCACATGTGGTCGTTAAACCGGGCGTGTGCCACCGCGTCGCGAGCGTTGGAATCCAGATTGTTGTTGGTGAGCATGACGCCTTTGGGGCTGGAACTCGTTCCGCTGGTAAAAAGAATGACGGCAACGTCATCGGGCTTGCGCGGAGGCAGCTTTCGTGGGAAAAAGGTTTTAAGAACACAGCGAAAATTGCTGGGCTTAAGATCATCAATAAAAAACACCTTCAGGCCCGCGGCTTTGAGCGCCTCGGCAAGGGCGTCAAAATGATGAATGGTAATGACCGCGGTAAGATCGGCGGCGCGGGCAACATCCACCAGTTCATTTGGCTTGAGCAGATAATTTAGCGGCACTACAATGCGGCCTGTGAGCCGGGTGCCTAAAAACGCAAATGCAAACGCTCCCGATTGCGGAATAAGCAGGCCGATGCGGTCGGCGCCGGCGGCGAGATCGTCAACAATGTCGGCCAGAAGGTTAGCGCCGATGCCGATGTCGCGATAGGTGTATTGGCGTTTATCGTCAACAATGGCCGTTTGATGCGGCCGGGCTTTGGTTTGCCGGAAAATTTGTTCGAGCAGCATGGGTGTGTTTCCCGCAAGCAAGTTGGTTCGGTGGTGTATGCAACATCAGCAATATCGTCACCGCACGCAAGAGTTAATTGTATCGCCCGCCCAGCCCCTGGGCCAGAAAGCCGGTTGAGTGTGGGAGATGAGATGCGAACGCCTGCTATGCCGCGCGCGTAAATATAAAGAAAGCAATTTCTTTAAGGACGGTCTTGATGGCAGGGCCGCAGTAAGTTTTGTAACGCAAGGCCGTAACTGCAGGTCGTAGCAGATAAAACCAAACCGTCATGATCGCGCGACTTTGGGCGCCGCACATTACTCATGTTGTAAATGCCCGCGGTCTACCGCGGCGTCGGAGCACCGCACCTCCACGGCTTTTGCCGATAGAAGGCCGCCAAATGTGCCAAAATTGCGCGATGTGGCACGTGCGGTTGCCACGAGCAGCGCATGGCGCAAACATTCGGCGGGGGCGGCTCCATCCACTGCGGCTGAGGCAAAGCCCGCGAGCAGGTGATCGCCGCAGGCAACCGTTCGCACAATCTTTACTTTTTTGAGCAGTCGCCCGGTATAAAACCCATCGCGCCGCATCAGCACCGCGCCCGCAGCGCCGCGGCTTACAAGAATGTTTTCTACTGTTTTAAGCAGCGGGCCGGCGGCTGCGGCAATCGCTTGCGGATTATTCTTAATGCGACGCCCCAGCAATTCGCTTAGCTCCTCAAGGTTTGGTTTGATGAGCCAAAGCGGGCAGCGAACCGCCGCCTGAAGCGCTGGACCCGATGTATCAACCGCCACGCGACAACCCGCGGCATGACATGCTTTAAGCAGGCGCACCAGTTGCCGGGTGGTAAACCCCGGCGGCAGGCTGCCGGCAAATACGACCGCATCGCCGCGGCGCATGGTTTTGTTAAGCAGTATGGCAAACCGCTGAAAAGCTCCCGCGTCCACAGGGCAGCCTGCATCGCGCAAATGCGTTTCAACCCCGGCGGCGGTATCGAGAATGGTGATATTTTCGCGCGTCTGCTCAAATGCCTTGATGAAGTTGCACCGTATGACGCCCGGCCCCAGCGCTGTAAGCTGCCGGGTAAACCATTCAGCATCGCTGCGGCCGACAAAACCCAAGGCGGTTGAGTTTTTGCCGCAGAGAGCCAAAGCGCGCGACACATTGGCCGCCTTGCCCGCCGCGAGCCGTGCAAGCTCCGTCACCGGCAAATGCTCTCCGGGAGTCAGCCGCCGAGCGGTTACAATACGATCAATCGCCGGGTTCAGGCCAATGGTGATGATGGACATAAGCGTTGGCCCTGCACGGTGCGTCTGGACTGTTATATGCCCCAACCCGCTCTATTGTAGCGATGGGGGCCTATAACACCATCGCAGATGGCGTTGCAGCGACCTCACTGTCGGTACGCTATGTATACGATGCAACTTGGCCAAACACGCTAAGGGATGCCGCATGTTGGGCACATGTTACTTGGGCCATACATGCAGCCCGTTGCCAAAGGTCAGCACTTTGTGATCAAAGTACCGGGCCTGCCACGCCTGCTCAAAGCGTTTTACAAAGGCGCGATAGCTCCAATTTTGGAGGTTTTCGGTGCGATTCCAAAGAATGCGAACCACGCGCGTGTTGACTGGTAATAACAAGCCCGCTTTCGAGATGGCCAACGGCTTGCCATCGGCCGAGGCGGCGGTCGCTGCAACATACCACGGAATATGCAGTCGCAGGCTTTTGGGCGAATGCCTGAAATGGCCATGAATGTGCAAGACCATGCCATGGCTGGTGAATATCGCCCAGAGGCTTACAGTCCCAAAACGCGTTGGTGCACGATGCAGGGAGATGATGTCGCCCGGCTGTGTCCACTTTGGCGAAAGGACGGAAAAGATTTGAAGTGTATGGCCTTGCCCGCGGACAAGCATGTTCCGCACCATCGCAATATAATCGGCTGCGAACCAGCCATGCGGGGCAAGATCACTGCCAAAATCGCGGTTAGACCACGGTGGTGGACCGCACTCCCAGCCAGCCTGTGTTGCTGAGGTATGAACCAGTTCCGCATACAAATCGCGCAGAGCTGATCGCTGCTGTCCGCGGATGATAAATGATTCGGTATTGTCCATGCCGACATAATCATGCAACCTGCCACCGTATAGCAGCAGGCCTTCGCCATACTCGGCCAGGGTGTGTTGCAGGGTTCCGGTAACGAGCGGATCATTTGGCGAGAGTAATTCATGCGGATACAAAGCCAGCAGATTGCCCCAATCATGACCGCCTTTGACATCTAAGCCAGGTGGCATGTAATTGCCATCTGATGCACCAATTTGCCGTAACCGTGAAAATACGGCATGGTGATAATCGTTATACTCTTTTTGCCATGCTGCGGCGGTAGCTGTGTGACCAAGTGCCCGTGCCAAAAGAATGGCTTGGTGCAGACCGATGAGTCCGTAGAAATTGTCGCCGGTGACGTGTGCTGTTTTGTTGGGAAACTCATCATCGTGCGGATTACCCGCCGGCAGCAAATGCAATGGATCTTGCTTGCGCGCCGCCTCAAGCCAGGCAACAGCCTTCTGCACATGCGGGAATGCCTCGCGGGCAAATTTCATGTCACCCGTAAGCTCAACATGCTGGCCAATGGCCCAGAGAGCCTGGCCCCAGCCGTCGTTCTGGCCGGATTGCGACATGAAATCGCCGTCAGGACTTTGTCGCTGGAAGAAATATCTCAGGCATTGGCGAGCGCGCCGGCTATGGCCCGTCAGGTCGTATGCTCTAACCATGTAGGAACCATCACGAAACCAAAAGGCGTGGTATTGCAGTTTATTGACGTTTTGAATGTAGATCGGGCGTCCGCCGGGCTGCTCCGCGGGAAGGCGGTCGCGCGCCAGCATCAAATACATCAGGCTGGCGCGAAAAGTAGCGACTACTTTTGGCTCGTGAAGACAAAGCTGCAGCCCGTGACCGCGTATTTGCTGTCGCCACCAAGTGCGGCATGCGTCAAGAGACGCCCGAAAGCTCAACTGATGTAGTTGCTGTAGCGCTGCGGCATTATCGGCTGCAATCGGATGCACCGGCATCTTGAATACAAACTCGGTCTGCTGTGCGGATTTGAGTTTAATGGTGTATTGAACCAGCAAAACGGGCGTATTGGCCGAGGCCTTTACCGTTTGTGGTTGGCGGTAGGCTTTACCTTGGGAGATAAAGAGCTTCGGCTTAGCTTGCGTCGGAAACGTTAACATGACTTGATTAGAGCGCAACGCCATGCCGGACTTAAAGCTGTAAATCCAATGTGTATCAAACTTTGGGCGTGAAGTAAGGGCGCGATGCCCCCACCCGTAGCTTAACGCCAAGGTAAGAATAGATGTCGTCGGCATCCCGCCCTCATTAAAGGCTTGGACCCGGATAAAATTAATGGGGGAACGGTACGGTTTTGCAGGGCTAAGTGCCCAACTGAACATGGTTACGTCGTAGCGCACAGAGCCATCATGGAAATGGTAATGCACAATGGGCAGATATCCGCGTTCGAGTGTTCTGATGGGCGCCTTTACGCGCTGTTCAGTCTTGCCGGACATCAACATCAGATCGCACGAAGCTGTTTGCAGAGTACCGCTGGGGGTGACTTCGGTGCCGTTGCGCGCATCGGCAATGCCAATTTCAGTGGTCGGATACGTCCCCCAGGTAAATGGCCGGCCCGGGCCATTCGGCAATATGCTGAACATCTTGCCGGCTGCTTTGGTGTTGGCAGCCCCCAGCGTTCCGGCGGCTAAAGCAACTAAACACACCAAAAAAAGTTTAATGCTCTTTGACTTAAATAGACCACCGCACATATTAAGTATCTCCTGGCGAAGCAAACTACGTTATTATTCTACATTGGCATTTTTGAGATGACGCGAGCGTATAACACTTCCTTGCAACACAAAGTGATTATAGAGCCGCCCCATATTATTTGCAACGAGGTGTCAAACAATGATTTGCCGCTGTGACTTCCTAAGGAGCCTGTCCAAGTAACCAGCATGAGCGGCAATACTGGTGGTTGAACCGGCGTTTTTTTCATCCTGGCTGCATTTGCCACCCTGTATTGCTATGAAAAAGCATTACTCGGACAGGCTCCTAAGCACTTTTGGCAATGTGGCTGCGCAATGGAGTTCGCGTGATTCATTGTGGTGTCACACAATACCGGGCGCTGCTGCAATATTGTTTCATCGGTAACGTAACGCCTGCTTGACAAATCCGAACTTCGGGCAGATGCTTGCGTATAATATGTCGAGTTCCAATACGAAAGGTGGGTTATGCAACGACGCGCGTTTTGTAAGGCTTTAGTCGGTGCGGCCGCCGCTGCGGTTACTGCAACAACACTCAAACCGCATACACTGCGAGCTGCTGATGCGGCAGGCTCGATTGCCTCAGGTTTTGATAAGCCCGGCGAAACCTACCCTGAGTTCTGCAATACGCCCGAACTAGACCGCACCTTTTATACGGTAAAGGGCCGAGACATCGTCGCCGAAAAACTCAATGAAAAGGCCTGGCGACCTACCGCTTGGGGTAATCCCCCAGCTCTGCCGGTTCCGGGCGGTTCGTGGGATGGCGTGCCCATGCGGAGCCCCTTTGCTAATCTGCATGGCCAAGGCCCGTACAAGCCAACTTATGATTCGCTCCTGCAGTACGACTGTCCCGAATGGTACCGCGATGCCAAGTTCGGTATCTGGAATCATTGGAGCCCCCAATGCGTGCCTGAAGATGGAGACTGGTACGCC
>JBMFVX010000035.1:18865-24632 GCA_049965775.1 Phycisphaerae bacterium
CCCGCAACATGTATATTCAAAACTCCGGCCAATACAAATATCAGTGCGAGCATTACGGCCATCCATCCAAGTTTGGCTATAAAGACCTGTGCGCCCAATGGACGTTGCTGAACTGGCAGCCGGAAGAACTCATGAAGCTTTACGTCAAAGCCGGCGCCAAGCTGTTCTTTGCTTTGGCCAATCACCACGATGGCTTTGACACCTGGCACTCCAAACACCATGAGTGGAATGCTCACAACATTGGCCCCCATCGTGATGTGATAGGCACATGGGCCAAGGTAGCCCGTGCTCACGGCTTGCGGCTCGGTGTTACCGTACATCAGGCCCGCAACTGGTGGTGGTTTCAGCCATCGCACGGCGCTGACAAAACCGGCCCGCTCGCCGGTGTACCTTATGATGGCTGCCTGACCAAGGCTGATGGTAAAGATGCATGGTGGGAAGGCTACGACCCGCAGCAGCTCTACGGGGCCAAGCATCCGCATAACGCGCTGCCCGACTTCAGTTATGTTAAAAACTTTTACGACCGCACACGCGACCTGGTGGACCAGCACAACCCGGACGTGCTGTATTTTGACAATGGCATGCTCCCGCTGGGCTGGGCTGGCATGAATATCGGTGCTTATTTCTACAATCGTAATCTAAAGCTCCACGGCGGCAAAATGCAGGGTGTGCTTAACATAAAAAACGTTCCTCAACACCTGCTTAAGGCGGTGGTTGCAGATATTGAGCGTGGAGTCTCCGGCGGCATCTTGCCGTACCCCTGGCAATCGGAAACCTGCATCGGCGACTGGCACTATCAGCGGGCTTTGTATAACCAACCCAGTGAGTATGGCGGGTATATGCACCCCCGCATTGTCATCCATTGGATGATTGACGCGGTGAGCAAAAACGGTACGTTCATTCTCAACATCCCCGGTAAGCCTGACGGCACCATAGACACCAAAGAAAAAGCCGTACTCAACCAGCTTGCGCAATGGTTCCCAATCAATGGCGAGGCCATTTATGCCACCCGTCCCTGGAAGATTTTTGGCGAAGGCGCCCTCAAGATCGCCAAAGGCTGGGGCAATGGCTATAACACAACAAAAAACCTGGGGGCCGACGACATCCGCTTCACCCGCAACAAGGCCGGTACGGCGGTGTACGCAATCTTCCTGGGTTGGCAGCCCAAAGAGTTTGTCATTCGCTCGTTCGGTTTGGCAGCCAATACCAAACCGGGCAAAGCCCTCTCTGTAGAACTGCTTGGCAGCCACGAAAAGCTTTCGTGGAAGCAAACGGCCCAGTCGCTGACAATTACCGCGCCCAAGCATAAGCCGGGCGAATACGCTCATGCGTTTCGCGTTCGCTTTGCGTAAAAGTGGCATGGTGAGCGGGAAACGCTTCCAGTCGCGGCGGATGGCCAAAAAGAGCGACCAACTCGTTGAGTCAGTCGCAGCGGCAGCAGAACACGGCCGGGGCGTTGCGATTTGTCGGCAAAGCTATGCGCACGCACATTTGAAATTTGCGATTTCAAATTGACGCCTTGGCGTAGCCGCCGATGGCGCAGGCGGCGTTTTATACATCCAGGCCTTCAAACATGGCCGTGCTGATGTAGCGTTCGCCGGTGCTGCACATAATAGCGACGATGTTTTTGCCCTTCATCTCCGGCCGGGCGGCCACTTGGGCGGCGGCCCATATATTGGCCCCCGAGCTGATACCGGCCAAAATGCCCTCTTCACGGGCAAGCTTGCGGGCCCATTCAAACGCATCCTCGTTGGTGCACTGTATCACTTCATCCACGAGGTCTACATGAAGGTTCTTGGGAATAAAGCCGGCGCCGGCTCCTTGAATTTTGTGTGGGCCGGGTTTGAGCGGCAGCCCCTGCTTGGTCTGTGTGATCACCGGCGAGTTGGAGGGTTCTACAGCAATGGCTCGAAACGCCGGATTGCGCTTTTTAAGTATGCTTGCTACACCCGTGATGGTGCCACCGGTGCCTACCGCCGAAACGATCGCGTCAATTTTACCATCCGTATCGCGCCAAATTTCTTCTGCGGTGGTCTTCTGGTGTATCTCAATATTTGCCGGATTATCAAACTGTTTGGCGATCAAGGCGTGTTTATCCGCGGCAGCCGCCTCGTTGCAGCGCCGAATAGCCCCTGGCATGCCTTCTGCGGCGGGGGTCAGTACCAGGTTGGCACCCATGATGCGAAGGAGTTTTCGGCGCTCCAGCGACATGCTCTCGGGCATGTACAGCGTGAGCTTATACCCTTTGGCCGCACACACAAACGCCAAAGCGATGCCGGTGTTGCCGCTGGTGGCTTCCATAACATGCGTGTCTTTGGTGAGTTGGCCGGACTTTTCGGCGGCTTCAATCATGGCCACGCCGATGCGGTCCTTTACGCTGGCGAGCGGATTAAAAAATTCGCACTTGGCATATACAGTAGCCTGCCCCGCCGGCACCAACCGATTGATACGCACCATTGGTGTGTTGCCCATGGTTTTGGTGATGTCGGAAAATAGACGCGTCATAAATTACTCCTTAAACACAGATATGCTTAGTAGGTTATGACTCCCAAGCGATGCTGTCAAACAAAAAACTTCCGCGGCCAATATTTTAGGTTATAATCCACCCCCCAACGTTTGTATCAGGAGAAATAACGATGGCATCAGAACCGGTTGTCGCCCAAAAGGCCCCCTGTCCCGTGACCCTTGGGCCTGGCGAGTACTATTGGTGCGCCTGCGGCAAATCTAAAAACCAGCCATTCTGCGATGGCTCGCACGCCGGATCGGGCATTTCACCCGTTGCCTTTAAAATTGAAGCCGAGAAAAAGGTCTTCCTCTGCGGCTGCAAACACAGCGAGCATAAGCCCTTTTGCGATGGGTTTCATAAGAAGCTCTAAGAGCAACCCCACAGACTCGAGGGCTTTTTCAGGACGGCGGCTGGCGCATCACCCGGCGCGTATGGCCCGGCCATCCACCGCTGTAATAGATCCGTGCAGCACCGCCTGCGTGCGACCATCATGCGAAAGCAGCAAAGCGCCATCCGGGGCGAATCCGCCGGCTATGCCGCGGACTGTGCTGGCCTCCATTTGCAATTCAACCCGTCGCCCGCGCAAGGCATCGCGCCGGGCCGCACGCTCTACAACGGCCGCTTCGCCTTGCGCGGCCGCCAGCGCGATGGTGGCATCCAACTGCGTTAAAAACGCATCTAAAAACTCGGCACGGTCAAACCATCGCCCGGTAATATGAAGCAGACTGGTCGCGCGTGATCGCAAGTTGGCGGGCAGCAGCGCCAGGGGCGTGTTGAGATTGATGCCAATGCCAACAACCGCCGCCACCAAAGAGCCTTGCATGAGCGTTTGAGTGAGAATGCCGCAGATTTTGCGGTCATCAACCAGTACATCGTTGGGCCAGCGAAGCATCGCGCCGGTGATGCCGCGGCTTTCCAGAAGTTCGCAAACGGCCAACCCGCCGGCAATGGACATACATCGCACAAACGCCGGCGGCGGCGAGCCAATGAGCAGGCTTACATAAAGCCCGCCTTCGGGACTTTGCCATGGCCGATTAAATTGCCCGCGCCCACCCAGTTGGCTTGAAGCCATAAACGCCAGCCGCGCAGAAGCAAGCTCACCCGCAGCCAGCAGCGAGCGAGCCTCAGCCAAAGCAATATCCTGAGTGGACTGCACCGGCCCGTAAGCAAAAATCTGCCACGCTCCGGGCGGATTGGTTCCGTCGCTGCTTTTGGAGGGTTGTCCCATCGAAGGCATGCTCCATTATTTGTCTTTAAGCAGGCGCCGCAGCTCTTGAGCGGCATGGCGTGCGCCGGCCAGCGGTTGTTGCAGGGCGTTAACATCAGCCACCAGCGGCCCGTTAAAGCCCTGGTCGCGCAGCACGGCCAATACCTCGCCCGGTTGAACCATACCCTGGCCGAGTTGCGTCGGCTCGACGCGCTGGCCCAGGAGCACAGCATCGGCGAGTGTGCATTGGCCGATGTGTCCGGCGAGCATTTCGGCGACCTCGCGTGGTTTGTGGCCGCCCGCCAGCAGGCGCAGCGTATCAAGGTTAGCCGTGGCGTAATGCGGCGCTGCAAGCTGTACCAAAAGTTGTTTTAAAAAGACAGCATTAGAACTCGAGAGCGCCAAGGGTACATCGCAGCGATCGGCCTGTTCGGTAAGAGCTGTGGCCGCCTGTTGGGCGCTGTCGGTGCTTTGCGCAGCACTTGAGGGCTGCCCCACAAACAGCGAAACCCTTTGTGCCCCCAACTCGCGGGCAACCAGCATGGTTCGCAGCGACTGCTGCACCAGTTGATCAAGCCCGCCGGCATCAAACAGGCCGGCTGGCCCGGCGGCTACCCGTAGCGCCGCCAGCGAGAGCCCCCGCCGCTGCAGATGTTTGACAAAATCGCGCCGCGCCGAGGCCGATGCTTCCAATAGCGCAAAATCCTTATGCCCAACTCCCAGGGCGATACCGCCAAAACCCAACTCGCCGGCGGTATCCAGCGCCTGGCGCAGCGGCAAATGAAAGGGGTCCACCGCCACCGCGGCCGAAATGCGTACCGGCTTGTTTTCAGGGGTGCTCATAGGTGTATCGTAAGGGCCAGGGGCGCCCGACGTCCACGTTGATATAAACCGATTCGAACAAAACTTACGGCTGCAAGCCGCGCCAGACGCCAAGCCGGTGCGGCACAAACCGAAAGCTCGCCGAGTAAACATACAGGTTCTTCGCCCGCCATTGGTCTGGTAACGCAACCACGGGCATTTTGCTCAGGTAAGCGAGCCGGCGCGATCTTGGGCGGGTTCGGTAAGCGGGGCGATCGCTTCAACCGGTTGCGGGCCTTCGAGGACCTCAACATGGGTAAACCCATCGAGGTTGAGCACGCTTTTTTCACCGTCGGCCTTTTGAATAATAAGCCGGTCAAGCCACAGCCGATTGGCCTGGTTGCGGGCGAACCAACTGCCCGATTCCTGCCGCTCCTGCCGCAGCACACGCCCGGTAATGATTGTGGGGTAAACATGCGCTCGATGGGCAATTTGCTGCGTTACCCGCACCAAACAACCCGGCTGATAAAACAGCGTGTGTTGCGACGCGTGCAGGCTTGGGGAATGTTGTGATTCGTCCACGGAAAAACCTCTCGTATTCTCGTGCGGCGCCGCGGCCCAAAGCCCTCCGGCCCGCATTCATACAGCCAGCGAACATACCGCCCAAGGTAAGCCAACGCAAGCGATTCAGCCCGAAAGCTCCTCGGCCACCACCAGCCGCCGCTTGCCGCGCTGCAGGTCCTCAGCCAGCCGCCGACGCGATGCGGCTGCATGTGGCGAGTTTACCTCTTCCTGCAGTTTAACCATGGCCTCGCGAATGCGCACCGACACTTCATCGGCCGAAAGCTCCGCGAGTGTTTCGTGAGGGATCGGTTCGCCATAAATAAGCTTGATCGGCCTGAAAAAATACGGAAACGTCTGTCCGCGCGGCCAAGCCTCAAAAGCCCCGTCAATAACCACCGGCACCACAGGCACACGCGAGCGACGCACAATAATCGCCACGCCCGATGCAATCGGGCCGATGGTACCATCGGCGCTGCGGGTAGCCTCCGGAAACACATTTACCAGAAAGCCCCTCTCCAGCCGGTTAAGCGCCTCGCGTATGGCGGTGGAATCTGCCCGGCCGCGGCGTATCGGAAACGCATTGGTGCTTTCGAGCATCCATTGCCAGAAGCCGCCCCGAAAAAGCGACTCCCGCGCCATGTAATGTATTTGTCGCCACAGCGGTACACCGATGAGCCACGGGTCTAAGA
>JBMFVX010000036.1:0-24316 GCA_049965775.1 Phycisphaerae bacterium
AAAATCAGCCGCAAACGTGACGTAAAGCTGGATTTAACAAGAGGTTACAGCGCGGAGAGGTGTGCCAGAGAAGGTGGAACTTTGGTTTAAAATTGCGCACGTAAATCCAGCCGAACCGCACGCCCTCATAATATTGGGGATTGAGTTTAAGCCGGTAAGTGTTGTGAATCTTTTCAGGCGTGGCAATAGCTGGCAGAAACCCCTGGCCGGGTACAAGCCGACCATCATGAGCCTTGGCCGTAAATTCGCTGACGCCCATTTTCACCTTGCTGCCGTTAAAATCGGGCGAGTCAAATTCAATCCAGGCGGCGCTTTCGGTCCCGAAATCAACGCGAATAGCCCCGGCGCCGTGAACGGTAATATTACACTGCGACGTAAGTGCTGATTTAAGCCCCGAAAACGCACCCGGCGTTTGGATGCTGACTGCTGCAGGTCGGAGCACATAATACTGCAAGCCTTCGGAGCCTTGCGGATGCCGCCACCGGTACGCCACGAGTGGGTCAGGTGAGAGCGGCACCGCTGGCCCAGAAAATGCTCCGCCCGATAGCGGCGGATAAGGCTCGGTAATCGGCGAGCGACCCTGCACCAGATGCAGGTGGTATACGGTATGGGGGGCCGATGCAGGCAACGCGGCGTTTACGTTATGGCATACCAGGGCAAACACAAGCCAAGCCGCTACCATCACCATCGCAACGCAGCCGTCCTGTAGCGAGCCTTCGCGTTTGGCTCCCCCTTTGACCCCCACAAATCGCTCCGAGCGGCTTGCTGTTGGCAAATGGCGACCGCAGGCACTGATGTCAACGGCCGTATCAGGGGTGGTATGCTCGTAAAAGTGAGCGAACCGAGCGAACGCAGTGAACCCATTGTTGCTTAACTTCATGATTTTATGCTCCGTATAGACTTGGCATGCAAAGCCGCGGCGTTTTAACACCCAACAAGCACACGCTCCCGCAAATTCTATAGACCATACGCGGTTCCTGGCACACCGTACATCTCAGTCCCCAACCCGGCATTTTCGAGCGCTAAGACGGTAAATGAACGCGAGCTTTTTGCAGCACCATCTGTGCAAATGGTTTAATCTCCCGGTAATTGCCCTGCCAGGTGGTGTACATAAACCCCTTTACGCCGCGGACTTGATTGGCGGATTTTATCCAGGCGGCGGTGGCTGAGAGCGGCTGGTCGTAATACGCCGCTATAATTTGCTGATAACCGCGGTCAGCGAAAAACGCCAAAGACTTGTCGCGCTTTGCCTGGTTCCAATTCATAATAATCATACGGTGGCTTAAACCACGCCATGAGCCTGCATAGGATCCGTTCACAAGGTAATAATGACCGTGCGCATTATGGTACGGGTCAAACATATCGCTCCACGTATACAGGGTGGAATTTCCAAGCAGCTTGGAATACCGTCGCGTAGCCCATGCCAATAGTTGCCCCGGCGATTGGCCGCGGGCCATACACGAAGAGTCCCAATTAAGCACACGGCACTCATCTATTGCCAACATGTATGCATGCGCATGAAACAGTTTTCTCACCCCGGTCGCCTCCTGCCTCGCCAGCCGCCAAAACGCATGCGACGCAATGCAGGCCGCCACCTGACCGTCATAAATAATCGGCGGGTAATACCACGATACAAATACCACCGTGCCGTTGGGAAGAGGTTTGAGAAAGTGAATGCTCACCGGCTTGTGCCACGCTTGGTATTCGCCGGGCCACGGGTGGTTACCAAGGTTTGGATCTATCACAGGCGTGTAATCTCTACCAGCAACAAAGCCCAGCACCGTGGTGGGCGCTCCCGGACGGCTCAATGGGTTTACCAGCCCCGCCACCTGCATGTGCCAATCTTTCAATTGCACCAGGCCGGTATGCGCACCCCATACGCCAAAATACAGCTTCAGGCGGCGATGGTTGAGCGTGTCAAACACCACATCATAGCGGCGCCACGCTTGCGTTGTTTTTATGTCAAGACGTTCATACTGCAAATTCATCATTGCGTGGGTAAACACGCGAAGTTTCGGATGGCCGGGATAATTGTGCGTTCGCACAAAGAATGATACATGATACACATGCCACGGTTGTAGTAATTTATCAAACACCATCCGGGCATTGCCGCGGTTGTTAAAAATCGTTGCCTCGCGGTTATGAACCTGCACCGCCGCATCGTGCCACTGAGGCAATGCGGGCAGCTCGACTGATGGGTCCGGCTTTACCCGTCCAATTTGCCCATTGACCACAAACGCCACATGCCGAACCGGCAGGCCCTCCGCTGCGGCCGGGTCGCCAAACAACAGATCGTTTGAATAACCGATCTCGCAAACCGACGGCACCACCTTAAGGTGCAGCGTTGCGGCATAAGCCAACAACGCTCTGACGTGCCGTTGATAAACGGCCCGCATCGAGCCGAGGCCGCGCAGATGTGCGAGCTTGCTGTCTGAAAGAAGAATATGGTTATAGCCACAAGCAGCGGCGTCGCGCCATAACGCCTTGGTGGACGCGACATTAGCCGAAGGCAAAAGATTGGTAGCATCGTAGAGCCAAAGCTGCGGCATTACACGCTTGGGCGCAGCACTGTAGGCATTGATGGGCAAAATCAGTCCCGTCGCTATTATCGCTGCAATGACCCAACAAATGCGTCGCCACATAACACACCGCCCCAAGAGCCCAGGAAACATCCGCAATTATATCCGAAGTGAAAAAGCTCGCCCCAAACCATGACACAGCCATAGCCGAGACGTATAGTACTGCAGTAAATCCGCACCGAGCAGCGTTTGGCTTTTGCAGAGTATAGCCCGGAGTTTAGGTAGTTATGAAGCAACAACCGCAGGCGTCCACGCCACCCCAGCAGAGCATGACCGAAATTGCAGGCGATGCACCAACGGCTCTACCACCTGTGCCTGCATCAGGCCCGCGCATGACCCGGCGAAATTTGCTGGGCCTGGCGGTTGCCGGTGCCGCCAGCGCTGGAAGTGCTGTCGCCTTGGGGGCGGGCGCCGCCACAACCCTGGCGGCCGCTGGCGGCGCTGAAACCGGGAGTTCGGTCAACATCGCACCAGCGCATGGTGAACTTTCGCACGCTCCGCCCGCCTTGGCTTCGCGCATTGCCACCAAGGCCGATTACGCCCGTGGCGAAAACCTGTGGGCTTACACCAGCCACAAGGTCTTCAAGGCGGATGTTCATCCGCACTGGTTGGGGGATGAAGACCGGTTTTGGTACGTCAATATTTTGGCTCAGGGTAAGCGCGAATATATTTTGGTGGACGCTGCCGCCGCCTGGCGCCGCCCCGCGTTCGATCATCTGCGAATGGCTGCCGCACTGCGCCGCGCCACAGGTAAAAAGTTTGATCCCCAGCGTCTGGCCTTGCAAATTATCGGCATCAATAAAAGCGCCGACCGCATACACATTCTTTGTGAGGGTAAGGCGTGGCAGCTTAACCTTGGCAGTTACAGCCTCACCGAGGCCAGGGGCATGCCATTGCCACCGAAGCCGCGCGAGCCACATATACCGCCGCAGCAGCACTTTCATCGTTCGTCCCCGGCGGGACCGCAATCTCCCGACGGTAAATGGCTCGCATTTATACACGAGCATAATGTATTTCTTCGCCCCGCCGCCGGCGGAACAGTTAGAGCGTTGTCAACGGATGGCACCGTCGAGAACCATTATGAAGGAGGCTTTTTCTGGTCGCCAGACTCCACGCGACTGGTCGTTGTTAGAACCCGGCAAGGAGCCAACCGTGTGGTGACCGAAGTGGAGTGGGCTCCACCCGACAACATCAACCCACGTACCGTGGAGTTCCATTATCTTAAGCCCGGCGATCCGATTCCGCTCCGCAAGCCATGCCTGTTTGACGTATCGCAGGCAATCGAGATTCCTGTCAGTGATAAGCTCTTTGCCAACCCCTGGAGCGTGGACGAAATTCGCTGGTGGCCTGATTCCTCACACTTTTCCTTTTTATACAATCAGCGGGGCCATCAGGTCATGCGCGTGGTATCGGTGGATGCCCATACGGGCCATGTCAATCTCATCGTCAACGAAGAGTGCAAAACATTTTTTGATTATGCCGGCAAGTTGTTCACCTGTTACCTCGACGCCGATCATGAAATGATCTGGATGTCCGAGCGCGACGGCTGGAACCATCTCTATCTTTACGATATGACAACGGGCCGCGTTAAAAATCGAATCACCCACGGCCCCTGGGTGGTTCGTAAAGTCGTTCAGATAGACACCCACGCCCGCACCGTGTTGTTGGAAGCCGGCGGTATTTTTCCGCAGCAAGACCCCTATTATATTCATTACATTCGCGTTAATTTTGACGGTTCCAACCTTGTCCACCTGACACACGGCGATGGCACACACCACATTCGCATGTCGCCTGATGGCAAATACTACCTTGACCGCTTCTCGCGCGTTGACCTGCCGCCGGTCACTGAGTTACGCCGCACGCACGATGGCTCGCTGGTATGCCCGCTTGAACGTGCCGATGCCTCAATGCTGCTTACAACCGGTGTACCGCGCCCGGAACGCTTTGAAGCGCCGGGCCGAGACGGAATCACCAAAATCTATGGCCTTATTTTCAAACCATCCAATTTCGACCCCGCGATTGACTACCCGGTGGTCGAGGACATTTATGCCGGCCCCCAAGGTTCTTTTGTGCCCAAAGAATGGCAGGATTTTTACTGGCAGCAAACACTCGCTGAAATTGGCTTTATCGTGGTCAAATGCGACGGCATGGGCACCAGCAACCGCTCAAAGGCGTTTCACGATGTCTGCTGGAAAAATCTGGGCGACTCCGGTTTTCCAGACCGAATCCCCTGGATCAAGGCCGCCGCGAAAAGCCGCCCCTGGATGGACACTCGACGAATCGGTATTCATGGCACATCCGCAGGCGGCCAGAGCGCCATGCGAGCTTTGGTGGCATTTGGCGAGTTCTACAAAGTTGCCGTCGCCAACTCCGGCTGCCATGACAACCGTGTAGATAAGATATGGTGGAATGAACTTTGGATGTGCTGGCCCATCGGCCCCTGGTATGCGCAGCAGTCCAATGCAGTCAATGCACATAAACTTGCCGGTAAACTGATGCTGATTGTAGGCGGCATGGACCATAACGTAGACCCCGCGTGCACGTTTCAAGTAGTTGATGCGCTCATCCACGCCAATAAAGATTTTGATCTGCTGGTGGTGCCCAATGGGCATCACGGCTGTGGTGGGCCTTTCTGGCATTATACATGGCGGAGAACGCGGGATTTTCTCGTGCGGCACCTATGGCATTTTGAGCCGCGAAGCGCATAAACCCATTGCACGCCGTCGGCTGCGCCACTCCAGCATCAGAATATCGTCCATGCCGCCAGTAGTTTTGGCAATTTACGTCAGTGCTATTTTGGCGTTAGCATCTATCGGCTTGTCGTATTGCGCAATTTGAAACCCGCAAGCATTTTGGAATATTTTGCATGTCCCAGCTTATTTTGCCAACAGCCCCCATCGGAGAGACCGGACCGGTAAAAGCATGGTTAGAGCCG
This sequence comes from Phycisphaerae bacterium, assembly GCA_049965775.1. Classification (GTDB taxonomy): domain Bacteria; phylum Planctomycetota; class Phycisphaerae; order WQYP01; family WQYP01; genus JABEVB01. Next base: position 5,515 of record JBMFVX010000036.1, read on the forward strand.
GTCGCAATAGACACCTACGAACCCATGCCGGCAGAAAAGAATCCCATGTTTCTCAATCGTCGCGTATACCAAGGCAGTAGTGGACGGGTGTATCCACTCCCATTCATTGATCGCATTGCAACCAAGAAGATTCCGCGACTGTGGCAGGCTTTGCATATTGAAAATGAGTTTATCCGCGTGATGATCCTTCCGGAACTTGGCGGACGGATTCACATAGGGCTAGACAAGACCAATAATTACGATTTTTTTTATCGGCAGAATGTTATTAAACCTGCCCTGGTCGGGTTGGCCGGCCCCTGGGCTTCAGGTGGCGTCGAGTTCAACTGGCCGCAACACCATCGGCCCGGCACGTTTCTACCTATGCGATTCGATATAGAAGAGCATGCCAATGGTGCTCGCACCATCTGGCTTAACGATCGCGATCGGTTAAGCCGGCTTGAGGCGTCTCATGGCATTTGCCTGCATCCGGCCAGTGCCCTTTTAGAGTTAAAAGTTCGGCTGCACAATTGTACGCTCACCACGCAGACGTTTTTGTGGTGGGCCAACGCCGCCGCTCGCGTGCACGAACGCTACCAGTCCTTCTTTCCACCGGATGTGCACTTTGTTGCCGATCACGCGCGGCGGGCCATGTCCAGCTTTCCGCTCTGTCAGGGCCATTATTACGGTATAGACTATAAAAGCCGCGCCAAACATGGCGTGCCCGAACAGGAAGCCCCGCCCTGTTTTAAGCCGACCGGTGAGTACCCACCGAACGATTTGAGCTGGTACGCTAATATTCCGGTGCCTACCAGCTATATGGCCATCGGATCCAAGCAAGACTTTCTGGGCGGCTACGATCATGCGGCCAAAGCCGGTTTTGTGCACATTGCCGATCATCACATTGCGCCGGGCAAAAAACAGTGGACTTGGGGGAATCATAATTTTGGCTACGCCTGGGACCGCAATCTTACGGATGGCGACGGCCCGTATGTAGAACTCATGGCCGGCGTTTTTACCGACAATCAACCTGATTTTTCGTTTCTTCATCCAGGAGAAATTCGGCAATTCCGGCAATACTGGTACCCAATCCAGCAAATTGGACCAGCCCAAGCCGCCAATATTTCCGCAGCGGTCAGCCTCAAAGTTGCCGATGGCCGGGTGCAATTGGGCGTGGCCGTTACAGCCGTTCAACCAAATTGTCGCATAACGTTGATCGCTGGCGATCGAAAATTGTGGCAAAGCAAAAACACTCTCGCGCCAAATCGGCCCTTGCTGCACTCGTTGGAGTTGCCTTCCGGCACTTCACCCGCTGCGCTTAGCCTGAGGGTGGAGGATTCAGCCGGTACGCTACTGATATCCTACGAAAACAGTGACGCATATGCGGGCAACCGGCCAACTCCGGCAGTTGAACCTCCATTGCCGGCGGCCATCACTTCAACCGACGAACTTTATATTACTGGACTGCACCTCGATCAATACCGCCACGCCACGCGTGATCCGGAACCGTATTGGCAAGAGATCATCCGCCGCGACCCCGGTGACTGCCGCGCCAATAACGCTCTGGGGCTGCGGCTGCTGCGACGAGGCCTTTTTCTGGCTGCAACCGAATGCTTTCGCAAGGCCGTGGCCCGGCTGACACAACGCAACGCCAACCCGCGCGATGCCGAACCGCTTTATAATCTGGGAATTGCGCTGCAATACCAAAATGACTATGCCGGCGCTTACGATGCTTTTGCCAAAGCCACATGGAGCCATGCCTGGGCTGATGCCGCCTCCATGCGGCTGGCCGAGTTGGATTGTCGCAGCAAAGACTACCCAAAAGCCATCGAGCGGCTCACCAGCCGTGGGTTACACCAGCACAATCCGCAGGCCGCGGCGATGTACGCGCTGTCACAGGCTGCCTGCAACAACTCAAGCAAGTCGCCGATGCAACAAACCCAAGCCGACGCTTTTTATCGCCCGGCATTTGACGATCTTCTTAAACTGCTTGGCGGCGGCACCATTGGCTGTGATACATTTACGGCCATGGATATTGCACATATGATCTCGCGCTCCGGCTTTTTAATGGTAGCCTGTAAGTTGCTGGAGCAAACCGTATCGCATGCCGCCCCCGGCGCTTTACCGATGCTGCACTATCATCTGGCGCGATTATACGATGCACGCGCCATGCCTCGTGAACGTAGAAAACATCTTAAACTCGCACAAAAATCCGTTACCGATTACTGCTTTCCATGGCTGCTGGAGGACCTCGTTACGCTGCAATGGGCCATCGGTCAAGACGTCAGAGATTGCAGGGCGCACTACTATTTAGGCAATTTTTTATATGCTCACGATCGTGGAGCGCAAGCGATGGTGCACTGGAAAACCGCCGCAAATCTCGACCCAACCAATAGTATCGCATGGCGGAATTTGGGTATTGCGAAGTTCAATGTCGGCGGCCAGCCGCAACAGGCACTGAAAGCCTTTAACCGGGCGATACAGGCTGCGCCTCGAGATGCCCGCCTTGTTTATGAACGCGATCAGCTTTGGAAGCGATTGGGTTACCCCCCGGCCAAACGTATGGCAAAGCTTCTGCAACACAACGAACTTGTTCACCAGCGCGATGACCTGTGCATCGAGTTAGCGGCCCTTCACAACAGCATAGGCCAGCCGCGAGAGGCTCTGACAATCTTGACAACCCGACACTTTCAACCATGGGAAGGGGGCGAGGGTTTGGCCCTTGGCGAATACGTCCGCAGCCGGCAGCTGCTCGCCCAAGATTGCCTGCAAAGCGGCGATGCACCGCAGGCCGTCACGCATCTTGACGCAGCACTTAACCCTCCAGAGAATCTCGGTGAGGCCCGGCATTTGCTCGCCAACCACAGCGATATTTTCTATGCGATGGGCTGCGCACAGCAGTCGTGCGGGAACCCCGCGGCTGCCCGGCAGTGGTGGAATAAAGCCGCCAGCGCCCGCGGCGATTTTGAGCAAATGGCGGTGAAATCGGTTTCCATCATGACCTACTTTGCCATTCGAGCGTTGCAGGCACTGGGCCGCCACAACCAAGCCAAACGCATGATCGCCCAATTAGAAAGCCACGCCCGGCAGCTTCTTAAAACACAACCAACCGTTGACTATTTTGCCACGTCTCTACCGAACATGCTGTTGTTTAGCGATAACCTCGCGGCCCGCCGCAGCGCCTACGCAAATGTGCTTCTCGCCCAAGCGGCCATCGCCCGCGGCCGCATCGCCGAGGGTCTGATCAGGCTCAATCGGGCCCTGACAATAGATCCGAGTTATGCCCCAGCTTTGATGTTAAAAGCTCAGGCGAGCGTATTTCGCCCCAGCTTCAACAATTCCAGCCGCAGACCGAGATACCGCAGACGAGAGGATACGCATGCATAACAGTCCAATGCAAGAGGCCGGCAGTTCGGCAGGTGCTCCGGCTGATGATCTTCACATGGTTTTTGTGCTTCTTATTTCAATCACCGCGGCCATGGGTGGCCTGCTGTTTGGCTACGATTGGGTGGTTATTGGCGGCGCTAAAGATTATTTGTTTGCCCACTTTCATGTAACGGGTGTTGACCAACAAGGCTGGCTTACCAGCTGCGCCCTCGTGGGTGCGCTGCTCGGGTCAATTTGTTCGGCGGGTTTAAGCGATCGCTTCGGCCGTAAACTCATGCTGCTTGTTTCTGCAGCCGTGTTTTTGGTGTCGTCCATTTTTACCGGATTAGCCGGGTCAATCGCGGCTTTTACTCTATGGCGGGTCGCCGGCGGCTTGGCCATTGGATTAGCATCCAACATTTCTCCTATGTATATTGCCGAAATAAGCCCCGCACGGTGGCGTGGCAGGCTCGTTGCGCTTAATCAATTGACCATCGTCATTGGAGTACTCGCCGCTCAAATTACCGACTGGCTTATTACCCGCCATGTACCAGCAAACGCCACAACGGCCTCGCTCGCTGGCTCCTGGTACGATTTATGGGCATGGAGATGGATGTTTATCGCGGTGGCGTGTCCATCGGCCCTTTTTTTCATCTGTTCTCTTTTTGTTCCTGAAAGCCCGCGCTGGCTCATAAAGGAGGGGCGACTGCAGAAGGCGCACAAGGTGCTCTCGGCCATTGGCGGAGAGACGTTCGCCCGCTCGGCAGGCCAGAGCATTCAGGAAAGCATCGGAAGCGAATCGTTGGTGAAAGTGCAATGGAAGGAACTGTTGCACCGCGGGGTACCGGCGCTTCTGGTTATCGGCGTCGTGTTAGCAGTGCTACAGCAGTGGAGCGGGATCAACGTCATTTTTAATTATGCCACCGATATCTACCGCCGAGCAGGCTATACACTCAATCAGCAGATGTTTAACATTGTAATCACCGGCGTGATCAATCTCGTCTTCACGTTCGTTGCATTATTTACGGTAGATCGCATCGGTCGCCGAACATTGATGCTGATTGGCTGCTGCGGAATAGGACTGTCGCATCTTGCGGTGGGCTGGGCATTTTACGCGCACCTGCATGGTCCTGTTGTTTTGGCGTTTACTCTGGCGACGATTGCATTCTACGCCATGTCGCTGGCGCCGGTTACCTGGGTACTTATCTCCGAGATATTTCCCAATCGTGTCCGCGGTGCGGCCGTTGCCATCTCCGTATCCGCATTGTGGATTGCCTGCTTCGCCCTTACATACAGTTTTCAACCGCTGACCGCAGCGCTGGGTATCGCCGGCACCTTCTGGCTTTATTCGGGCATCTGCCTGGCGGGATGCATATTTGTATTCTTCAGCGTTAAAGAAACCAAAGGTCAAAGCCTCGAAGAACTGGAGCAATCGCTGCATGCGGGACGACAATAATATCAGGGCTTTTGTCCCGCGACCGTGACAATCAACCTGTGGCCTGCATACGCTGCACTCGCATAAAAGCAATGCGTCACGCTTCGATCGCAGCCTCGCAGGCCGTTTGGGGTATTTCTCCGGCTTGCAGCAGGTATTCGGTAATGGTTCGAGCTTCAATTTCAAAAGGGGACTCGTCGTGACCATACTCAAGACAGTTGGCCACATATTGTCGGATGAACTCGCGCAGGCTGCCCATGCGCTCAAATTGCATCACATGCACCAGTTCATGGGCAAGCCAATATTCAATATTGTCCACATCGCGCCGCACGCAGATGCCATAGCCCAGCATCACGCTCTCCGTCGCGGGCGTAAGCACATGACCATGACGCGCGAGCATATCCAATTCGGCTGACGGCCGCGGCAGCACTTCGACCACTTGATAGCGCACCTGGTCGGGCCGGGCCACGCCGATTCTCCTGGCCAAAGCCAACTGCGTGTCGTTAAGGGAACGACCACGCCTTATAATCTCCTCGCCGGTGCGGCCAGCCCAATTTGTTGCCGGCGAAAGCACAATCGGCAGCATGTGCTGCAGAACCCCTACACTGATCATAATTGCCTCCCGATGCTTGGCATGCATGGCCGGATGCCATATATGTTTTCGGCATGAAGAGCAAATCATGATTCATCAGAATTAATTCTCCGGGTTATCGGGTGCATGGGCCTGCCCCTCCGTGAAGATATAGGCCGGTAATCTTCAGGCCCGGCTGTACTGAAAGCATCATCCATTGGCCCGCGATCAAACGCCGCGATGCCAGAAAGTCGCCCCGGTAAAATCGGCCCCAGTACGGTTAGCGCAGACAAAGTTGAATCAGATAATCGGCATGGCTCGTTACCCATGCAACTTTGCGCTCGATCATCTTCAAAAATCCGACGCCCTCGATGCGGCCAAACGACCCTGTAGCCGCGATATGAAATGCGCTCTCCGCCACCATCGCTTCAATCATGAGCCATGGAATGGCCTTGACCTCGGCTTCACTGATAACGTCAACGGCATCGTATCCACGTATGAATTGGGTAAAGCGAGCTTCATCCACATGATCGGGCCATTGGGAGGGGTCATCTCCGCCGCCTAGAATTGAAAATTGCAACACTCCGTTGGCTAGATCAATAATGCGCTGCTGCAGTCGCGCCGCGTCGTAATCTATCACTGCCACAACCCGCTTATTGCGAAACAGCATATTGCCCGGATGCCAATCGCAGTGAACAATTTGCAGCGGCCAGTTCAAGATGCCCATTTTGTTGGTTTTATCGGCCGCTTGCACATAAGCCTCGCGCAACGCGTATAGCGTATTTGATACGTCCTTTACATCCACGGGCTTCTGCTTCTCGGTGCGAACCACGGTATCCGGGATTTGGTCAAGGCTGGTGCCGATGCCGCGATTATAGTGGTAACTTCCGGTAGCCGGTTCAAATTCCGGTGTGTAGTCGCGCAGCAGCTTATGGTAAAGTGCCAAAATGCGGCCTGAGTCGAGTGTGGATTCCAGAGAATTGTCGTAACCTGTGCCGCGGATGTATTCAAACAACTCATAGATGCCCCCAAAAAGTTGCAGCATGGAATTGTTTTCTTTGCGGGTTCCTATGAGATGCGGCAGTGGAAACTGCTTTTCGGCAAGGTAGAGCTGAATGGCATGACAAAAGGCGGTCTTGAACGGGTCATCCTTGCCTTTGGCTCGCCGCTTGAGCAAAAACTCGCCTTTTTCGGTGCGCAGCAGCAACTTGGGGGCCTTCCGCGAGCCTCGCGGAAACTCCTTAATCGTTTCAATCACGCCAATGTCAAAATGACTCAGCACGATCGCCAGTTCATCAGGGGTGAATTTTTCGCGGTCGCTCATAAGCCCCTAACCAGTGCCAAACACATCTCACTGCCCACAGGCTACGCTCCTGCAATAGTATGCAGCTTTTTGCAACTGTCAATCATTACCTAGCGCTTATGCCAAACCCACCCTTGCACACCCCTCCGTCACTGTCGCTGGTTATCAACACCTGCCAGAGGCGAGCAATGCCCGACCCGCAACGACAGAAGCCCGTGCGGCCGGCCAGAGTGCTGCACCCAGGGCCAAAGCCAATGTCAGCACCACCGGAAAAACCAGGCCCTGCCAATTAATCACAAACTCAGACGCAAACCCCGCGAGCAGGCGGTCTATGTTCGTTGCCATCCATGCAAAGTACAAGCCCTGCACCACGCCCAATCCGCACGCCACCAGGGCCGCAAGGCTCGTTTCCGCCAGCACCAGGCGAACCAACTGTCCGCGCCCGGCCCCACAGGCCCGCAGTACGCCAAACTCATAGCGACGATGGCGAACCGATGCCCCCATCATCGCCGCAACGCCCACGCTTGCAACAACCAGTACAACCATTGCTATCAAGCTTAAAGCGCCCAACACGCGGCGCACCAGGTGGTCCAGATTTCGCTTCATCTGCTTAATGGAGGTACCATGCAGTCCCCCGGTGCCGGCCGCGAACAGCGACCCCAAAAAGCTCGCGGGACGCCCTGACATATATTTCTTTGCCGCCTCCATGACGGGCATGCCGCGAGCCCCCGGCTTGAGTGAAATCATAACGGTGTTAAAACCTGTAATGCCAAAATAACGTCGTGCATCCGCCGCTGTGCCTACCAAAGACATTCGAGCCACCTGCCCAAACAGCCGGCTGGAGCCAAAATAGTTCTTTAAAATGTTAAGCCCCGGCGAATTGGCAACGCCGGCAACCTTAAAAGGCACCGCTCCCACCGGCGAGTCAATGATGATGCGTCTCCCCGTTGAAAGTCCCACCGCATGCTGCGCCTGCGATGCCACAATAACCGCTCGTCCCTTCATCAATGCGGCAAATGCCTGCTTTTCATCGCCTTGCCTGAACTGCAGCGAAATCATTCGCTCAAAACTTTTTGGCTGTATTACAACAAACAGCATATTCCGCTGCCTGCCGCCAGAAGGCTTTGCCTTTACAAAAAACGCAGTGATCGCCGTGCTGTCTTTTATGCCCGGCACAGCGCGCGGCAACGTTTTGAGCCGATTCGAGGGCAATGGCGCAAACGGACTGAATACATATACATCCGGAAGCCCCGCCGGAAACTCCCATGATTGAAGCAAACCTGCCGCGCGACTCTCAACCGAAATGAAAAATGTAATTCCCACCAAAAGAGAGGCCACCATTGCGCCCATCCGCCACGGACTGCGCGACCAGGCCCCCGAAAGCAACTCGCGTCGCAGGCCCCATATAAAAGCCAAGCCCCAAGCCGCCGGCCGCTCCAACAATACCACCACCAGCGGCGCAATCAACGCCACGCCAATAAACACCGCCGGATTTCCCACCAGCGCATAAAGTCGAAAACGCCAAACCGGACTCGGCACCTGCCACAACACCACTTGCAGTGTGATCAGCAGCACCCCCACCACCGCAACCAGAATAACCCGTTTAATTGAAGAGGCTTGAGCCACGCTCGCCACTGCTCTAAGCGGCTGCACCCGCACCGCCAGCCACATAGGCAGCAATGCACCAAAAGCGGTCGCCAGCAGCCCAGTCAGTACCGCGGCAACCGGAATAACATGTCCCACCCGATATACGCCCAATACCGATGCATAGTGCCGCACCAGCAACCACGAGCCAACCCAGCCCACCAGCATGCCGGCCGCGGTGCCAATAACTCCCGCCAGCAGCGCTTCCACCAGCACCATTTGAGCCAGTTGCCCGCGGCTGGCCCCCAAACAGCGTAAGTGCCCAAAGTGACGAACCCGTTCCTGCAACCCAACGGCCATAATGCCGCATATCAGCACCGCGCCGCAAAGACCGCTTAACAGCGCACCCAAAAGCAGCACGCGATTAAACACGCCGCCGATTTTCTTGAATGCGGCCCGGGCCGTGCCAGCTATTGCAACATGCGCGGCCGGCCCAAGCGACTTGCCGATCGTCGCAGCCCACTGTTTGGATGCCAGACCGGCACGCAATTTTATGTCAATGCTTGTCACGCCTCCTGGCCCGGCACACACTTTGGTCAGCACATGCCGGTCGAGGTAGCAAGTCGGCGGTTTTAGAAATCGCTGCACGGGCGTTTCTGTGACAATGCCGCAGACTCTAAGTTTTAGGAATTTTCCGGGGTGTATGGCGATGGCGGCTTGTTCACCTTCGTGCAATTTAAAACGGCTCGCCAGCCGACTATCAACGATAATATCATCAGGCCCATGGAGGCGTTGCCCGGCCACGAAAGTCATTGGATGAAAGTCGCCGTCAAGCTTCGGCGAAATTCCCACCGCCCGCACCAAATTCGCTGCGCCTGCCACCTGAAGCAGTACATGCCCCGACTGCCGTGCGGCGGCCATCCGCACCTGCGGAATCGCCCGCACCCGCCTCAGCATGCCCGCCGGTAAAAATCCACCTTCTGCAGCGGCGAAGCCGGCTCGCTGCACGGCGGGTTCCACACGCAGATCAGCCGAGCCCAGCATGGCTGTGAGGCCGCCTTCCAATGAAGCCTTACCCGAATTCAATCCCGCCCCGCCGGCAAACACCAGCGCAACGCCTGCCATAATTACAATCGCGGTCAATAGCGGCCGCAGCGGCCTATACTGCCAATGACTGATAGCGAGCCGCCAGCCTGCCGGCATCATCATTTTTCTCCACGGTAAACTCACCTGCAACGCAACCATCGCGCAGCACCACCACCCGCTGCGCCTGCAGCGCCGCAAATGGTTCATGCGTTACCAGCACCACTGTCGTTTCTATCGCCGAAAGCGTATCCCGCAGTGCCTGCCAGAATTGCCCCGCATTTAACGAATCGAGATTTCCCGTCGGTTCATCTGCCAGGAGCAGCGGCGGCCGCATCACCAGTGCGCGCGCAATGGCCACCCGTTGCTGTTCGCCTCCCGAGAGCGCATCGGGCCTGTGCTCAACCCGATGGCTTAACCGCAGCCGCTCCACCAGTTCCTGCATCCGCCGCCCGGCCGGAGCTTCGTCATCACCGGCCAATCGCACCGGCAGCATGATATTGTCTTTCACTGAAAGCGTCGGGATGAGGTTAAACTGCTGAAACACAATTCCCACGCCCCGCCGCCGAAATGTCGTCGCTTCACGCTCGCCAAGGCGTCCGATGTCCCGGCCGGCAACGCATAACCGTCCCGAATCGGGTTTGTCCAGCGCCGCGCACAAATGTAAAAAAGTAGACTTGCCCGATCCGCTAGCCCCCATAATCGCTACAAACTCGCCGGCCGCAATTCTAAGCGTCAACCCTTTGAGTGCCGCGACGTTTCGGGACCCTTGTTTGTATCGCTTGCCAACATCCTCCGCAATTACTGCATCGGAAGTTGCAGGCGCTGTTTCAATTACGCTGTTCCCAGGTTCCAACATCGTCATCCCTGCATCATAAACGAGTTGGCCTTGAATGTCCCAACGATGGTCCACCCATCGCAAACCCGCAACTTTCACTGGCACGGCAGCCAAGCCAACGTTACCATGCGACTTGGGATTTTACAGGCGTGCCATGAGGCGCAATACCCCCGGAGAACAAATGGTCAACGACGCTTCCATGACTCAACCCGCCCCAAATGATCGCTGGCTCAGCGCCAATGTGCTGCTCATCAGTTTTTCCGCGTGCTTTGCTGACCTCGGATATCAGGCTGTTTTGGCGGTCTTTCCGCTTTTTTTGGTGAATCAGTTGGCGGCTCCGGCCTATATGTTCGGTATTGCCACGGCGATCAGCTATGGTCCCGGCGCGGCATTCGGCCTCATCGGTGGGCGCTTGGGCGATAAGTTTGGTCATAAGAAAATGGCTCTGACCGGCAACCTGCTGATCCCGCTTTTATCGCTTGCAGGGCTTGCCACCAGTGCCGCGGGCTGTATTGCGCTTTTCGCCGGCGGCTGGTGGGCGCGCAACTTTCGCTCGCCGCCGCGCCGCGCCATGCTTACCGAAGTAGTCTTGCCGGCCCATCGAGCCAAAGCCTTCGGATTCTTGCACGCATTGGATATCGGCGGTGGATTTTTGGCGGCAACAGCCGCGCTATTGCTGCTGTTAGCGCATGTTGCGCTCTGGAAGATTTTTCTCTTTACCATTGTGCCATTGCTTTGTTCGTCGCTGGTATTGTCGTTTGTGCGTGCCGGCCGCAAAGGCGCGGTTGTACCGCAGGCCGCAGGCGCCAAAACCGCTGCTGAAGAGCACAGCGATCGCAAACTGTATCGCCGTCTGCTTTGGGCCACTGGGTTGTACGGCTTTAGTTCATTTAGCTTTGGGTTTCCGATCATCACGGTAGATCAGGCAACCCACAGCCCGGCGCTGGCGGTACTTTCTTATGTTGTTTTTTTTGGCATTTCGGCACTCGCAGGCCTGGCCACGGGACATTTAGCCGGCCGCGGCGTGCGATTTCTGGCTATTGGTGGATATGCCATCGGGGCGATTGGCACCGCAGGAATGGGGCTGGTGGGACTGCTGCACTGGCCGCATGCACTGTATTACGTTTGTGTGTCACTTATGGGGCTGGCGCTGGGCGTTATTGAAACCCTTGAACCCGCCATTCTTTCCCGAATCGTTCCCAAGGGGTCAACCGGCGGCGGCATGGGGGCGCTGACCGCCACGCGAAGCCTCGGCCTGTTTGCCGCCAACATTGTTATGGGAGTGCTGTATCAGCATGGACCTATGTGGAGCTATGGCTACGCGGCAGTTTTGGCGTTCGCTGCGGCTATGGTGATGCTCGCCGCCGAGTGACAGGCCGTCTTGGGTTAACTTCATCGCTTGGCCCAAGATTGCTTTCTCACGGTTTACAACGCCGCCCCAACCAACCCGGCAGTTCTACTTAGCAAGGGCGGGACTGACCCCAACATGAGTGTTCGTCAGGTCAAGGTGATGACGCTGCGCAACACTGATACGCATGGCACTGGCACAAAGCACAACCACCAGCGCCGTTATCGCCGTTATGGCAAGCCAGCGTCGCGACTGCCTGCGAAAGATCTCAAACGATTTGGCACGCCCGGCCAGCACCGACAACAAAAAGAAAAGTACAAACGCCGCAAGCATCTTTACGCCCAATAACATCTGATATACGGGTGGTTGATGGGCGATATCCACCACCTCAAAGAGCCAATAAAACCCTGATATGATCTGGGTCAAAATGACCAGTCCCAAAAACATTCGCCAGCCGCGCATCATGCGATTCTGCATGGCATCGCGAATGCCGGAATCTATCTGAGCCATCGCCGGTTCAAGAAACAGCCACATAAAAATCGGCGCTCCCACCAATATGCACGCGCCGACAATGTGCAACCACCGCATCGCAAGCATGACAAGCTCATGAACATTCATGTGCAGGAACTCCTTGAATTTGGGCAACCTGGTATTCGTACCGATGCAAAAGTGCCGAGGCCCGAGCCGCCACGATGGCCTCAATCGCGCTGGCGAAACTGATACAGCGTTGCGGGTTTCTCGGCATGCTGACGGGCAAGCTCCACATAATGATCATTGTTTTTCTGCATATCGTCCAACTCGGCTTCACGCACCGGTCGTACCACCTTGGCGGGCACTCCCATGACAACATGACCATCCGGTACAACGGCATTCGGCGATACCACTGCCCCGGCAGCAACGATGCAATTCTTACCCACCACCGCTCCGCCCAGCACGACCGACTTGATCCCGATAAGGCTGCCTGCCCCAACTTTCGCACAGTGCACCACAGCGCCATGACCGATTGTTACGCGGTCACCGATTTCCAACGGCTTGCCGCTATCGCAATGCAATACGGCTCCCTCTTGCACATTGACGCGATCGCCGATGGTAATGGCGGCAACATCGCCGCGAAGGCTGGTATTAAACCAAATACTACAGTCTTCACCGATTGTAACATCGCCGACAATAAGGGCGCTCGTTGCCTGCCAATGCTTGCCGACCCGCTCCATATAGCTATTGCTGATGAATTTACTCGTCATAAGAATCTGATAATAGTGGTCGCAACGATGAAAATCCAGCTATAAACAAGGCTGTACAGCAAAAGCAACAGTATATTATTTCTGAAATGGTATGTTTTTATCATTTTTACAAATATTATAGAAAAAACTTTCATCGGTGAAAGTATTTTGCTATATTCGTGCCAGTACTTGAATGTACCAGTCGTAACTAGTGTGTCCGACGGCCGGTGCATCCGTCATGTGAGCCATCGCCTGACCATGGACGGCAGGCTGAAAACTCTGGTTTTTTGTACAGGCAAAAGGGCAGGCACTGACTTAAGTTGATTGAAACGGAAGAGATTGTGAAGAAAAGACACAAAGTATCAAAAACGCATTCCTGGCGCAGCGGTCACGCATCTGCGAAGACCAACGCTCGGCGTGCAGGCGCGTCCAACGGAACTGGGCGCCCAGTTACACCTATTGAAGGAGTTAGCATGAAACCCACAAAACCATCACCCACATCCACCCCCAGCAAGAAGCCACGCAGCGCCGGCTTGTCCGTACTCGTGTACGACCGCCCGCTGCACCCCGAATTATTCGCCGTTGAAGCAAGGCGCGTACGTTTCCTTGGTGAATTCGAGGTATCAATGTGGCTGCTCGCCGGCGGAGGCCACACCGTGACCATTTGCGGCGCCGGCACCGACACCATCACCGAACTGGCATGCTTTCCAAACAAATCATTGCCAGACCGCGGCCTTATTGAGCGCCTGCCCTGCAAAGGTGACAAGCAGTTCGACAAACCGCTCGGCGATAAGCATCACTACTACCTGGCCATTAACGAGGAGCACATTACCGAGGCACTCTATGAAAACTCGGTCATTGAGCTGCAGCGATTGGCTGACGATCAGGATGGCTTGCTCGCCCAGCGAAAAGATGAAAACGGCCGCACCGAGTGTATGTCTCTGGTGGTAGCCCAATTGCATCGCAGAGCTGTGCATATTGAAGGCTTCCACCTGCTTGGCGAGGCTCGCGTGCTGGTACGAACGCAGTCCATCATTGAGCCGATCCGCGGTTAATTGGCCGAATACCTCGCACAATGCCAGCGGCAGCCCCTGCGCCATCGAATGTTGGCACAGGGGTGGTTAAGGATTTTTGCAGGACCGATTTGCTTCCGATAATGCAAACCTTTCCTAAACGCCGATGTTATAGGATAGGCAGGGGTTACCCCCCCCGTCATGCACCCGAAGTGAGGGCTTTGCCTTGAATACATATTCACCTATGCGTATTTTAAGGCCTTCAACAAGCCCTCAAGCGAAAAGATTGGCTCGCCACCCTAAAAAGGCTGCAATGCGAACGGAAACTTGTCATAATAGGGTTATCGCGTAAGGCGCAGCGCCGGCCAGCGTTTGGCCGCACTGCAGCGCTTTGGAGACTTTTTGTGAGTACCGCCGAATTACCCCCCAAATTAATTGATGCTGTCAATGGCTTGAACCCCGAATTTCTTCAACACCTTTATGACCAATGGAAACAAGACCCGCACGCGGTTGACCCGCAGTGGCAGTGGTTTTTTCGCGGTTTTGATTTGTCGCAGCAGCAACCAGCTTCTGAGCGAGCCGAATCATCCGCCGCCAGGCTCGATGATCGCGCAACCGGGACCGGCCGCGAATCGCAGGCGCTCGATGTAATACATGCCTACCGTGAATTAGGGCACCTCATTGCCAACTTAAACCCGTTGGGCCACAACAGCGCCGAGCACCCCTTGCTCGCGCTCGATGAGTTTGGCCTTACTGAAGCCGACCTCGACCGAAGCGTTGATTCCAGCAGCTTTGGCGGCCGCCGCGCGATGCCACTGCGCCAACTCATCGCGCAGCTGCGCAGCACCTATTGCGGCACCTTCGCGGTTGAATATATGGACATCCGTGATCAATCACAACGGGCATTTTTACAGGAGCAAATGGAGCCGACGCTCAATCAGCCGAACCTCTCGTCCGAGCAGCGAAAGCATGTGATGTCACGACTCATCGCGGCCGAAGAGTTTGAACAATTTCTGCAGAGACGCCATCCCACGGTTAAACGCTTCTCGGTTGAAGGCGGCGAAGGCATCATCACCCTGCTCGACGAAATCATCGAAGAAGGCAGCGCTCTGGGAATGGATGAAATCATCATCGGCATGGCCCACCGGGGCCGCCTGAACGTGCTCGCGCACATCCTCCAAAAGCCCTACGAAATGATCATGGCTGAAGTGCTCGATCGCCCGCAGAAGTTTACCGGCGATGGCGATGTTAAATACCACCTCGGCTATGCCTGTGATCATGTAACGCGACATAACAAGCAGGTGCATCTCTCGCTGTCAGCCAATCCCAGCCACCTCGAAATCGTGGACCCCGTGGTGGAAGGCATCGCCCGCGCCAAACAGAACCGCAAAGGTGACGTTACCCGCCAGCGAGTGGTGCCGGTGCTCATCCACGGCGATGCGGCATTCACGGGTCAGGGCATTGTCGCTGAAACGCTGTACCTCTCGGAGCTGGAAGCATACCGCACCGGTGGAACCATTCACGTCATTATTGACAACCAGATCGGCTTTACCACCAACCCCACCGATTCGCGGTTCACCCGTTACCCAAGCGACGTCGCCAAGGCAATACAGGCTCCGGTATTCCATGTAAATGGCGATGATCCGGAAGCCGTGGTGCAGGCCGCACGCGTAGCCGTGGCGTTTCGGCAGCGATTTAAGGCCGATGCTATCATTCACCTGGTGTGCTATCGCCGCCGGGGCCACAATGAAATTGACGACCCCACCATTACCCAGCCGGTGATGTACCGCGAAATTGCCAAACACCCGACCGTGCGCGAAATCTACGCCAAACGTCTCCTCGACGGCGGCGTCATTACCCAGGCCGAATTAGACCAGATGGCGCAAAGTGTGCGCGAGCGGCTCGATAAAGCGCAGGAATACGCCCAGACCTTCAAACCCGCCGATCAACCACCACCACCGCACGGCCCCTGGAAGGACCTGATTCATGTACCACGCAGTATCAAAGATTGGGGCGCAGCTACCGGCGTCGCCCGCGAAACGCTGACCAACATCGCCGATAAAGTCTGCCGGACACCTGAAGGTTTTCATGTGCATCCCAAAGTCGCGCAGATGCTCAAGCATCGCCTCGAATGCGTAACCCGTGGCACTGATATTGACTGGGGCTGCGGTGAAATGCTTGCCATCGGATCGCTGCTCGACGAAGGCACCTGGGTGCGGCTCACCGGCCAGGATGTCTGCCGGGGCACCTTCGGTCATCGCAATGCGGTTCTGTATGATGCGCAAACCGGGCGATCTTTTGTACCATTGGCCAATTTTGCCGAGGCCAAGAGTCGCTTTACCATTATCAACACCATGCTATCTGAATTGGCGGTGGTTGGCTTTGAATATGGCTTTGCATCCGCTGACCCGCACGCGCTGGTCATGTGGGAGGCTCAATTCGGCGACTTTGTCAATATGTGCCAACCCATTATTGACCAATACCTTGTCAGCGCCGAAACCAAGTGGGGAAAATACAATGGCCTCGTGATGCTCCTGCCCCACGGCTACGAAGGCGCCGGCCCGGAACACTCTCACGCCCGGCTCGAGCGTTTCCTGCAACTGGCCGCGGAAGACAACATCCAGGTATGCAATCCAACAACCCCGGCCCAGTATTTTCATCTGTTGCGACGACAGGTAAAGCGCAGTTTCCGCAAGCCGCTGATTGTCATGGCGCCCAAGTCACTGCTGCGCAGCAAACTCGCGGTGTCTACGCTCGACGATTTCACCACCGGCGGCTTTCAGGAAATTCTCGATGAAACCCAGCCGCTCGATCGCAGCAAGGTGAAGCGCGTACTCATTTGCAGCGGCAAAGTTTATTACGAACTGCTCGCAGAACGTACACGCAATAAAATCAGCGATATCGCCATTCTGCGGCTGGAACAAATCTACCCATTCCATGCCGAACGGCTTACCGAAATCGCCCGCACTTACCCACGAGGCGTGGAGTTGGTATGGGTGCAGGAAGAGCCTCGCAACAATGGCGTTTATCCATTTATCGGGGCCAAGATGCATTATCACTGGCCAGGTATGCAGAAACTGCTGTATTTGGGACGCAAGCCATCCGCAAGCCCTGCGGCGGGTTCGCACGAACGCCATGTTATAGAACAGCAGGAAATCATCAGCAAAGCTCTTGGGCTGGTGCCCTGGGAATATTCTCGACCCATTATCGAAAACCCCTCGCTGCCAGGCCCGCGCAAAGCGGCCGTAAGCGAAGTGGAAGTGTCGGAAGCCGCTCCGGTTGGCAAGTGAGCCGCCGCAGCGCTATACTGCACGGATGACGTGTAAGAGTTTTACGCAAGGAATGCCATGTCAACAACGTTGCTCGATCTACATGTGCCCGGCCTGGGCGAATCTATTACCGAAGCCCGCATTGCCAACTGGGTAAAGACCGACGGCCAAATGGTTGCCCCAGATGATGTCGTTGCCGAACTTGAAACCGACAAAGCCAGCGTGGAACTGCCTGCTGGCGGCTCCGGCATTCTGCATATTGTCAAGGCCAAAGGGCAGACCGTAAACGTAGGCGATCTTATTGCCCAAATTGACACATCCGCCAAGGCCGCTGGCGCCTCCGCCCCAGCGCCAGCAGATGCCAAGCCAGGTATCAAAACTGGCAGTGGTTCCACAACGGCTCCCAACGGCTCCAAGGATGATCGCCCGCTTAGCCCTTCGGTACAGCGATTGACGGCCGAAAATGGAATTGACGCAACCCGCGTCCCGCCAACAGGTCCTGGCAATCGAATTACCAAAGGCGATGTACTGCAATATATCGAATCAAATGCAGGCAGCCGCGGCGCTCCAGCGGCCGATGTGGCCGCCACACAAACCTCACGCGAGTCGCGTGGGGTGCCTGCCGCCGCAGCCAGCCTCCGACCGTCGGCCCTTCCCGCCGTGCCCGCCGATCTATCCGGCCAACCGGAAGAAACACGCGTTGAAATGTCTAAACTGCGCGAAACCGTCGCCCGTAGACTTGTTGAAGCACAGCATACCGCAGCAATCCTTACCACATTCAACGAAATTGACATGTCTGCGGTCATGGCCCTGCGCGAAAAGTACAAAGACCGGTTTGAAAAGCATCACGGTGTTGGCTTGGGCTTTATGTCGTTCTTTGCCCGCGCCGCCTGTGCCGCCATCAAGGCCGTACCTGCGGTCAACGCCCAAATTCAAGATCACACCATTGTCTATAAAAACAACGTCCACCTCAGTGTGGCCGTATCAACTGAAAAAGGTCTTATTGTACCCGTGGTGCGCTACGCCAATCGGCTTTCCATGGCGCAAATTGAAAATGAAATCAAGCGGCTTGCCACGCGTGCCCGTGAGGGCAAAATTTCACTCGAAGAACTGGGCGGCGGAACTTTTACCATCACCAACGGCGGCGTTTTTGGCTCTCTCCTGTCTACTCCCATTCTAAACCCGCCGCAAAGCGCCATTTTAGGTTTGCATAAAATTGAGAAGCGAGCCGTCGTCGTCAACGATCAAATCGTCGTGAGGCCTATGATGTATGTGGCGCTTTCTTATGATCATCGCCTCATTGATGGCCAGCAAGCAGTGACGTTTCTGGTGCACGTTAAAGAATCTTTGGAAGACCCGGCCCGCCTGCTGCTCGACGTCTAATAAGTATCAATAATCAGGTTTCTGCAGGGACTGGCTGATCTACTCCAGCTCCGCCCGGCAGCAAGTCTGACATTCGCAACACCCCCACCAGCACTGTGCTTTACAACGGCCATGGCCTTGGCCACGGCATCGGCCTGTCGTAACGGGGTGCACGGGAGTTTACGCTCAAAGTCCTTTCCGCCTGCTACATTTTCGATTTTTATTATCCGACAGAGACAATACATAAGCTGCGGTCAGTCCGCGTTTTCAACGATGCTGTCAGGCTCCTTTCGCATCAGGGCACTGGCTTTGGCCGACGCCCGATGGCCAGCAGCGCCGGCAGCACCACCAGCGTCAGCGGTAATTGCACCGTCAGGCCTGAAATAATGGCCACCGCCAGCGGGCGCTGCATCTGGGCGCCCTGCCCGCTGCCC
>JBMFVX010000037.1:0-24177 GCA_049965775.1 Phycisphaerae bacterium
AACGAGAAAGGCGCTGTGGTGGCCAAGTTCATCAAGTATGCGGAGCCAACCGCATTGCAGCGGCGAGCGTTGGACCTTGTGGAGGCGTGCCCAGTAAGGGGAAGCTGATTTTTGAACAAATCGCAATGCCTATGCGGATGAAATGCGATTTTTATAGAAGGGACTTTGGCTTAGGCCTTGCATGTGATTGTCTTTGCTGGGATCACTGAATCAAAGAAACGAATACGACTTGTACAATAACGTTATACTTTGTATAACATTGCCTCGTTGGTTCTGCCATTGCGGCATCCGGTCCTTGGTGGGCGAGGATGTTGAACTTGCAATTGATGTGCAAGGTAATTGCTGAACTGCCAGGAGAATTTGTTGATGTTTGAATTTCCGCGATTTATTCGGAACACGCCATGCCCGCGACTTGCCACCGAAACACTGGCCATCGGGGCAGCCGCCTTGGCCATGGGAGCATGCAATTTGGCCGGTGCCCAGACTGCAGGCTCGGCTGCGCCAGCCACATTTGGCGCTGCGATTGACGCGGTCGCTTCGCAACCTGCGATGCCTGCGGCTGCAGCCCCGGATTATTCCGGTGACCTGACCGGGGACTGGTTCGGCCTGCGGCCCAATCTGCAGAAAAAAGGCTTTACCTTCAGTGGCTCGCTGATAACTGACGGCTCGTATGATTTATCCGGCGGATTGGCAACTCGGCGTTCTGCCTACCGGTCGCTGCTGACCTTTAACATCAGCTTTGATACCAAAACGCTTTTGGGTCTACCTGGGGGTACCGTCTTTGCCAGTTACGAAGGATTGTGGGGACAGAACGGTACCGCTACTAACGGAGGATCTCTGCAGCCGTATGATGTGCTTGATGCAGCGCCGTTTAGTGCACTTTATCAACTATATTACGATCAGATGTTCAACCAGTTGCTGGAAGTACGTGTGGGGCGGCAAGATGCGAGCGATTTTTTTGCAGAGCCGCCGGATGCACAAACTTTTATCAATAACAGCCCCACTGCCTTTCCCACCTTGATAGGTTCTCCATTTTACCCATTAGCCGCACTGGGAATTGTTACGGCGTTGAACCCCAATGGGCCGTTAATACTCAAATTAGGAGCCTATTATTTCGACCGTTTTCACCCATCGGCACTAGACCAGGCCTTTAATACACTGGAACCCACCGGCCAACCCGTGGGCACGTTTTTCATAGCGGAAGGCGATTATAACTGGCGGATCAACGGCACTCTGCCAGGAGTTGTTGCACTTGGCGGGACGTGGCGCACCGGGCAACTCAGCACGCTTGGTGGCTCGGTGCAGGCTGGCGGCGGCAGCGTCTATTCCTATGTAGACCAGACGTTATGGACCGATCCTGCTAACCAGAGCCTCGCGGCTTTTGCAACACTCATGGCCGCCGATCGGCGCGTCAACGCCATTGATTTCGCGTCACAAGGCGGCTTCGTGTTCACAGGCCTCATGCCTGACCGCCCCAGCGATCAGCTCGGTCTTGATTATAACTGGGCGCACATCAGCTCTCAGGCGAATCTGCCGAAGCCGTATGAATTAATTTTTGAAGGCTTTTACAGTTTCAACTTTGGCCATGGCGTAACACTGCAACCCGATCTGCAATACTTCGTTCATGACGGCGGCGGCACTTATCCCGATGCGCTTGTGGCAACGATACGGCTGAGCTTGAACTTCTAAGGCATGAGCCGCCACGATTGGACAACGGAAGTGCGGGGGCGATGGTGATCGCTTCAACCGGTGCTTCCAATAATTACCTGATGTCTAATGAAAATAAAACGTAATACAAAGTATAATATTTACTTGACATAAGTAGTATAACATTGTAAAACTATCTTTCGTCCAGCCCGTGGCCGTGCTATTCCGGTGAACGCGCGCGCGTCCATGCCGTAGAAGCTTGTAGCTTGGTTGCCAAGGCGCAGACTCTAAAAGGGGATGATACCATGCGTGTATCCATGTTTTGTGCCGGTGTTACCGGCTATGTTTACCGAATCCGTTGCTCATTTGCAATGCTGGCCGCAACTGCCGCGGTCGCTCTGGGGATGGCGAGTGTTGCTCATGCTAAGATTCGTGCCGTCGGCGTTGAGAATCAATACGCCAATGTCGTCGAGCAAATCGGGGGAACATATGTGACTGTAAGCTCCATTGTCAGCGATCCGAATACCGATCCCCACGTTTTTGAGGCCAGCCCCTCCGTGGCCATTGAGGTAGCCCAATCGCAACTGATCGTACGAAATGGCCTGGGGTACGATACCTGGGTCAAGAAGATTCTCTCGGCGGCACCGCAGGCGCAGCGGCAGGTCATAGACGTGCAGCATTTACTGGGGCTGCCGGATAATACGCCTAACCCACATTTATGGTACAAGCCTCAGACCATGCCGAAGGTTGCCCAAGCCATCGCCGACGCACTAAGCAAATTGGCCCCCGCCCATGAGCGGTACTTCTATAGCAATGTAAAGAAGTTTGATGCCTCGCTGAAACCGTGGTACGCGGCCATAGCCCGGTTTAAGAAGAAGTGCGACAAAACGCCAGTGGCAGTCACGGAGCCGGTGGGCAACTACCTGTTGCAGGCTGCTGGGTGTATCGTAAAAACCCCATGGAATCTGCAGGCAGCCATCATGAATGGTACGGACCCGGCGCCACAGGATATCAGCATTGAGAACAGGCTGTTTCGTGAACACAAGGTGAAAGTGTTTGTATACAATCAGCAGGTTACCGATCCGTTAACCTCTTCATTTCTGCATTTAGCGGAGAAATCGCATATTCCGGTGGTCGGTGTGTATGAAACCATGCCCACGGGCTACAACTATCAAAACTGGATGCTTGCGGAAGTCAACGCGCTGCAACGGGCCGTGACAAATGGTAATTCCACAACGGTCTTAAAATAATGGCCTCCGGGGCCGGCCTCTGCACTCATTTCGATTTCCAAAAATGGGTGTAGGGGCGGCTCGGGACTTGGCATCGGTTCATCGCGTGAGCATGACGAACCGCGAAGGAGAGTTAAGCGTATAGCACCCAAAGGTGCGTAAAAGCAGGGTGCCGCGTATACTCACATAAGGTCCGTTCAACTTGTCGCTTGGAGAAGCCGATTAGCTTAATCGCAAAAAAAGATCGCGTCGCTCATGATGCCATGGCGGTGTCTGGCACGTCGGCCCACCCCCCCGGTGCAAAAGCTGCCGCGGCGAAGCAGACCGGCGCATCGCTGCTTGCGGTGGATGACCTCACGGTACGAATCGGCGACCGGGTGCTGTTGCAAAACGTCACTTTCACCATCCGTACCGGGGAGTTTTGCGGGCTTATTGGTGAGAATGGGGCTGGAAAAACAACATTGTTGCGCAGTTTAATTGGGCTGCAGCGATCGCCGCATGGTCAGGTGCGGGTATGTGGGCTTCCGCCGGCCAGATCTCGCGATCTGGTGGGCTATGTCCCACAGAAGATAATCTTTGCACCTGACCTGCCTTTGCGGGTCTATGATCTGGTGCAATTAGGTTGTGACGGCCACCGCCTTGGGCCGCGATGGTTTTCCCGCAGTCATCGGCAACAGGTAGAGCGGGCGATCCACGCGGTGGGGGCTGAAGGCTTTGCTTATCAGCGTATTGGGGAACTGTCCGGTGGACAACAGCAACGCGCTGTGATTGCCCACGCCTTGGCTCGGCAACCCGAATTGCTTCTGCTCGATGAACCTTTGGCAAATTTGGATTTTCGCTCAGCGAGTGAATTGGCGCAATTGCTGGGGCATCTTACACGTGTGCATGGCATTGCGGTGCTGGTTACCGCTCACGACATGAATCCGCTGCTGTCGCTGCTGGATCGAATTGTGTATCTGGCGAAAGGTCGTGCTGCCAGCGGCAGCGTCGCGGAAGTGGTACAAACGGAGTCCCTAAGCCGCTTGTACGGTTATCCAGTTGCCGTGATCAACTATGGCGGTAGAGTACTTGTGCTGCCGAATGCAGGGCCGCAACAGGGTGAAGACGCCTGCTACGTTGTGCCAAGCGAGAAGCTTGCGGAGGAGCAAGGCGCATGATGGGTTGGCTGGCGCACAATTTGCATTTCAGCTTTTTTTACAGCGGTCCGGTGCGAACGGCCTTACTGGTTGGCGGCAGTGCGGCGGTGGTCAGCGCAGTCATTGGTGTTTTTACCATTTTGCGGGGCCATGCTTTTGCCGGCCACGCGTTGGGCGATGTCAGCAGTGCAGGCGGTTCGGCATCGTTTTTGTTGGGTATCAGTCCCTTGGCGGGTTTTTTGGGGATCGCGGCCATTGCGGCTGTGAGTTTGGAATTTCTGGGGTTGCGCCGAGTCCGTGATCAGGATATAGCTACCGGCATTGTGCTTGGAGCCGGGCTTGGACTATCAGCCTTATTTCTCTATTTTGATGTTACTACGACCAGCACGACCGGGGCGGCGGTGATGGTCATGTTCGGGTCCATGTTTGCGCTACCTTCGAGTCTGGTATGGCCGGCGATTATCATTGCTCTGTTGGGTCTTGGATCTGTGACGGCGTTGTACAGGCCGCTATTGTTGAGTGTGACCGACCCGGAACTTGCGGCGACACGCGGTATTTCCAACCGCTGGGTGGGTATACTACATTTACTGACCTTGGCCGGAGCCGTAGCGCTGGCAGCATTGTCGGTAGGTTCGGTGTTGGCCTCGGCGCTGCTTATAGGCCCCGCAGCTACAGCCTTACGAATCAGTCGAAGGCCAGTCGCGGCAATCTTATGGGCGGTCATTGTTGGACTTTCAGCTGTCTGGGGCGGCATCTGGCTGGCCTATGAAAGTTACTATTGGTTTTCAGGAAAAGCTTGGCCGGTAAGTTTTTTTGTGGTGGCCATTATCTTCGCAGTGTATCTTCTAAGCGTTCCGTGTCAGCATCTGTTGCAGCGGCGTGTTGCGGCTCACTTGCTCCCGCAGGCAGGCTCCTAAGTAAAACATCGAAGGGTAAATGCCATGTTTTCCGGTTTTATGATCAATACGTGGATTGCCGCCTCGATTATCGCGATTACCGCCGGCGTATTAGGCTTTTTTGTGGTTCTGCGGCGATCGGCGTTTGCCGCTCATGTGCTGCCAATAGGCACCTTTCCCGGAGCCGCGGCCGCACAGTTGCTGGGAGTCCAACCGCTCTGGGGCTTGCTGGCTTTTGTAGCGGTCGGGGTTCTACTGCTGCAACAGTTGCAACGACTGGGACGTAAAGATGTGGCGGCCGGGCTTGTATTGGTAACGCTCATGGCTTTGGGATCGCTGCTTCTAAGCATGACCAACGCCTATGGACCTGCGGTATTTTCGCTGTTGTTTGGCGAGGTGCTCGGGGTGTCCGCTTCTGAACTATTGCCTGTCGCGATCATTTCAATCGGGGTGATGATCGGCGTAATTTGCTTGTATCGCCCATTGCTCCTGCAATCCGCCTTTCCCGAACTTGCCGTATCGCGGGGGGTGAGCGCAGGGATCACCGATTTGCTATTTTTAACCTTGCTTGGCTTGGTTACCGCCATGGCGTTGCCGGTGGTGGGGACGCTGCTGGTATTTAGCTTGTTAGTGGCGCCGGCGGCCACCGCCCAGACACTTTCCGCCCATCCGGTGCGGGCGATGGCTTTATCGGTTGCGCTGGCGGCTGGAATGATGTGGGCCGCCATTGCATTGTCATTTGTGACGGATTGGCCCATCGGATTTTTTGTCGGTTCTATTGGTGCAGCGCTATTTTCCGGCGCGCGACTCTTCAGGTATATGCGCAACCGCTGGAAGGCCGCAGCCGTCGTTGTGGCTGCATGAGCCTCATGGCCGCCAAGCCTTCGGGATGCTTGCAGGGTGATCTGCCGAAGCTGGGTTCCAATAATTCGGGAGTGGTACTGGAAGGCCGCTTTAGACCAGATGGCAGAATAATGCGACATTCAGGTCTAAGATACGGACGCTGGCTTAATCTCCGAAATTTCGATGTAGTTGTCATCAGGGTCGAAAATAACGAAGCGGCGCGTGTGGCCATAGTCGCGATCGGGCCGGCAGAGAATGCCGCGAGCTTCTAAATGCGCCTTTGCGGCCGCGAGGATCGCCACCTGAATACAAAAGTGTTCTTGGGTACGCGGGGGCAGCGGGTTTGCGTACCTTAAATGCAGATGCTGCCGCCCAACGCAAAACCATGCTCCAGGAAAATCAAACCAATCGGGCCGCGGAATTTCTTTCAGGCCCAATATCTGGCCGTAAAACTGCCGCGAGCGTTCCACGTTACCGATATAGATGTTGACATGCTCGATGCCGATGGCATCAATACCGCAAGCTGGTTTGCGTGTTTGGGCCATGGTCAGCGTGTGCTCCCGATTTTGACTCCGGCGTTGTCACGAGCAGGCTTGGATTTGGCAGCGGGTTTGCCGTGCTTAAATGCCGAGGGGCAGAGCTTTTGAAGCGGGCAATCGCCGCAATTGGGATTTCGCGCTGTGCAATAACGGCGGCCATGTGAAATAAGCAGATGCGAAAACAGCGTCCAGTCATTTTGCGGCACCAGTTCCATGAGGTCGCGTTCAACCTTTTCGGCATCGGTATGGCGCGTCAGCCCCAACCGCCGCGACAGCCGGCCCACATGCGTATCCACCACGATGCCCAGTTCCATGCCAAAAGCGTTACCCAAAACAACGTTGGCTGTTTTGCGACCAACGCCGCGTAATGCGGTCAGGGCCTCCATCGTCTGCGGCACCTCGCCGTGATGCTTATGCACAATGTCGGCAGCGGCTTCTTTTATGCTGCGAGCTTTGGCTCTAAAAAAGCCGGTGCTTTTGATGATGCCTTCCAGCTCGTTTTGCGGCGCAGCCGCCAGGGCCGCCGCAGTCGCAAAGCGCTTAAACAGTACCGGCGTCACCATATTCACGCGGGCATCGGTGCATTGTGCCGAAAGAATGGTTGCAATCAGAAGCTCCAAGGCATTGGCATGATGGAGCGCACAATGCGCATTAGGAAAGGTTGCTTTGAGCTGGGCAATAATTTCCAGTGTTCTGGTGTGTCGCTGTTGTTTTGTTTCGCGTGCCATGGAGTGTTATCCGCTGCAGCCAATCAGTTGAGCCTGCATGGTTATACCCGTGGGCAGCTAAAAACGCCAAGTGGAGCGGTGCTGGCATAGCGTGCACCGGTCGCTGTGTTTTCAATGACAGGGCTTGGCGTGTGGAAGGCCGTTACTTGCCGGGTTGCGTCGCCGGTGGCGTGGCGGTTGCGGAAGCCTTTGCCGCAGGTTTGGTGGGGCCGAGGTCCGACGCAGAAACCACCACCAGCAGCGCCATCACAAGAATTTTAATTTTGCCATTCGTTTCAGACTTGGCATGAAGCGCATCAAAGGCCTTTTGCTTCTCGGCAATGAGTGCGGGTTGCGAGTCGGCCGCTTTCACCCAGGCTTCATGGGCACGGCGCACCTCCGGCCCTGTGCGAAATACATCTTCAAATGCCACCAACAGCAGGCCTACGGTCAACAAAATGCGAAGCCATAGCCAGAAGTTCAGCGGCCCGACAAACACAGCCAGTTGCAGTAGCAGAGCAATGAGCATCAGCGGCAGGCAAAGTAATTCAACATAGCTGAATATTTGCAGAATGTTGCCAAACATGGTGCCGGCGATTTCGCGAGGTGCGTTGAGATGGGGGCTAATTCCCGGCGCGCTGATGTTAAGGTGCTGCGCTGTGCCAAAAAGTTGCGCCGCCACCACCGAGCCAAGAATGGTCAGTCCGCCGAAATAGACTGAAAGAGCCAGCCAGAAAATAATCTGCGTGATGCGGTATCCAAACATGGTGCAACTCCGATAGCACAATGACGACGATTAGTGTACCGCAATGTTCACGATAACCATAATTCGGCGGCTGCTATGAAGCAGCTTATTGAGTTGGCTCACCTATTTATTTGCTGCGCGTGGCAGGTGCGGACAGAGACTGGGTCCAGGTGATGGCGGGCCACATTTGTGGATTGTCGTTGTGCTGCATCGGGCCGGGTGTGCTGCGTCCATTGCGAATGTCATCTGCGAGCAGTGCTTCGAGCTTATGTACAATCTGGGGGTATTGTTTGGCAACATTAAATTGTTCGGTAATGCCCAGCCAAGTGTCCATGTTATACAGTTGTATCGGAGGAAGATGGGCTTTTCGGGCCATTGCGTTAGGAAGTGTCCAACCGCCAGAGCCGGGGCACATTTCCAGCTTCCATGAGCCATCAATAATGGCCAATGAACCGTCAATCGAGGCGGTAACAACCGGGTAATTTACATGCCCGCCTTTTAGAGCGGACATGATGTTAAAACTGTCTTCACCGGCATCAGGCGGAAGCGTATAGTGCAGGTAAGCCGCCATCGTGGCCATAAAATCGGTTAGGCCGATGGGCGATGAATTAGTGCTTCCTGGTTTGGTAATACCAGGCCAATCAATGAGAAACGGCACGCGTTGGCCGCCTTCCCAAATGTCTGATTTAAACCCGCGGAAAATATAACTCGGATAATCGCCGTGCCGCTCGAGGTAATGCGTCGGGTCAACATAGGGCGCAAAGCCATTGTCGGATGTGAATACCACGATGGTTTTGTTGGCAAGGCCTTCCTTTTTTAATGTAGTAAGCACCTTGCCTACCATGGCGTCGGTTTCAATGCAGTAATCAAGATACGCGAACGGCAGAGGGCTTTTGCCTTTGTATGCTGAGGCTACCGCAATGGGTGTGTGCGGGGAGGGCATCGCGTAATACAGAAAAAATGGATGTGAGTCATGGGCATGACGCACAATAAAATCGCAGGCCTGCCGATTAAAATCGGGTAATACATGCACCGGGTTAAAATACGCGCCGGCCGGCCCGGTGCGGGCAAAATGAGCGCCCATCATGGCCTTGGAAATGGTGTAGGTGCGATCCACCGGCCCAACGGGCCTGTCATTGTTGATGTACACAAAGGGGTACATATCCGCGGAGCCGGCAATAAAAAAATCAAAATCAAATCCGTTGCTCAAGGGGCCGTCAAGAATGGGTTTGGTGTAATCTACGCGTGAGGCATTGACCCTTGAATAGCCAAAACTGTAACGATAGGGTTCGGGCGTGGCGCTGTTATAAAAATCGGGCTTGCCGTTAACGAACGGCGGTTCGTTTTTCTTGTATTGCCAACCGAGGCCGAGATTCCATTTGCCTACAAAGCCGGTATGGTAACCATTGTCTTTAAGCAGTGAAGCGATGGTCATGCGTCCTTTTTCGATCAGCGGCGGCGCAACGCCCCAAGCTTCGCCCGCCTTCATGGCCGACCGCCACGGATCGCGCCCGGTGAGCAGCCCATATCGTGAGGGCGTGCACAAAGCCGAGGCTCCATGCGCATTGGTAAAAATCATTCCACTGCGCCCGATGCTGTCTATATTGGGCGTTTGAATGCGATCGCCCGCGTTAAGAATGCTCACATCGCCGTAACCCATGTCGTCGGCGAGAATGTAGACAATATCGGGTTTAGCCGAAGGAGTTGCTGCGGTGGCCACTGCATCGTCCGCAACTCGCCCGACGCCCATCGCGGCGGCGAGGCACGCAGCCCAGCGGATGGCGCCAAGTCCCGTGCGACCAAGACGGCCGCTTGCCGCAATATGGGATTTATGCACGGTATTCTTTAATTTCGGTATCGTCATAAAATTCCCATCCTGTAAACCGACTGGGTAAAAACCGGCGGCAGTCAAAGCAATTTAGCAAGTCGTGCCGGACAGTCAAGAAAGTTTCAGCGTAAATGCTCATTGCTGACGCGCATGTGCTGGAAAATAAGATGAAAATGCTCCGCCAACGCGCTGTACTGCGGACTGCGCATGTGAGCAAACATGCGTGGCTATTGGTCGGTTGTGAAGGATGCCATGGAAAAGACGGTAAAACATTCAGGTTTTGATGCAGAAGCGGCAGTCGGGGCGTAGATGAGGGAAAAAGGGGGGTGTTTTTGCGTGTGAGGTGTGTGAGAAAACATTCATGACTATTGGTTGGTTTTGAAGGATACCAAGTTAAAAGCGGCACATCGTTGGGGGTTTGCTGAAGAATACCAAGGCACGCGGCTGCGCCGCGAGAGCAGGTGAACAGTGGAGCGATGCTGCGGCGCGACCTGAGCGAGGACGGGGTTTTGCATGGAGGCTTTTAGGCGCGGCATGTGCAAGATGATTGGGCGCTGTGCGACGGAGTAGCGCGCAGCCCGATAGGAGGCGATCCTGCCCTATAGAGGATTTCGGCATCCGTGCCATCCCGATAATAAACTGGGCTGGGTGTACCTCGAGACGGGCGGTTTTGCAGATGAGCACCGAGTGAGGGCAGTTTTGCCGCGTAGTGTGCCGAGTGGTGCTGTTACGCCCAAGCTATTCGTATGGCCCGGATTATGCATAGTTTCCAATCGCTGGCGTTTGGCAGGAACTGTCACAGGCCCGTGACGTTGCCCGACGGATAGCCTGGGTTTGCGCCGTGGTTGGGGCCGGTCAGATTGGTGGCGTTGTGTTTTGGGATACCTGAGGGTTGCGGTAAACGAAGCGGTCTTGACGCATCGGAGATGCCAAAATGGTTTGTGTGATTGTGTTCAGAATCTTTGGCTGTCTCTAGGTTCACCGCCGGAGATTGGCCGTCCGTGCGAGATAAAGCCTTCATAAGATGAGGGTTATTGCGCCGATAAGAATGTAAGACCGTGATGCTTTACGGTCTTGTGGAGTTGTTACACGTCTGCCAGTGCAGATTAAAACTGCATTATCAGACGTTCTCTATCCGGCAGGCGTTGTGAAGGTGACACATGAACCGGGTACCGGCTTCCAGGTGTAAAAACCGGATCATTGCGGTAACTGGAATCTCTCTGGTTTCATCTGGACAGACGTGGCTGGTGCCTGTGATCAGCGCTTAAACACGGCCGTGGCGTGGTTTATTTCGCTTGAGGCTGTTAATGAAGACAATTCACAATATATTCAAAAATAATGACTCTTCGGTGGTTGCGGCGATAGATCTCCATCGCGGCGGCTTGACTGACCGGATTATACAGAGAGTTTCCGCCGTGGTGGCACCGCGCCTGCGAGTGGAATCGGGGCGGTCAGGGCCAGGTGAACTTCGAGACCAGATTGAACCGGTGATTGATCATCTTACCGAGGCGGTTCGCATGGCCGACCCGTCCATATTTGTGGAGTGCATCAAGCGCCTGCAAGTGTGGGGCGCCGCGCACGGCATGCCCGGCGCTGCGATTGTACAAATGCTGGAACTGCTGCGTGATCAGCTGGCGGTAATTGTAGATGCTGCCGATGCCGCGTTGCTTATGGACTGCCTGAGTGCGGCGCAAGCTATAGCAGCGGAGCAGCCGGTCACCAGCGAGTGCCATATTCAACTGGATCAGCCACTTGGGTCTCTTGCCCGTGAATATCTGGCTGCTCTGCTCGATGGCCGTCGGCAGGATGCGGGCCAACTGGTGGAGCATGCTCTGCAAAGCGGAATATCAGTCCAAGAAATATATGTGTATGTATTTCAACAGGCCCAATATGAACTGGGTCGTCTGTGGGAACTCAATCGCATCAGTGTGGCGCAGGAGCATTATTGTACGGCGGCGACGCAATTTATCATGTCGCGGTTGTATCCGCGCATTTTCAGCGGCCCGCGCAACGGGTACTGTTTTGTAGGGGCTGCGGTGGCCAGCGATATGCACGAAATCGGCATCCGTATGGTAGCCGACACGCTGGAAATGCACGGATGGGTAACGCACTATCTCGGGGGCAATGTTCCCATATCTGATTTAATTGATACATTGTTGCAGCGCCGTGCGGATGTGCTGGGTATATCGGCCACTATCGTGCCACATATTCGCACCGTAGAAAAGGTGATTGCCGCGGTTCGGCAGGCGGATGCAACAAAACGAATCCGGGTGATGGTGGGGGGTGCTCCATTTAACGCGGCTCCAGAATTGTGGAAGAAGATTGGTGCCGATGGCTGGGCCAAAAGTGCCGTCGAAGTACCTCGCGTTGCTCTGGAGCTTGCGTTGGGCCGGAGCGAGTTATGACTGATTCGCGATTAGTTGAGGCGGCTCGAACATTGTCGCGACCTGAGCAGGGACCATCGCCACCGACTGATACGGTTTTGCGTCAGAATACCCGTTCGGCAGCCGATGAAAAACTCTATGGTGAATTGAGTCGGCTCAATAACGACCTGGCAACCATGCAGCGCGAATTGGCCAGCCGCAACCGGACACTGGAGTTGCGCAACAACGAGTTGTGTCAGATGCGGGAGTTGCTCGAGGTTAAACAGGCCGAGTTGCTTGCAGCCAACGAGATACTCCAGGTGCTGTCAATAACCGATACCCTAACCGGCATAGGCAATCGTCGCTATATGCAAATGCGACTGGAGGATGAGCTTGCGCGAGTGGCGCGTACACATGGTCCGTTGTCGCTGATGCTGTTGGATATAGACCGCTTCAAGAACTACAATGACACGTTTGGACATCTTGCCGGGGATGAGGCCTTAAAAATAATGGCGAAAATTCTGCAAAAGCATGCCCGAAAAACAGATACCGTGAGCCGCTTTGGTGGCGAAGAATTTGTGGTGCTTTATCCGGATGCGGATCGTGCCGCGGTCGAGGCTCTTGCCGAGCGGCTGCGCACGCACGTGCATGAGGCTACCTGGCCCCATCGGCCGGTTACGGTGAGTATGGGCATCGCCTCTATTGAGAGGGATTCGTGCGCTGCCGAGACGCTGCTGAATCAGGCGGATCAGGCGCTTTACCGGGCCAAGTTCCAAGGTCGCGATCAGGCGATACATTATGTGGATATTCTGCATAATGAGAGCGATTGCCGGAACAAACTTTGAGTGAATTGCACGTTGCCGTGGAATACTACAACCAGTCACCTATTCAGTATTGGGGAAGAGGACCAAATATTGGGCGTATGGCGGGCGTAGAGCGGCAGATGTCAGCCGCAGCGATGGGCCAGGGATAGTGCCAATCCCGGGCGGCGCTGGAAGCGCGGGCAGACTATTGCTGCACATACCGCAGAGCTTGCAGGAAATGGTGATGGCCCAAAGAGCAGGAGAAAAACCGGTTCTGCCAGCGATGGTTGGACCGGTCGTGCCAATGCTGAAGTTATTGGGCAGCGCGAAAGCGAACCCGTCCGATGGCCCGCGCCAAGGCATCGGCATGGGCGAGAAAGATTGGACCTCTGCATGAGACGCTATTTACTGACGGCCGCTTGGCCGATTCCGGTGGGCTGGTGGCTTTGCGTCTCGGCCGGGGCAGCCATCTGGTGAAAACTCTCACAGGCCCAGTCTCCTGCTGGCTATCGGCGGGAGTGTCAACCGCGTAAAATCTTGGTTGATAAGCAGGAGGCCGCTGATGGCAAAATCTACCGTCGAAGAAATTCGCCGCCGATTCGACAACGATGTTGAGCGATTCAGCAATCTGGAAACCGGCCAGTCGGCCACCATGGACGCGCCGCTTTGTATGGACCTTGTCACGACTGCGGCCGCAACCACCAACCCCGCGGCCCGCGATCTTCTGGATGTTGGCTGCGGCGCCGGCAACTATACGCTTAAAATGCTGCAGCGCCTGCCCGCACTGCGCTGCACGCTCATGGACTTAAGTAAGCCCATGCTCGAGCGGGCGCAGCAGCGTATTACGGCCGCCGGCGGAGTTATTTCGGCGGCGGTGCAAAATGATGTGCGGCAAAGCTTGTTTGCGGCCGGTTCATTTGACATCATATTGGCGGCCGCGGTACTGCACCATTTGCGCGGCGATGAAGAATGGTTGGCGGTGTTCGGAGCCATGTATCGCTGGCTGCGGCCGGGGGGATCATTCTGGATATTTGATCATCTGCGGCACGATTCGCCGGCGGTTCAAACGCTGATGCAGCAGCGGCATGAAGAGCATTTAATAAACCTCAAAGGCGGCGGCGCGGCGGGCTTGGCCTACCGCGATAGCGTGGTGGCCTATATTGAAGCCGAGGACACGCCGCGCCCGCTGCTTTGGCAGGTGGATTTGCTGCGCCGCGTCGGCTTTGTACAAATTGAAATCCTGCATAAGAACGGGCCATTCGCAGCCTTCGGCGGAAGTAAGCCCATGTAAGAGAGCAATAAAAAGGCCCGCAGGGGTTATCCTGCGGGCCGAGAACTTTTAATTGCTGCCGAATCGGGCTGCACGCCGCCGCGGTTGGCGGCATGACGCGACCCTTCCGGGTTTGCGGGCATCAATAATCTTCGCTGTGGTTGTGGCCGCCGGCCTTCTTTTCTTCCTTCTTGGGCAAATCGCTGATGATCGCGTCGGTGGTCAACAGCAAGCTTGCAATGGAAGAAGCGTTGGTCAAAGCGGTGCGTTCAACCTTGGTCGGCACAATGACGCCCATCTTGAGCATGTCGCCATATTCGTGCGTGAGGGCATTGAAACCGAAATTGGTTTCTTTGCTTTCAAGAACCTTCTGGGCGACAATGCTGCCGTCCACACCGGCGTTCTCCGAAATCTGCTTGATGGGAGCGTACAACGCTCGCTTGACGATGTCAGCGCCGATCTTTTCGTCGCCGTCCAGCTTGAGCTTGTCAATCGCCGGGATCGCCCGCAGAACGCTGACGCCGCCGCCGGGCAGAATGCCTTCTTCCACCGCAGCGCGGCAGGCGTGAAGAGCATCTTCAACGCGGGCTTTCTTTTCTTTCATGGCGGCTTCGGTGGGGGCGCCAACTTTGATCAGCGCTACACCGCCGGCAAGCTTGGCGAGCCGCTCCTGAAGCTTCTCACGGTCATACTCGCTGGTGGTGCGATCAATTTCGTTCTTGATCTGCTCGATGCGACCCTTGATCTGATCACTCTTGCCGGCGCCTTCAATGATGGTCGTGGCTTCTTTTTCAACCTGAACCTTCTTGGCCCGGCCGAGGTCTTTAAGCTCCAGCGATTCGAGGGAGATGCCGAGTTCTTCAAAAATGGCCCGGCCACCGGTCACAATCGCGATGTCTTCCAGCATGGACTTGCGACGATCGCCAAAGCCCGGAGCCTTAACAGCCACAACCTTGAGCGTGCCGCGCAGCTTATTAACCACCAGCGTGGCCAATGCTTCGCCTTCAATATCCTCGGCAATCAGCAGCAGAGCCTTACCGGCCTCGGCAACCTTGCCCAAGATCGGCAGAAGTTCTTTGATAGAGCTGATTTTCTTCTCATGAATGAGGATGTAGGCGTCTTCGAAGGTGGCCTCCATGGTTTGCGGGTCGGCAAAGTGCGGGCTGATGTAGCCCTTGTCGAACTGCAAGCCTTCAACGAGGTCTACCGTGGTGTCGAGGCCTTTGCCTTCTTCCACGGTGATGACGCCGTCTTTGCCTACTTTATCCATGGCGTCGGCAATCATCTGGCCGATTTGTGCATCCTGGTTGGCCGAGCTGGCGCCGACCTGGGCGATTTGCTTGGAGTTTTCAACCTTGTTGGAAATATGCTTGAGGTACCCAACCACCGCCTCAACCGCCTTTTCAATGCCGCGTTTGAGCAGCGTGGGGTTGGCGCCGGCGGTTACGTTGCGCAGGCCTTCATCATAAATAGCCTCGGCATATACCGTGGCGGTGGTGGTGCCGTCGCCGGCGACCGTGCTGGTTTTGCTGGCGACCTCTTTTACAAGCTGAGCGCCGAGGTTTTCAAAGGGGTGCTCAAGCTCAATTTCCTTGGCAACGGTTACGCCGTCTTTGGTGACGGTGGGGCTGCCGAAGGATTTTTCGATGACAACATTGCGACCCGACGGGCCGAGGGTTACCTTCACCGCCTGGGCGAGGGTTTTGACGCCGCGGCGAATGGCTTCGCGCGCTTCGGTATCAAATTCAATCATTTTTGCGGCCATGATAGTTCTCCAAAAAAGTTACCTTACTGACTGTTCATGCTTGCATCCAACGCGCCGCCGTGAGGCGCTTCGGCGGGAGCGAGCGTTATTCCAAGACGGCGAGCACTTCATCTTCGCTCAAGATGAGCAACTCTTCGCCATCTACCTTGATTTCGGTGCCGGCATAGCTGGCGAAAATGATCTCATCGCCTTTTTTAACCTGAAACGATGCCCGCTCGCCGTTGTCGAGCAGCTTGCCATCGCCCACGGCCAGCACTTTGCCGCGCTTGGGCTTTTCTTTGGCGGTTTCAGGAAGCACAATGCCGCTCTTGGTGACGGCATCAGCCTCGGTGCGTTTGAGCAGGATTTTGTCTCCGAGCGGACGAACATTGACTGCCATAATGCAGACTCCTTGAAAATAAACCCTTGTATAGATCAATCGAGCCGCCATCGGCTCGATAAAACTCTCTTAAAGCGGCCAGCGGTTGTCGTAAAAACGCCGCAAGGCCCGCGCCATGGTGTCGAGCAACTCGTTGACGTTCAGCGGTTCCGGTAGAACCGAATAAACGTTCCAGCGGAGCGCCTCCTGCATAAGCTGCGGCATCTCGCCATGGGGCGGGGCCAGCAGAATAAACAGCGGCCTTGCCTCGCGGGAATTCGCCGCTGAATTGCCGCCATCGGCAATTGGAATGCGGCGACCCGCAGAGCCATGGCTTGCCGCGGGCGACTTTGGGGCACCAGCAGGCGCACCGTCGTGCCGGCGTAGTTTCTGCAGCAACCGCACGAGGTTCATCGCTTCAGCGCCATCAGGTATTCCGGAGCGGCACGGAAGCTGAAAGTCCACCACCACTACATGCATGGGGTGGCTTTCGGCAAGGCTCAGTGCTTCGCCGCTGGTACCGGCCACATACGTCTGTATTCGCACCGGCGAAAGCAACCGCGACACCAGCTCCGGCCATTCGGTTTTACCATAGGTAAACCGCTCTCGTGGTCGCGAGTGCGTCAGCAATACATTAAGCCGGGCAACCGGTGTCATGTGGCCATACCCTGTTCAGGTTCTGTCAGCGTCTGCCGGCCTTGCCGCCGGCTTGTGAGCATAGCGCTCGTTGCCAGCCTGCATAAGGCGCCAGCAGCCCTCGCCGGCTAACTCCTTGAACCTCCGGAGATTTATTGCCTCTCCGTAAAGCCATCCACCAGATACACCGGTGGCGCACAGGCTTAATTAGCAACGGTCATACCAGAGGCTTTTTTGAAGCCGCAAAACTTTCATAAGATATTATAAAACAATATCTTATGAAATATTGCCGTGGGCCGCCAAAACCATGCAATCGCCTGCCAACAGCGTGGTTCATCCGTCAAAAGGCTGCCGGGTTGGCAGTCGCTGCGTCCGCTGCTGCTTGCAGGCGTGGTGCTGGTCGCGTAAGAGCGTATATGGGGCTCGCGGCCAAGATTGCCGCAAAATAAAAGATCGTCCTGCCACAAGCCACCCGTTTAAGCCGTTTGGTTCGCCCTGGCCGGCGAGAGCGATGTCGGGGCATCTGCTTGTGCCGAGAGCGCCGCACCGGATGGCCGAATTATGACCGCGTGGAGTATAGTATGCCCCATGACGGGCTTGATGCAGTTGTCAGAAGAAATGGCCCGGCGTTTTGCCGGTATTCCAGATGGCGTTTTATCGCCGGAGCTTCCGGTGTGCTGCACCAGCGCACCGGGTCATATTGATGTTCTGGGCGGTTTGGCCAGCGAAGCGGGCGGCGTGGTGGCGCAAATGGCGCTTCCGCGCCGTGCGGCCGTTGCTTTGCAATGGCGCAGCGACGGCCGCGTGGTGCTTTATAGCCGCCGCCTGCTCGAAAGGCACCATGCCGCGCCGCTCACCTTTTTGGCCCGTCAGCTTGACGCGTCCGCAGAGCCACTCACTGCCCGCAGTCTTGCGGTCATGCTGGAACCGCAGACCGTCTGGGCGGCGCCGCTGCTGGCACTGATCGCGTTGATGGTGCGGCACCCTCGCTGCCCAGCTGCAGGGCGGCATCGTCTTGCAGACGGGGGTTTGGGCGGCCTGACAGTGGTGGTGCAATCAGATGTGCCCATGGGCGCAGCGCAGGGCAGTTCCACCGCGCTGCTTGCCGCATTGGCGCAAGCCATCAGTCTGGAACTGAACTTTCCGCTCAATCTTCTCGACAAGGCTTTGCTGATCAATCAGGCCGAATCGCTCTTTGACCTTACCTATGGCAGCGTGGTAGATGCCCTCACCGCATTGGCCGCTTTGGATGGCCCGCCAGCCCATTTGCTTCGCTTTAGCGCCCAGCCGCACGAGTTGGTAGGACAAATAGCTCTGCCGCCGCATGTGCGCATTGTCGCACTCGATACCGGCGTGCACACCACGCGCCGCGGCGAAACCGTGCGTGCCATACGCATGGCCGGGGCGATGGGCCTGCGCATTATAGAAACTATTTATCGCGACATGGGCCAAACGCATACGCCGTTGCACGGTTACCTGGGTAATTTAGCTCCGAGTTTGTACCGGCGGTATTTCCGTACGCTGTTGCCGCGCCGCATGCGCGGACGGGATTTTCTTCGGTCGTATGGTCCCTGGGACAACCCCGACCTGCCGGTGCATGGCGAACATTTCTATCGCGTGCGTACGGCCGTGGACCATCTTATTGCCGAGCATGAACATGCTGAAAACTTCCTGCAGGCTATGGAAGAGCTTTCGGACGCACATCGGCTGGGCCAGCCGCCCGGCGACCCGGCGCTGCGACTGGTGCTGCAGCGAGCCGGCCGTCTGCTGCTGGCATCACAGCACAGTTATCGACTGCGGCTTAACTTGTCGTGCCCACAGGCCGACTGGATGGTGGACAGGCTTATGGAATCAGGCCCGGCGGCGGGTATTTATGGGGCGCGCATCAGTCAGTGCGGTTCGGGTGGGTCGGTTGTGGCGCTGGTGGATGCCGCCGGCCGGGCTGCCGATGTTCTGCTGGCCGTCGCCCGCGATTACCCTCACGCCACCGGCCTGCCGTTGCGCATTACCGCCGCCGGCGAGCACGGCTGCGCCGGCGCAGCTGTGATATGAGAGTAGTTAAAGAGAGCCGCAGAAAGTCTCTGGTAATTAGCAACTCTTCTGTGCAACGCACCACATGTGAAACTGGGTCGTTGCTTCGATGCAGGGAGCAGCCCGATGCGGATGTTATCGCAATAGCTGCGGGGCATCACAGACGGACGCCAACGCGCCTGGCTGTGTGTGCTGCTTATGGTTGCGTGATGCCAACCGATAAGTCAGCAGAGCCTGCCTGGGATGGTGGTGCTGTATGTCGGGGGGCGGATAACGGACGGCCCTTAAAGAAAATGAGCTGTTTATTGTCGGCCTGCTACGCATACGCTTGGCAACTTCGCCTTGCGTGCGTAATCTACGCTCTATCTGGGTGGGACGTCGTTTTACGGGAAGGGCGACATGCTGGCCAAAGTGCATAGTTTTATCCTCCAGGGGATAGATGCCATCCGCTGCGAGGTGGAGGTTAATCTTGCCGGGCGCGAGTACGACCAGCCGGTGATTGTCGGCCTCGCCGATAAAGCCGTCAGCGAAGCGCTCGATCGCGTGCAAACCGCCATCATCAACAGCGGCTTTCAATTCCCGCGACAGAAGCTTCTGGTAAATCTGGCGCCGGCCGACGTCAAAAAGGAAGGCAGTGCCCTGGAACTGCCCATTGCGCTGGGCATTTTGCATGCCGCCAAGACCATAACCACCGACCTGCATCGCAACTTTTTGGTGGCGGGCGAGCTGGCCCTGGATGGTTCGGTGCGGCCCGTCAAGGGTGGGCTTTCAATGGCGATGCTTGCCGCGGATATAAAACTCCAGGGCGTGCTGCTGCCGGTGGCCAACGCCCGTGAGGCGGCCGTGGTGCCCGGTGTCGAAGTGTATGCCATAGACAGCCTTGCCACACTCGTAAGTTTCTTAAATGGCCAGCTTGAATTGCAGCCCGAGCGACCTGAGCAGTTAGAGCCGGCCGAAGTCGCCGCGGCTTATGAAGTGGACTTTTCGGATGTACGCGGGCAGGAGCACGCCAAGCGGGCGCTGACCATTGCGGCTGCCGGGCGGCACAACCTTCTGCTGTTGGGGCCGCCGGGAGCGGGCAAAACCATGCTCTGCCAGCGGCTGCCCACCATTTTGCCGCCGCTGACGCGCCAAGAAGCACTGGAAACGTCGCGCGTGTACTCTGCCTGCGGCCTGTTGCCGCGGGAAACGAGTCTCATGCGCACCCGTCCGGTGCGCATGCCGCACCATTCGGCCAGTGGAGCGGCGCTGGTAGGTGGAGGCGCCATTCCGCGGCCGGGCGAAGTTTCACTGGCGCACCATGGCGTTTTATTTTTAGATGAGTTGCCCGAGTTCTCGCGGCATGTACTTGAAATGCTGCGGCAACCTCTGGAATCTGGCTCGGTAACGGTTGCCCGGGCGCACGCCAGCGTAACTTTTCCCGCGAGTTTTATGCTGGTAGCCGCCATGAACCCGTCCGCCAGCGGCCGCGGCACGCTCGACCGCCGCAACGCCAAAAGCAAAGACCTCGACGCAATGGACCGCTACATGAGCAAACTATCGGGTCCGCTGCTTGACCGCATAGACATTCACCTTGAAGTGCCGGCGGTGACTTATCGTGATTTAACCAGCAAGGCCACCGGCACCTCTTCGGCCACCATGCGCGCGGAGGTGGAGCAGGCCCGGCAAATTCAGGCCCGGCGTTTTGGCGCTGGCAGCACCATGACCAACGCCGCCATGAAAACCGCTCAGCTAAAAGAATATTGCGTTCTCGACGAGGCCTGTTTAGCGTTGATGAAGCAGGCCATGGAAGAGCTGGGCCTTAGCGCCCGCGCGTTTGACAAGGTGCGCCGCGTGGCCCGCACCATTGCCGACATGGCCGGCTGCGAACACATACGCCCCTCGCACATTACCGAGGCGGTGAGTTATCGCCTGCTTGATCGTCGCTATTAACAGGAACATACAAATGATTGTCGGCGTACTCAAAGAAGTAAAGTCGGATGAATACCGCGTGGCCATGCTGCCGGCCGGTGTGCACCAGTTGGTGCGCGCGGGCCATCGGGTGCTCGTGCAGGCGCAGGCAGGCGTTGGTTCAGGCATAAGCGATGCGGAATATACCGCAGCCGGTGCGGAAGTGGCGGCCGCGCCGGCAGACGTATGGTCCGCAGCTGATTTGATTGTGAAGGTCAAAGAGCCGCAGCCCAGTGAGTTCGCCTTTCTGCGGCGCAACCTCATGGTGCTTACCTATTTTCACTTTGCGGCCGAGCCGAAACTGCTTCAGGCGTGCGTAAAATCGGGCGTGAGCGCCATAGCGTATGAAACCATTCGCGACGCCCGCGGCCTTCTGCCATGCCTGACGCCCATGAGCGAAATCGCCGGCAAAATGGCGATTCAGGAAGGGGCTAAATATCTTGAGCGGCCCATGATGGGACGGGGCATTCTGCTCGGCGGCGTACCTGGCGTGGCCCCGGCCGAGGTGGTGATACTCGGCGGCGGAGTTGTCGGCCATAATGCCGCCCGCGTGGCGGCCGGATTAGGCGCTCGCGTGCGCATTTTGGATATTAATCTCGATCGGCTGCGCTATTTAAGCGATGTGATGCCCGCCAACGTCAACACCATTTTTTCGGATGTGCATACCGTGCGCGAAGCTCTCGCGAGGGCCGACCTTGTCGTTGGCGCGGTGCTTATACCGGGGGCCAAAGCGCCGCGGCTCATCGGCAAAGACGATATCAAACACATGATCCCCGGCAGCGTCATTGTGGATGTCGCCATAGACCAGGGCGGCTGTGTGGAAACCAGTCGCCCGACAACCCATCAGCAGCCGACATATCTGGTGGACGGCGTTGTGCACTATTGCGTGACCAATATGCCCGGCGCGGTGGGACGCACCAGCACGTTTGCCTTGTGCAATGCCACGTTCCCCTATGTGGCGGCCATCGCAGCGCTGGGCTGGGATGCCGCGGCCCAGCGCGACTCTGGCTTGGCGCAGGGGCTTAACACGCGAGCCGGTGAAATCACCAATGCCGCAGTCGCGGCAGCCATGGAGCGATAAGCGTGCGATCATTCCCGAACCGGTGATTGCCACCGAGCCGCTGCGCAAGACGTACCCCATAGAGCAGCCCGGTGGTCAGCCATTGGCTTGTGACATGACCTTGATGCGCCTGTTGGGGCGTTTTTGGCGGTTTTTGCAATTATGTGGTGCGGTCGTTGTGGGAGCTTTATGCTTTGCTCACCGACTCCAGCAGGGCGTGTATCATGCCCGGAATATCGTGCTGGCTTGCTTCAACTGTGGCCGGCCAATTGTGGGCAGCCAGCGCCTGGGAGGTAATCGGGCCGATGGACAAACGCTTGCAATTCTTGACCGCGCTTCGCAGGTGCTCCGGCAGCATTTCATACAGATTGTCGGCGGTTGAAGCGCTGGTAAAGGTAACCCAGTTTATGTTGCCGGCCTCAAGCGCTGCGAGCACCTCAGCCGGCAAACTTGCCGGGCGCCGTGTTTTGTAAATGGCGATGTCGGTTACCTGCGCACCGGCCTGCGCTAGTGCCTCGCGCAAGGCCGGCCGGGCAATGTCGGCCCGCAACAGCAGAAACTTGCGGCCCGCCAGTGAACTCGCATAACCCTTGCCAAAACTCGCGATAATAAGCTCGGCGAGTTTTTCGCCGACAAACTCTTCCGGCATCAGATCGGCAACGATGCCGATGTTACCCAAGGCCTCGTGCGTTGCCGGGCCGATGGCGGCTACCTGGCGACCGGCAAACGCACGGCAGTCCAGGCCCAGTGCCCGGAGCCGCCGCCATGCGGCCTCAACGCCATTGACGCTGGTAAAAACCACACAGTCAAATTCGGCAAGGTTCTTAAGTGCGGCATCGGTTGCGGTAAAATCGTCGGGCTGCGTGATTTCTATGGTGGGCGCCTCGATCACATTGGCTCCCAGTGATGTAAGCTCTGCTGCCAGGCCGCTCGCCTGCTGCCGCGTGCGGGTCACAAGAATGGTTTGACCGAAGAGCGGCTGGGCTTCAAACCAATTAAGTTCAGCACGCAGCCTGACCACTTCTCCCACGATGGTAATTGCCGGTGCGGTAATTCCGGCGGCTTTGGCTTGGGCGGCAATGTCGCAAAGCGCAGCCACCACGGTTCGCTGCTGCGGCAGTGTGGCTTTATGAATCACGGCTGCGGGCGTGGATGCGGGCATGCCGCCGGCCATAAGTTGGCTGGCAATATCAGGCAGATTTTTAACGCCCATATAAAACACCAGCGTGCCGCCAAGCTGAGCTAGCGCCTTGTAATTGACTCGCGGCGCTGCGGGGTCGGCGGTAACGGCGCCAGCGGCCCCGGTCGCGCCTGCAGGCGAATCGGTGCGATCGCGTTCGTGGCCGGTAACAAACGTTACGGTACTGGTAAGCTCACGATGCGTAACCGGTATGCCCGCGTAAGCGGGGCCGGCCAAACCTGCGGTTATGCCCGGAATAGTACGGAAAGGCACGCCGGCCTGCCGTAAAAACTCCCCCTCTTCACCGCCGCGGCCAAAAACATAGGGGTCGCCGCCTTTGAGTCGCACGACGCAGCGGGCGTCCATTGCCTTTTGGCCGATGGATCGGGCCTTGTCTACCAGCAACCGGTTAATACCATCTTGCGAGAGCGTATGGGCTGCGGCTTGCTTGCCAACATAGATGTATTCACAATCTGGCGGGCAATATTTAAGAAGAACCGGATTGGCCAAGGCATCGTATATGACACAGGCGGCTTTTTGTAATGCCTCGGTAGCCGCTGTGGTGGCTAGGCCACCATCGCCTGGCCCGGCTCCCACGAGGAAGACTGTAGCGGGCGGCTTGATTGTTCGTATGTGCGAATTATCAGTCATTTCCGCTCCAAAAGGAAATTTTGTTGCCGTAGTGCAACAAGCTGGCTTGCCGGGCGTTGTTCTTACGGCATTGGGCTTATTTTAGCCGACTTTTATCGGGCTGCCCAATGCTACTGTGGCAGCGGTTTGTGATGAAGGTTTTGTTTGGCTTTCAAGTTACTTGCAATGGAGATTAAAAAAAAGTAAAGTTGTATTTAAGCTTCTGCCGATGATAGTGGCAGACAGAGACCATAAGATTCCTCCCATAACCTGGGCCGCCCACTGTGATGCGACAGTTGGCGGCCTATTTTTTATTGGCGTATTTTGGGTTGTGCGTTGCTCATGCCTTGGGTCGGTGGGCATCAAGGCGGTTCTCACATGCGGTGCGCGTCATCGCAATGGCGGAAGGCCGCCAGGGCTTTGACCGAACGCATACGTCAAAAGGCGTGGCAATTTTTCCGGGCGACTCTGGGAGCGCGGGGTGTCCCCACCCGCTTTTATCCAGCAAACAGCGTTGCCTTAGCCACGATTGGGCCATATTTTGCGGAGTTTCTAAACTCG
>JBMFVX010000038.1:0-23941 GCA_049965775.1 Phycisphaerae bacterium
CTAGGGTTCGAATCCCTATCTCTCCGTTTACCTTTGTACATGTTGTGATAGCGCATTTTGCATCCGCCAAAGACGCCGTTGCTGCTTGGTAGGCTGCGGACGCCGTGCTGCGCCAACGCCCGCCAGGTCTTCAAGAACCGTCACACTTTGTGCTCCTGTAAAGCCGCCAGCGCACTTATCTCGCCGAGGTATCTCGATAGCCATCAGGACTGCTGCACGTCTTGGCCGTTGGCACCGCGATGATTCTCCGCCACACTGTAATAGGTATGCCACTTACGGTTCTTGAATCGCTTGTTGGCACGCTTGAACATTCACGGCGCGGTCGCAAATCACATCAACAAAAAAAAGGGGGTCGGTCTCCAGTACAAGGATTTTCAGAGGCAAAGCCACATTTAGTTTGCAACCAGAGCCGAAAAAGTTGCAACGACTCTCGAAATTGAGCGAAAAGTGTGAAAGTCGGGCTAAATGATCTTCTACTCGACTGCTCAACCTTTGCCTATCGAGTCAAGGAAGGCGACATTCCGATTATGGTAGGAATCAAATTATCAGATTTGAGGCAGGAATGCCGAAATCCCGACTCGGCAGGGAGCCGATGATCGGGGCTTTCGAGCAGCAGCTGCGTCGCTCACATTCTGGCCGATGCAAAAAAGGACTGCATAATCTGCCCCAGGCCCTTTTGCGTATAGAAGTGGGTCAATACACTTGCCTTGCACAGGGCGAAAATATACTATGGCCATGGGTGACGAATACGAGGCGTAGCATGAATGTACTTATTGCCATTCCGGTTTTTAACGAAGAAAAGTACCTGGCGCGGGTGCTTTCGCAGGTTTTAACCTATAACCCCCGGGTACTGGTGGTTGATGATGGTTCAACCGATGCCACCCCGGCCATTCTCCGCCAAATGCCCCAGATACAGGTGCTGCGCCACCCCAAAAACGCCGGCTATGGCCAAAGCATCATTGATGCGCTGTGCTTCGGGCAACACAACGGCTACGATTGGGTTATCACCATGGATTGCGACGAGCAGCACGAGCCTGCCATGATACCCTCATTCTTGCGCCGCAT
Source organism: Phycisphaerae bacterium (assembly GCA_049965775.1). Lineage (GTDB taxonomy): Bacteria > Planctomycetota > Phycisphaerae > WQYP01 > WQYP01 > JABEVB01. The sequence continues at coordinate 1,066 of JBMFVX010000038.1, forward strand.
AAGGCGCGGTGGGGCGGATATCATCAGCGGATCGCGCTACCTCGCCCCGCGGTCCTTTGCCGGCTCCGCGGCGCCGGCCGACCGTCGCACCATCAACCAGCTTATGACGCAAACCATCAACAAACATCTTGGCTTGTCGCTCACCGATAGTTTCTGCGGCTTCAAGGCCCATCGCGTTGAAGCTATGAAAAAAGTCCCCTTGAGTGAGCTGGGCTATGCTTTTCCGATGCAGCTATGGGTGCGGGCCGTCGCGGCTGGGCTGTCTATTGCTGAACTGCCCGTCAAACTTATATACAACGACCCCACACGCCACTTCGGCGGCGAATTGGATGATCCAAATCATCGGCTTCGGCACTACCTGGAGGTATTTTTTCGGGAGCTTTGTGCCGTGCGGCCCGCAGAATCTGCCGGCCAGACTGCGTTCGCGTGCTGCGCCTGATGCGCCGGTGGCCCGCTGCCCGCCGGCGCTTGACGGGCTTCAAAAATCATCCTGGGGCAACAGAATTGCCATGCCGCTATTACGCAGACAGGCCCTTGGTAGATGCACAACCAACTTATATCCGGTACCTTTAGCGGCATGAAAAGTTCCGCGGAAAGTCAACTCGCCTCCGTCATTCCGGCGCTGCCGGCAGCGCAGGCAAACTGGCTGCGTCCGAGCGCAAGTCACATCAAAGTGCCGCGCAGGCAGGGCGAACTTTTAATAACCCCCACGCTATCAAACCTTGCTGCATCGCTGGCCGCCGGCTCACCGCAGGACAGCCCGCTTTCCGATGGTTTGCGGGAAATATCGCTGCAGGCCCGGCGCGATGTGCTCATTGCCGTAGAGGCGTTCAGTGCCGTTATTGGCTCGGCGCCGCTTGATGTTTCGTTCGCTGCCCGCAGCGGCACCCCATGGGTGGTTACCGGCCATCAGGTTGAGTTTTATCACGCCGGCGTGTGGGCCAAGGTAGTCGCCGCCGATGAACTGGCTCGGCGCAGCCGTGCACTGGCCTTTGATCTTCTGGTGGATCACGATGTGCTCGACGAGCCTGGGCTTTATGTGCCGGTAAGACACAACGGGGAATTGCAAAAGCGCCTGATCGAATGGGCCGAGCCGCACCTTGCCGGCCAAGGTTTGCCGTTGGAGTTTGTCGCAGCGCCCACCGGCCAAAAGCGCCGGCAATGGTTGCAGCGACTTCGCTCGGCCTGCTGCCTGTCAAGCGATTCACTTGACCTTGTGCTCTGGCGCCTCGCTGACAACCAGTTTACGGATTATGTCAGTTGGCTTAGCGAAGCTCGCAAGCGACTCGAAACTACTCTGGGTATTCATGTCAATTACCTGCGAACAAGCCAACTCTGCAGCCGGGCAGGCTGGTTTGGTTTTGTGGCCTTATGGCTGCAAAATGCCCGGGAATGGGCCAAGCTATACAACGCCGCGGTCGAACGCTACCGCCAGCGCTATGGCATAACGGCACCCAATCAGCCGCTGCCGCCGCTCCACTGCTCCGCGGAAATTGTGGAGCTACCATTCTGGCTGTACGGTCAAGGGCAGCGCCGTGGTCGCATGATGGCTACGCTGGCTGGCGACACCATCAAACTGCTCGGTGCAAGCGGCGAAATCCCGCTGCCGCCATTCACCCGGCTATCGCCGCTGGAGGCCGGCAATCTGCTGCAGCAGCAATGCAGTCAGCACGGCCTGCACATCAGGCCGCGGGCGCTTACGCTCACCATGTTTGCTCGGCTGTTCGTGGCGGATGTTTTTATTCATGGCATTGGCGGTGCACTTTACGACCAAATAAGCGATGACCTTCTTGCCCGCTTGTTCGGCTGCGGCGGTTCGTATGGCTGTGTATCGGCGGCTTGGCTCTTGCCGCTGCAACCTGCCGCCGACTCTGGCGCATCGCCGTCGCAGCTTCGCTGGCAGTTGCATCATCTGCGGCACAATCCGCAGTTAACGCTTAGCGCCGGACGCTCGGAGGTTGCCAAACTTTTGCAATCGCGGCAGAGTGCTTTGGCCGTACTGCAGGCAAAGCCGCCCCAATCGCCCGCAGGTTGTACCGACGCGATTACCCGGTCGGCTAGGCGGCAGGCCTTCCGTCAACTGCATGCACTGCTCGGCGAACTTGCAAACTACAACACCTCGGCAATTCAGCAACTGCAGACCCAGCTACGCCTCGCCGAGCTTGGCCAGAAGGAGCAAGCTGTGGCCCACTGGCGGGAATACTATTTTGCACTTCACCAGCGCAGTTCGCTGGCGCATCTGGTAAATTGCATCCGTCATTCTTAATGCCCGCCGTTGGCGCGGGCCTGCATCGGAAGGATTGCAATGGTTGAGGCCGTATTATTTGATCTTGCCTATACGTTGCTGAACTATGGCGACTTGCAGCCCCGCGAGCTTTTTGAAAAGGGCGCCCGTGACAGCTACAGCTACCTAAGAGGGCTTCACACCGACGTGCCATCCTACGAGGTGTACCTGCAGGCTAATTTGCGAGCTTATCGGCGGGGCTATATATGGGCCAACATCCGCCGTCGCGATTTTAACGCCATGACGGTCATGAATCGCGTGCTCAAAGGTTTTGGCATAGAACTTCATCCATTTGAAACCCGCGCGCTGGCATGGCGCTGGTACCGGCCGGTGCTCAAGCAAACCTCCGTGGATGCCAAAACCCCCGCCACTCTGCGAAAGTTTGCGGACGCGGGCATCAAAATGGCTATCGTGTCAAATACCTGTGTGCCGGGGCATTGCCTTGATCGCCACCTTGAACGCGAGCACCTACTGGCCTACTTTCCGGTACGGGTGTATTCATCCGAGACCACCATCCGCAAGCCGCACCCCGAGATTTTTCATCTGGCGCTGCGTCAACTCAATGTGGCGCCGTCACATGCGGTTTTTGTCGGCGATTTGCCCGCCAAAGACATCCGCGGCGCACGCCGCGCCGGCATGCAATCAGTATGGAAAGCTCCCGCCGATCATGTGCCGCGCCAAAAAAACCATCATGGTGCCGATTTTGTCGTCCGCAGCATCTGCGAACTTTCCACCACTCTCGCGTCCATTCTGCCGCACGGCCTTGCGCTTGCCCAGTAAGGCTCGCCGGGCTTTTAACAATTTAAGCCGTATCAACAATCCAATAATTGCCGCCCGCCGCCAGCCGCCGCTCATTGGCCATACCGCGCCGATGCTTCTACAATAGCAGCCATGATAAAACCCGGTTACCTGGTGCGTTTGGTATTTTTGGTTTTTGCCTCTCTGGTCTGCGGCAACGCTCGCTTCGCGCATGGCGCTGTGCCCACCGCACAGGCTTCGCCAAGGCTTTTAATGGCCGGTGATGGCCGGGCAAGTCTCTGGCTCTCGCTACCAACCAAACTGGCTCAAATGCCCGGAAAAACGGGTTTCATCCTGCTGCAACACCCCGTCAACCAGCAGGGCAAAAGCTCTACGGCCTGGCGCGACATCACACCCCAGCCCTTATTTGGTTCACCAGTAGGCCTTGCGGCAATCGCCGGCCGCGACAATCGTGATCGCCAGGCGTCCACAATTTACGCATTCTTTTTGACTGGGCAGGTGTGGGCATACAACTCCGACCAGCAGAAGTTTATGCCCGACTTGCCCGGCCATCTTGCGCCCGCGGCGGTCGTGGGTTCTCAGAGTGGCATCTTCGCGCTCACCGTTGAGCCTTCCCAGACGGTCGGCAGCTCGTCCAAATCCCCGCGCGCTGGCGGCGGCAGTGCCGCAGTCTGGCAATTTGATGGCGTGCAGTGGCAACCGCTCGCTCCCATGCCACCCTCCCTTGCAGACTCCATTGCCCAAGGAGCCTCGCCCTCGATTGTTTATGCCGCCGGGCGGCTATGGGTTATTTGGGTATCCGCATCGCCATCCACCAGCGCATCACCCGACGTCACCAGCATTTCAGTGACGTCCATTCTCACATCTACCGATACCGCATCTTGGCAGTTGCCAGAGCCGATTCACCTGACCGGTCCTGTTGCCAAACTCTGTGCCCTGCAGGTGGAGGGCAGGCTCATGCTGCTGTGGGTGGCTCCCCATGCCGGCCGCGAAGTTACCATTCAGGGCCGCCAGCTGCCGACCGCAAAGGCCGACTCTTTAAAAACAACCTTTACGCCGGTTGCCCTGGGGCCCAAAAGCGTCGGAATAAATGTCCAAACCTCGCTCGCGCTGGCGCCCGATGGCAACGCTATTGGCTTGGCATTCAACACCACCAATGGCAAGCTGTTTGAGTTGGCCTTCGACCGCCATGGCCGCATGCTCTCAAACCTTAAACAAATTACCGCCGCACCCGCGGCCACCAACGATTCAACAACCTTTGAACATTTCTTCATCATTATTTTAGCTCTGCTGCTGGCGCTGTCGCTTTGGCATCGCAACCAGCCGGGCAATCGAGCCTGGCTGGCAGGCGGTCTGGTGCCTGCTCCCCTCACCGCTCGCATGTTGGCGGCGCTCATAGATGTTTCCATTCCGCTTATTGCCATTGGCGTGGCGACAGGTATGGTGCATGCCGACGCCTGGCAACAACTCGGCTATCAGGCGATGCAAGCCCTTGTCTCCCCCGAACTGCTCCTGCACGATCATCGCCTGCTCTGGATGCTCGCCGCCTACCTCGGTTACCTCACGCTTGCGGAATGGCTCTTTGCGCGTTCGGTCGGCAAAGTTCTGCTCGGCATGAAGGTGGTGGACCTCGACGGCAAACCTCCCGGCTTTCTTGCGGTGGTCGTTCGCAATCTGGTGCGTATACCAGAGCTATTAGCGCCGGCGCTGCTTCTGTTTGTCATTTTAAGTGTAGACCGCCGCCGCCTTGGCGATGTGCTTGCCGGCACGGTGGTGGTTGGCGTTCAAAGCCGTACAACGCAGGACACCACGCCCCATGACTGATTCGCTGACTTTGCCGCCGGCGCACCATCTTAAAATCGCCCTGGTGGAGCCTGAAATACCGCAAAACGTAGGTAACATCGCCCGCTTGTGTGCGGTCACCGGATCGCAACTTCATCTGGTGCGGCCGCTGGGGTTTGTTTTAAGCGACCGGCACCTGCGCCGGGCCGGTATGGATTATCTCGAAAAAACACCCCCAATTATTCACGACGATCTGCACCAATTTAAACAATGTCTTGCCGGCGGCCGTTATTGGCTCTGCACCGCGCGGGCCGGCCGGGCCATGTGGAATGTTACCTTTTCGCCCGACGATTGGCTCATCTTCGGCAAAGAAACCCAAGGCTTGCCCCGCGCCTGGCTCAAGCACGAATCCGCATGCACTCTCACCATTCCCATGATTCCAAACGCGCGCTGCCTTAATGTGTCTTCCGCAGCCGCAGTTGTTTTGTACGAGGCCCTGCGGCAAATTCAACCAGCCGCGCCGCCGCTTCAAACTTGATCGCTTTTAATGTAATCTCTTACACCCCTAAAGGAGACCCTTCATGCAAATCAGTGAGTTTCAAAAGCACATTCTGATGCGCTATGGCAAGCATGACAAAAAGCGTGGTACTGCGCCGACCTTTATGTGGTTTGTCGAAGAAGTCGGCGAACTCGCCACCGCTCTCCAATCCAAAGACAAACGTAACCAGCACGAAGAGTTTGCCGATGTCTTCGCCTGGCTTTGCACCCTGGCAAATATTCACGGCATAGATTTAACCAAGGCGGTAACCGAAAAATATTTTTCCAAAGGTGGCCCCAAAGGACACAAATAGCCTCAATTCCAAAGCCGCCCAACCGGTGACTTCATAGATTGCCGCCCCGTACTCCCGCAACGCCTTGTTTCTAACAAGAAACGCAGCGCCTCAACGCTCCACGGTTGCTGCCAATAGGCCGGCATTCTATTATAGGTATGTGTGATTGTGGAGATGTGCATGGTTCGTGAGATGGGATGGAAACGCTGCCTCCGCGTGGCCAACTGGCTGACCTTGGCCATTGCTCCGCTGCTGCTCTATGGATGCGCTTCGGTGCCCCTGCGGGTTCAGCGAGGCCCGCTGGCCGCCTTGGCACTCCGCGCTTACTGGGGCACGCCGCTGACCGGCGCAGCTCATAACCCGGCCGCTCAGGTATTTCCGGCTAAACCTTCTGATGATACCGTCATTGCCGATGTCGCCTTTTATGCCGTCAAACGGATGCCGCTAAATCAATTAACTCCGCTCGATCAGCAAAAAACCCTCGTCCTGAACATCGCAACATCCCATCCTACTCTCGCCACCGGAAAGTTAACGCGTGGTTCGCTCTTCGGCGTCAGTTCTCAGCCCGCCGCCGATGTAACCCGGCGACTGCTTCAAGCGTCCGGCGGTGGCAGCTTTTTGGGTCTGCAGCGAGCCGTTGTCGCTCCTGGCTCCACGGCGCAGTTTACCGTCCTCGATCGTTATGCCGTTACCTCGGCGGGCGATCATAAGGTTATTCGCCCGCGCATGAGCGTTGCTGTTTGGGACCCCGCACAAGGCCACGTTGAAAAAGGCCCCCACGCAGGGTTGGCGCTTATAGTTCATGAAATAACGGTGGCTCCCAATGGAATCGCGGGTTCCATCGAAGCCGCCGAAATGCAGGTGTTGCCCGTCTACCGCATGCAGCACGGCGCAGTCTATGCTCTCGCCGTGCCATTCAGGCTCCTGACAGGCCCCAACGAGGCCATGTTGGCTATCGTGCATCTGCAGCCTTGGAGCCAAACCCCCGCCAATGCCGCCCTCTATCAGCAGGCCAAACCTCTTTTCGCCGGCAATCCAACCGTCGCGCCGGTTGGGCCGCAGCTTGCGCGTCCTGACCTGCTTGAGGCCATCAAAGGTTTGGATGCACCGGCGGTGCAGCGCTCGGCCCTGGCGTACCTTGCCGGGCAAACCGGTGCACGCCTTACACTCGACATTGCTCTTGCCGCCGACAACGCCGTGCTTGCCCAGTTGGCTGCCAATGAAGCGGCGGCGATCGGGCCGCATCCCAGGCACGTTAGCCTCAAGCAACTCGGCTGGCGGCTGGATCGCACCACCTTTCAATTGCTCCATGCGATGAACAAAAAAAAGCCGCTGCCTCCTTCGCTGCTTGTGCCGCTGAGCGTGCATATTGGCGAGGCCGCCTGGCACGAGTCTTCGCTGGATCAAATAGCCCACGGCCTGGCCTCCAGACGCGATTATCGCCAGCATGTCATCGCCGAAAATCTCATCTACCTGCACGATACCGCACCCGCCTCGCGCATTGCTGCCTATGATTGGCTCAACTCCCATGGTTGGGCGCCGACTGGTTATCAGCCCCTGGCATCCAATAGCGCCAGGCAGGCCGCCCTCGACAAAGCGGAGAATGATCCTGCCTATTTACAGAGGATTGAAAAGTGAGTGACGCGATACCTCCATCATCCCCTGCGCCAATCAGTCCGGGCCGAAAAAATCCTCCAGCCCTAAAACCGGGCAAATGGCGCCGTCGCCTCGCCTGGTCGCTGGCCATTGTCGTCGGTGTGCTCCTGCTGATTAGAGTTTCGCTCATCTTCATTCTGCCCGCTGTCATAGAGCATGTGGCGGGTTTTTACGGCTTAACCACCCGCTACGAGCAAATAAAGTTGGATGTCCTCGGCGGCGATGTAGGTATCTGGGGGCTTGAGCTTCTCCCCAAGGCGGGGGGCAAGCCTGTTATCACCGCTGAATATTGTCATGGCAATATTTCAGTCGGCGAGCTTCTGCTCGGCAGGCTTTACATTCGCCGTGTCGAGGCCGATGGCGCCCGCGTCGAGCTTAGCCGCAACGCCGCCGGGCACGGCCCTCTGCTTGACGCCATTATGAAGGGTGTCAATGCAAGCTCTTCCACCCAAGCCGCCTCCAGCCAGCCGACATCGTTGTCTTCGCCGCTGCGCGTGCAGGCCTTTCGACTTGAGCACATGCGCCTGCACATTCACGATCAAAGCATAACCCCGACAGTTAATGCCACGCTCACGCTCTCCGTGCGCGTCTCCGACCTGGGCCTCCGCGGCCAGCCTACCCGATTCAGCCTCGATTTCTGGTCGAGCGAACTGCTCGATATGCTCCGCCTCGATGGTTCATTTCATGCCGATGGCCGCTCTCTCGCCGCCAAAGCCGACATATTTATGCGTGGCCTGCATCTGCAGCCTCTGGCGGGGTACCTGCGTCCGCTGGGCGTTGTTCCGCATGGCAGCGGCCTCTCGCTTCAGGCCCAAAGCCGCCTCGACATGCACATTCGCGATGGCGGCCCCAAGGTTAATCCGGGGTTTACCGCTCATTTTGTGCTTCAAAATCTGCGCCTCACCTCCGGCGATATTTCCGCATTCCGGCTTAATCAATTCGCCGCGGATGCCGTCCTCACCACCGGCTTGGCTGATATTACCCATGTGCGCCTCGTCGGCCTCAAAATGCGGGCGCGGCGTCTCGGTGGGGGTGCCTTTCAATTTGCCGGTCTTAACTTTCTCCCTGCCCGCAGCCATAAGCCAGCTGCCGCTCTACCTGTACAGCCCAAACCCGAACTTATTGCCGCCAAAACTCCGGTGAAAGCCGCCGCCGGTACGCTTAACGGCGGCTACAAATGGGCCGTTGATACGCTGGTCATGCGCGACTGTAAACTGGCTTTTGATGATGCAACTGTAACTCCCGCAGCCCATATCGCCATTCAACTCAACACCCTTTCCGCGCTAAGCCGCGGCGGCCTGCCCGGCCAACCCGGTGAAGAACTCGTGCTATCAGGCAACGCAATGGCGCCGGGGTTGGCCCATACCATTAACATCAGCGGCAGCATGTTGCCGTTCGCCCCCAAAAAAACCCTGGATGTGCATGTGGCCGCCGACGGCATTACCGCGGCGGCCCTTAAGCCATACCTCAGCCGTGCAGGCCTGCAGAGCGAACTCACCGATGCCGCACTAAAGCTCGAACTCAAAGCCAGCCTTGCAATAGATGCTGATGGCTCCATGACCACCAGCCTACATCTTGATCATCTTAATTACACCAACGGCCCGCAAACTTTGCTGGCCCTCGCCAACGTGGATGTCACCTCCATGCACGCCAACGCCCGAACGGGCCGCTTTGAAGTCGGCCGCATAAAAATTGTCGGCCCATCGCTGGCCGTCAATCGCGAAAAGTCCGGCTTATTTTCTGTTCTTGGCATGCGGCTCGTAAAGCCCGTGATACCGCTCGCCGCCAACGCGGCTGTTGTCCCGGCACAAGGTAAACCGGCCAACATGCATGCCGTTGCGTCGTCCGCTGCCGGCGTTGTGCTGCCGCGTCTGCAGGTAGACAACTTCAGTTGGATCGGCGTACATGTACAGTTTAACGATCAAAAAGTTTCCCCGGCTACTCATTTCAGCATCAGCGATGCCGGCCTGATTGTTCATCAATTTGTGCTCGACATGGCCAACCCCGGCGCCAAGCCGATCACCGGCACCATACAGGCCTGGCTTAATGCCCCGGGCTTGACCTCGGGCTGCAAACTCAAAGGCGTGCTCACGCCCAGCCGCGGAAAGTTGGCCGCTGCTGTGCGCTTCTCCGGCTCGCAAATCAATTTGCAGCCCCTGAAGCCCTACTTACTCCCCCTCGGCATTATGCCCCGGCTGCAGGCCGGCAGCTTTCATGCCAACCTGCAGGCGGCCATTGCCGACGCTCGCGGCACCATCTCCGCATCGCTGCATGCCGACAACGTTCAGCTTCTCGATGGCACAACCCGGCTTGCCGGCCTCACCGACTTTAACGCTGCCGACATTGTCTCAAGCAGCAATGGCTTTGCCGTCGGCGATGTCACCATCAATCAGCCTTGGCTGCGGCTCAAACGCCGCCGCAGCGGCGCATTAGAATGTTGCGGTATCGCATTGGTTCCCGCTGCCGCAGCCACCGGTGCCTCTGCTCCAAAAATACCCCCAGCGCAAACGGCGGGCAACAACTTTGTCACCAACGTGGCCCATCTGGCCCTGCATAACGCCACCCTGCATTGGATAGACCACGACGTACGCAAGCCCGTGGATATTTCCGTCGCCGCCGATGTGAGCTTGCAGCATTTTGTCCTCGGCCGTCCAACCGCGCCGCTTGCCTCGCTCGCGGCCAGCGTCGTTATTCCTCAAGTCGCCCGCCAAATCAGCCTGTCGGGCCAGGTGTCTCTCGGTTCGCAGGATACAATTCTTAATCTCCATCTGCAGGGCAGCGGCCTGCTTGGTGGGCCGCTGGCAATATATCTTCCGCCGGGCTTTCATTCCGACCTGCACGATGGCAAAGTCCAGGGCGATATTCATCTGCGAATCAGGCCTGCCGCCGCCGGCGGCCGCCATATAACCGCTTCCCTAAGCAATGGTGCTCTCTATACCAGCGCTGCCGCTGCCAAGCCCGCCATCGCCATTCCCAGCGCTTCCGTGCAGGTCACACGCCTGGACTTGCCCGCTCACGTCGTGGCCGTCGGCGATGTGGCCGTTGAGTTGTCGCGGTTGGTGGTCGCTCGCGGTCATAATGGCTCGTTTGCGGTTGCCGGCCTGCAAATAACCAAACCCGCGGCAACCGCCGTGGCTAACAAGGCGCCAAGCCCTGCCGCCAAGCCATTCTCCATGCTCCCGACGGTTTATCCGCTCATCTCCGTTCAGAGCCTCCGCCTCGGTGCTGATGACATCAAACTCATTGATAATGCATCTGGGCCTAATGCTCGTACCTGGCGCCTCCATAGCTTCTTGCTCACCAACCCTACCCCCATTGTTTGCCTCGGGCCAAATGCCGCCCGCCTCGGCGACATAAACCTCCAACTCGCCGGCGAAGTTGTAAATGTTGCTAAAAAAATTGACATCAGCGCCCAGGTGCAGCCGTTTGCATCTCTGCCGCGCGCTGCCGCCCAAATAAATGTCGCTGGCATTCAAGGCAATGGTCTGGCGCGACTGCTGCCGGGCTTGTCAAAAATAATGCATGTCGGCAAGCTCACTGATGGCACGTTTGGCGTCCACGCCGCCGCCCAACTGCAGATGGATCGGCGTACGCCCATTGAGTTTAACTTCCAGCGCCCCTTTGTCGCGGCCGTTACACTCAAGAATATGGCGTTTCGCGCCAAACCTGATGGCCCGGTGGATGCCGGCCTTACCGAAGTTCGTGCCGACAAAATATTTGTGGATCTCCAGCGACGCTCCATCCATGTTCCTCTGGTCAATATTCTCGCTCCTGCCGGTCGTCTTACCCTTGGTAAACATGGCCTGCACATTCTGGGTATGGTGCTGCCGTTCAAAGCGCCCGCGCCCGCCGCCGCTATGGCTGCGCCCAAGCCGGTGGGGGGGATGCATGCGCCTGCCAATACCGCCGCCGCAGCAGAGCCGGCCGTCGCCGTCCGCACGCAGCAAAAATCATCCGCGACAGCAGCCGCTGCATTGCCCGATATTATGATCGCCCGCACAGTTGTCAGCGGTCTGCATTTCGACTTTGTGGATACCACCTGCCAGCCGCCGCTGACCATTCCGCTGCGCGGTCTTGAACTGCAACTCATGGGCCTCGGCACCGAGCCAATGTTCAAGCCGCTGCCCGTACGGTTCAATATGCTCGCTTACGCCGGTAAAGTTCCCATGCCATCCGCTCAAGTCGCGGCGGTATCTCAACCGCCCAAGGCTGTTGCATCGCAAGGCCGTGTCCATCCAGGCTTGCCCGCTGCTGCGGTCAAAGGCCAAGCGTCGCCAGCTTCCATGCCGGCCGCAAAGCCGCACACTCCTGCCCCCGCAACCACTGCTGCGCCGGCAACCGGTCAGGCTGCCGCGCTATCCGCTGCACCGGCCGTGCAGAGCCGTACGCTTTTCTCGCAGTTGGCCGTTAACGGGCAAATATGGCTGTATCCCAGCCTGCATGGCTGGGTAAAAGAATCGCTCAACGGTGTTGAGCTGCGGGCCTTTTATGCCCTCGCCAAACAATACGGCGTTACCCTTGCCGGCGGTGTTTTTGATGGCACAACCGATATTCGCTTTGAAAAGAGCAGCGATATCCAAACCCACAACAAGCTTGTCTTTACCGATCTCAAATTAGCCGAGCCGTCCAAAGGTTTGCTCGCTCAAATATTTAATCTGCCCGCTCCGCTCAACGTCGTACTCGCCGCCATTGAAGCGCCTGATGGCTCCATCACGCTGCCCATAAGCGTCCCCATTCATAACGGTCAAATCTCTATGGGTGATGTTGAAGGCAGCGCCATCGGCGCAGTCGCGCAGGCTATCGCCGTCGGCTTTGCCAGTTCGCCATTCAAATTGGCGGGGGGGGTGGCAGGTCTATTTGGCATGGGCAAAGCCAAGCCGGTTAATGCGCCGCCCGTCATGCTGAGCTTTGCGCCCGGCTCTGCCAATCTCTCCTCGGCCGATTACCAACTCCTCGGCAAGCTGGCAAAGCACCTCGATGCCCACGATTCGCAGCAGGTTGTTGTGCGGCAGCAGCTAAGCCTGGGCGATCTCGATGTAATGGCGGTGCGTGCCAATCCTACTCCTCTTGAATGTCGCCAGCTCATCAGCTCGCTGCGCCGGCGCCAGACGGCCATGCTGCAGAATCGCGCCCGGCTCATTGGCGAAATCAGCGGCCAGCTTGCCATCCGTCTCAGTGAGTCTTCTATCGCGGAGGCAACGGGCCAACTGCAATCGCTCGATAAGCGGCTGGCCGACAACCAGAACGCCATTCGCTACCTCGCCGACATGCTAGAACCCGGTGCAGCCCGCCAAGCCTCGCGCCGTACCCGCGGGGCGGCTATCAAACTTGCCCAGGCCCGGCTGGCCGCCATCAAGGCCTTCCTCCTCTCCGCCGGCTTCTCCAAAGCCGCCGCAAGAGTGCACATCATCTTTCCCCAGTACAAACCCACCTCGAGCCAAACCGGCGGCCAAGCTATCCTCACCCTCATCCGTGCTGGACAAAGCTAACCCCCGCGGCACTGCAGCGCACGCGCCCCACAAAAGCGCAGCGCCTTGGTTCGCCCCGGCCAGCCGCAGCGCAGGCCGGGGCACCCGCTTTACGCTGCGGCAGCACGGTAACTGCATTAATTATGACCGCGAACGGTATAAATAGAAGGTCGGTGGTGTTGTTGGCAGGCTATTCATGGAAGTTGCGCTTAATTTTGATGGATTGGCAGACCTGTTTGTCACAGGTGGAATTGCCTGCAGCAAAGCCATATAATTCGCCGTGCGTAAAAGGCGGTCGCAGGGCTTGTTACCGTGTGATTGCTGGTGTTACTTTGGTGAGGCAGCCATGGCGATGGATCATCCGGCGATTGGGCCGCTTAAGGCCAAGTTCCCAGAAACGAAATTTCAGGGGGCGGAGTTTCGTGGGCAACTTCAGGTAATTGTTCCGGACGATAAGCTATTGGATGTTGTCCGCTTTATTAAAAATGATGCGGCCTTGCAATACGACATGCTCGCGGATGTAACCTGCGTGGATTACCTGAATTATCCTGGCTGGAAGCTGCCGCGATTCGGCATGGTATACATATTTAACAGTGTCAAGGCTGAAAGTCCGCGGCTTACGCTTCGCGTATTTTTTGACAACCCCGATATGCAACTTCCATCGCTGGTGCCTTTATATGCCGGCGCCGAATGGCTTGAGCGCGAAGTTTATGACATGTTCGGCATTCAATTTGTCGGCCATCCTGATTTGCGCCGCATTCTCACCTGGGATGGCTTTAAGGCGCACCCGCTTCGTAAGGACTATCCGGTGACGGGTCTGGGCGAGCGCGAGAACTACCCGGTTATCAATCGTGAATCGGCCTGAACTTTTCGGCGATTGCCATCTGTTACAGTACGTGTGGTCATTTCAGACGCTACCAGCAGATGGATTTTGCTCCCAATTAAGCACAACATTTTGGCAAGTTGGGCGTTGTGCTTTGCATGGGTGAATCGCAAAGCTCGCTATCGGCACAGAAGAACGAACATGTTGGCGTCGGGGTCAGCTCCTCACCTCGTGAAACCCCAATGTTTTGGTGGCTTTGCTTTGGCCTTATTTTGCTAGCAGGAGGGTTCCTGCGTTTTTGGCGGCTGGGGCATCAGTCCATCTGGTGTGATGAAAGCGCCACTGCCATGCGCGTCAGTGGTTCCATGCACGCATTGATCAAGTCCTTGGATCGGCAGGGCTTTCCGCCGGGGTGGTATATGCTGCTTTTAGGTTGGCGGCACATGCTGGAAAGTCTCTTAGGATTTCCCAAATGGTTGGCGATGTCGGTGACGGCATTGCGGGTTTTGCCGGCAATCCTGGGTACGCTGTTGGTACCGGTGGCTTATTGGCTGGGACGGCAGTGGTTTGACCGGCGCGGGGCGCTTCTGGTGATGTTGCTGGCGGCGGTGAATCCATTTTTAGTGTATTACAGCCGCGACCTGAAAATGTATTCCGCATGCTATTTTACCATTGCGCTGAACATGGCTCTGTTTTTTCAGTGGTTGCGCACACGCCGGGCGTGGCCGTGGGGTTGGCTGTTTCTGATTAGCGCGCTGTTGATGATCGCCATTGATTTTTTAAGCTGGATGATTATTCCGGCGCAGCTTGCGGCCCTGTTGCTGCGACCCAGGGAAAAATGGCGGCGGCCTGATGTTCCCTTATGGCTGGCGACGGTATGCCTGATGGGGGGGCTTACCGCGGGCTGGTATTATCGCTTCAGTAATTTTGCCAAGGTCACGGTGGGCCATGATAGCGCCGGGCCGGTCGGTTGGGTAGGGCTTTACAACCGGATGGATTGGCATACATTCGCGGGTTTGCCTACGGTTCACTTGCTGGGATTTTTGTGGCCAGTGTATCCGCCCACACCGCGGATGCTTAACTGGTTCGGCCTTTCGCCGGGTTTTAATGAGCATTTGGCGACGCGGAGCATACCTTGGCTGGCGCATTTGGAGTTGGCATTGGCCGTAGTATTATTTGCAGTGCTTATTTTGGGGCTTGTGCCCTGGCGGCGTTGGTTCTTGCCGGTGGAGGCGAGCAAACCGGAAACAGCAGCGGACGAAAGGCCTGGTCGCTGGTGGCACGTTGCGATATGGCTGGGGTTGCCGCTGGTGTTTTTTGGTTTGGGGTCGCTGCCCAGAAGCAGCCCGTGGTCGCTTTATCCGCATTTTGTCATGTGGCAGCAGCGTTACCTGGGGCCTCTGGTGATGGCGTGGGTGCTGTGGCTGGTTGCCGCGCTGATGCGATTGCCGGGGTGGTGGCTCAGGGCGTCGCTGGCGTCATTGTTTGTGCTGGTGATGCTGGCCTTTTCGCTGACGAGTCATCTGTTGTGTCGGCAGGAGCCGTGGAATTTCATTTATCCGACGGCTCTTAAAGTTTTCAACCCCAAAGCTCCCGGTGGGATGCGGCTGGTTTGCACACGCCCCATCCACGCCTTTGGTGACCAGACCTATGCCATGCTGACGGATCTGCATCAGCCGCCGCCGCAGGTGATGGCGCTCGACGTATTTCCTCAACCGGGCCGCGTCGCCGCCGCTGCGCTGCCGCCGGTTATTCTTTTGCCTTCGATTGCGGGCTTGTGGGAATCGCAAATTGCCGAGGCGAGCCAGGATCGAGCATTAAAATCGCTTGTGCTGGCAGACCGGTGGGGCGATATAAAGACCGGGCCGCTTTCAACTCGGGCGATATCAGCGCAATTGGGCAGTGGCTGGCGGTTGGTGCAGGAGTGCCGCTTTCGATGGTATTACCAATGGTGGTTCTATTTTTATTCGCCGTGGCGCGTGCGGGTATGGCAGCGTGTGGCGGGCGTGCCGCCGGGCACTGCGCCCGCGACTTTGCACCGGCCATTGTCGCTGCGTCCCAAATAGCTTTAGCGACGTGCGGCAGAAGGGGTGCGGACATTCTGGAGATTTTTCTTGAATTGACCGATCAAAGGTGGTATGACATTTACTATGAGTCTATGGTTGTAACTTCTTTTAAGGGAGTAACCTCATGCCTCATCGTCGCAATTCGGGTTCCAAGGCTCGTCATCACAAACTCGGTTTTAACAAAACCGGCGTTAAGCGAAAGCGTGAACGGCTGGAAGCGCGGCGTCAGCTTGCCGATTTTCCGCGCCTTATGGCAGGCTGAAGGCTTACGGGGTCTTACAGACTGTCCCGCTGCAGTTTAGGCAGCCAACGATTGTGCTTAACCAGCTTCAAGCATGGTTAAGGCAGCGCGTTGGGGTCTAAATCGGCTGCCGGGGTGGTGGAAGGCAAAGATTCATGCTGATGGCTGTGGTGTCCATGATGGCCGCAGCCGTCCGGCTCGGGATCAGGCAG
The DNA here is from genome assembly GCA_049965775.1 of Phycisphaerae bacterium. GTDB lineage: Bacteria > Planctomycetota > Phycisphaerae > WQYP01 > WQYP01 > JABEVB01. Next base: position 17,187 of record JBMFVX010000038.1, read on the forward strand.
GTCTTGCGCGCCGGGAACAATTTCCATGCGTGATACGTCGCGAAGTGATCGCCACAGCGAGAAGCCCGCGACCGCAAACAGCACGATAACCGCCAGAAAAAAGCCCAGACCCAGGTGGGCCAGATTATGAACTTTAAGGCCCGTATCTATTTGCAGATCGCCGATTTTTGGAAAAATCAGGCCTAAAACGCCAACAATAACGAATGCGCTGCCGGCCCAGGTTAGCGTGCGGCCGGACATCAGCTTTGCCAAAAGCCGACGGGCATCGTTGTGCATGTTGCGGCGGGCCATCCACTGGCCAAACAAGCCGCCCAGAAGTATCTGCATGATCATGGTGCCCACGCCGAAAAACAGGCCGGGTAAAAAGGCGATCCACGGGCTGCCCATATGCGGAGCGAGGTAGAGATAGACCAGCAGGGCAAACGCGCCCGTGCCCCAGCCGGCGATAAAGCCATGCACGAGTGGCATATAGCGCGGCATGACCTGTGGGTTTACCTCGCCCTCTGCACGTACTTTATGCATATGAAAGAGATGCGGAATCTTTCCACGCGTCAAAATATAAAAGCCCGAAGCGGCCATCACCGCGCCAACGACGATATATATGATGAAATTGTAGGCATCACCTTTAATCACGTCCAAAAAGTAGCGCTTGACCACATCGTTCATGGCAAAAAAGGCAATTTCCGAGGCAATGGCCCGCTGAACGGTAAACGCCAGCGAAAACAGGAGGCCAGCCCGCATGCCACCTTTCCAGCTATAGCTCCCAACGGCATAGCTGAACGTGATAGGCCAGGTGTGCTCATCCGGCGTTATGCCGTGCACCATACCCAGCAGCATGGCTGTAAGCAAAATGGCGGCAATGCCCATGGTGGCGCCATTGGGGTTCCAGAGATTGATGGCCAGGAGGTGTGTAAACATCAGAATGCTGCCTTATTGAAACCAGGTGGTTGTTTTGGCTTTAGCCGACTGGCTTATGCTTCATGCAAGGCAACTGGCCGCAAACGCGCGACGCCTGGCCCATGCTGCTTCTGGTGCGCCGGCAGTCGCCCGTGTGGAACGTGCACGCCGCAGGTATCGCATTTATCGGCCGCTTCAAAACAGTCGGAACACAGCAATTCGCCGGTTTTTTGGAACTCCTGCAGGCGAATGCGGTCTGCCCCGGGCAGTTTATTCACCAGTGTTCGCAGCCGCGGCATAACCGGAAGGGGTGTATGGCAGCCAGAACAAGCGGCAAACTCCAATTGCTTGAGAAGTAACTCGATTTCGTGACTGCGGTTGGCGGGGATGGTGCCCTTGCCCTCGCAAAGAGGACAAAGATGCCCAAGGTACGCGTAAACGGCATCGCGAATAAGTTCGCTTTTGTTTTTAACGGATGCCAGTAGCGACGCAAGTTGGGCGTCTACCTTAAAGGCCATGACCTGATCTTTGGGGGCTTTCATGCGCTTATGCCTGCCTGCCATATTGCAAAACCTCTACTCATGACTGACCTGTCGCCACGAGAAATATTACTTTGTTATACGGTATAAGTCCAGCGCGGGTTCGGAGTAGGCAGGGGGGCGGCCTTCTATATAATATGAAGTATTCTCATTGGTGTCTCCGGCTGCCAAGGCCGAAATACCCTGCATCTTGAAGCACTTACTGTACCGCTTTAATTTACGTTTACGCATCCTGACCTCCTCAAAAACGACCCTTGAGGAGCGCCAATGAATATCAGGACTTGACGGGTTTAGTTCACTTATGGATTGTTGCCGCTGGGGTAGCTGTCGAGTGTGACGTCGGCATAGGGAAGGTTTGGGCCTATGACCAGTTCGCCCATAAGGTACGGGGCAAATGCCTGTGCGGCCGTAGGCACCGGAAACAGGTTTGACTGCACCAACTTGCGGTGGCCATCGTCACCCACACGCCAGTCGTAACGAATAAAATTGGCCTTGAAGCGCTCGCCTTGTGCCGGTACGGTTCGCAGCCGCTGAGGCAGCTGTGCCAGCGGAACCCGTACCACCACCGTCCATGCCTGCTGGCCCTTGTAAGTGCCGCGACCCGTGTAAACGGCCAACCCGGCCGTTTTCATCGAAATAATGCTGAACGGGTGCGACAGGTTAAGTTGCCCATCTGAACGCGGCTGGGGTGCATCGGCCGAGCGATGCTGCGCCTCATACCATTGGCCGTTGGGTGCCGCGACAATTTCTAAAAAATCAGTGCCGTTTTGCTTGCGGGAGGTGTCGAGCCAGAACTCTACACTTTCATGCCGCCAAAGCTCCGCGGCAAGTTGCGGCTTGTCTGATCCGCTCGAACCCACACATACAAAAGCGGCGTAGAGGTCGTTGTTGCCCCATGCGGTCGCCACGCGTGTGAGGTTGGGGGTGACGGCGTGGCCTGGTGCCGGTCCGAGCGTTTGCCAGGCTGCGGTTTGCCAGACGGGGCTGGTAAGCGGATCTGCCAACATTTGTGCTGCCGAGACGCTACCAACATGAGCTGCGGTAATGGCAGAAGGTGCATGGCGAGCGCTGCTGGCCGAGCCTGGGTCTGCACCGGTACCTTTGCAACCCGGCCAAGTTGAAACCATCGAGATGGCCAAGGCGGTTACGCCCAGCATCTTAAAGGTTGTCACGCCAGAGAGTTTCAATACCACCCCTAAATAATCACCAATGGCCTGCCGGCGGCAACGGATATTGCACAACACCTGTCAAGCCCACCTGCGGCATCCTGCCGACCCATTTAACTATTTCATCCGGCTTGTTTGCCAATCAAGCCCCCGGTCTAAGCGCCAAAAAACTCATCTCTTTGGCTTTGCTCCAGTCTGCCAGCAGCCGGCCCGCATACGGTCGTGGCTCTTTCACACGAGAGTATACACTCTTTAACCCGCATGCGACAAGACAGTTGCATCTTTTTCCGTATTAATGGTGGTAAGGGCTTGCGGGCCCATTTCGCTGCTGTGCCCCGGAAATGCCCGGGCGTGCGGGTCTATAAACGTTTTGGCGAAGTTTACCGCCGTCGCGGCCTCGCCAAAGCCCGTCGAAATAAGCTTGAGTTTGCCGTCAAAACCGGCCACATCCCCGGCGGCAAACACCCCGGGCAAATTTGTTTGCATGTGGGTGTCTACCATAATCGAGTTTCCTTCAATCTTGATGGGCCAATTTTTTATAGCCCCAAGCGAACTGATAAAGCCCACCTGAACCAGAATGGCGTCCACCGCCAGCGAAAAGTCTTCTTTTTTCTGGCTGTTATGAATAAGAACGCCACAAATCTTATTATCGGCTGTTTGCACGTCTTTTAATTCGCAGAATGTCAAAATACGCGTGCCCGATGCCAGTACACGCGCCACCGAATCTTCATGGGCGCGGAACTGGTTGCGGCGATGAATTACCGTAATTTCCGCAGCCGTGTCTTTGAGGTTCATGGCCCAGTCCAGTGCCGAATCGCCTCCGCCGATGATCAGCAACTTCTTGCCTGCAAATACCGACTTGCTGCCGACGGCATAGTAAACACCTTTGCCTTCATGCGGCACGGTGGCGGCGACGCCGACCTTTCGCGGCTGAAAAGCTCCTGCCCCCGCACAAATGATGACGGTTCGAGTGAGGTGTTCGCCCTTGTCGCTCTTGAGTATAAAGCAGTTGCGGGCTTCGTCTCGCGTGAGGGTCTGGACGGTTTCGTTCAGGTGTACTTTGCAGCCATGCTGCATTCCCTGCTCGACAAGGCTGTTGACCAGGTCGCGAGCAATGACTCTTGGAAAGCCCGCAACATCATAAATGTATTTTTCCGGATACAGCGTCGCAAGCTGTCCGCCGAGTTGATCAAGCGAATCTATGATTTGCGTTTTCATTTGCCGCAGGCCCGCGTAATAGGCCGCATACAGGCCCACCGGGCCGCCGCCAATAATGGTGAGGTCAACAAGTTCGGCAGCGCTGGAGGTTGTGTTCATCGTTAGCATGCTTCATGCCGTCAAGGCATGTCCTTTATTAACATAAAACGCCAAAAAACATGCGCCAGGCGGGAGTCGAACCCACAACCTTTGGCTTCGGAGGCCAACGCTCTATCCAATTGAGCTACTAGCGCTTCGGCTATTTTAGGTTAACATACCGGGCGCGTTTGCGAAAGGCGAACCGTCGCTTAACAGTTGCGGCTATGTGCTTCGCCGCTTTTGGCTTGGCCGGAGGCTGTGCATGAAATTTGGCGTCATTGGCTTAAATCATGGGCACGTTTATCTGATGGTACGACCCCTGCTGGAGTTACCGGAGGTTTCGTGTGTCGGCTTTTACGCGGCGGAAGACGACCTGGCCGGCGCATTTAGCCAGACGTTTCCGGGCGTGATGCGTCGGGCTTCCGCGACCGAGTTGCTCGACGACCCGGAGATTGACTTGATTGTCTCGGCCGCTATTAATGCCGATCGCGGCCTGCTGGCTGCGCAGGCCTTCAGCAGCGGCAAGCACGTATTTTTGGATAAGCCCGCTGTTAACACGCCGCAGGACCTTGAACTCATGCGCCAGGCGCAGCAGGCCAGCGGCAAACGGCTGTTTGTATTTTTTAGTGAACGGCTCGAAAACCCTCTGGATGAAAAGGCCCGGCAGCTTGTGCGACAGGGCGCTGTCGGAGACCTGGTGCATCTTTTAGGTCAGGGGCCGCACCGGCTGCGCTGGCAGGATCGGCCCGCCTGGATGTGGGACCATCGCTACGGCGGCATACTCAACGACCTTGGCTCGCATCAGGTGGATTGGTTCTGCTGGATGACCGGCCAGCGCATCAGCAATTGTGCCGCCCGAATTGGCAGGTTTGGCGCTGCACCGCACGCCGCCTTCGATGACTTTGGCGACGCGGTCCTTACCGCGGCCAATGGTGTGACCGGCTACTTCAGGGTGGACTGGTTTACACCTGAAAAAAGTCCGATCTGGGGCGATGTTCGCGGCACCATTGTTGGGACGCGCGGCACCATCGAAATTCGCCGTACGATCAATCTTGCAACGCTCGACCCGGCCGATCGCCATGGGCACTTGCTGCTCATAAACGATACTGTCGGCCCCACGCGCGTTGATGTGCCAGACCCAAGCCGCCACTGGCCGGCCGATATGGTCGCCAGTATGCAGTGCGGCGAAAATAAGCTGCATGATGAAGCCATGCTATGGCATGTGCTTGAAACAACCCTGCGCCTGCAGGCCACCGCTGTGCGCGTGCGCTAAGCGCGTTGCCCCAGCCCGGGAGCCTCTCCGGCCACCAGCCGCGATGCCCATGGCCCAACATGGTCCAACATGGCTCACCGAGCCGGGCCAGGGGGGTAAAAAATGGCAGCCGCGCTGAGAATAGCCTCGGTTAACGCCGTATGGAGCATTCATGTATGACTGCAATTGCCGCCCGCAACCTGTCCAAACGTTTTGGTCATGTTTTGGCCGTGAATGACGTAACATTTGAGGTTCAGCCCCGTGAATTGCTGGCCATCGTCGGCCCGTCGGGTTGCGGGAAATCCACGCTTTTGCGCTGCCTCAACGGGCTTGAAATGTTTGATGCCGGCAGCGTGAATGTGGGCGACGCCAACGTATCGCGGGCTGCCATCAACGGACATCGCGCCTTTGAGCGAGCGGTGCATCCCTTGCGGCAGCGCACGGGCATGGTGTTTCAGGGTTTTAATCTTTTTGGCCACCTGACGGTGCTGCAAAACGTTACGCTGGCCCTGCGGGTCGTAAAAAAAATGCCCCCGCGGCAGGCCGAACAGGTTGCCTATGAACAGTTGGCTCGCGTGGGCCTTGGCGACCGCGTCGGATATCGGCCCCATCAACTCAGCGGCGGTCAGCAGCAGCGGGCGGCTATTGCCCGGGCGCTGGCCACCAACCCGTCGGTCATGCTTTATGACGAGCCAACCTCCGCCTTAGACCCCACGCTGGTGCGCGAGGTGCTGCTTACCATGCGCCGCCTGCATGACGAGGGCGTCACCCAACTTATCGTCACGCACGAAATGCGCTTCGCCCGCGAAGCAGCCGACCGCGTGATGTTGCTTGATGCCGGCAAAATCGCCGCGCTTATGCCCACCGCAGAGTTCTTTTCGCATCGCGGAAATGCCCACATCGAAAAATTTCTCGAACATTTCAGGGGAGTCGTATGAATCACAGGCTTTTGCTTCTGGCTCTGCTGCTTTTGGCATGCTGCGCCCGGCCCGCCGCCGCTCTGGCCCATGGCCCGCGTACGCTTAGCTGGGGCGGCGATTCAGAGGGCGGCGCGCCGTATGTGTTTCAAGACCCGCAGCATCCCCAGCGCGTTATCGGCTTTGAGGTAGACATTGCCAAGGCCTTGGGCAAACTGCTGCATCGGCACCAAGTCTTTGTGCAAAATGAATGGGATGGCCTCATACCCGCGTTGCAACGCGGCGATTACGACATGGCCATGAACGGCATTGAAATTACCCCCGACCGCGCCAAGGTCGTTCGCTTCAGCATTCCTTATTATGCCTGCGCCGAGCAGCTTAGCGTTCGTAAAACCAATACCACCATTCATGGCTTGGCTGACCTTGAGGGTAAAGTCGTCGGCACACTCAAAGATTCTCTCGCCGAACGCATTTTGCACAAGGCCGGCGGCATTCAGGTACGGTCCTACGATGGGCAAATCAACGCCTATGAAGACCTTGCCGATGGCCGCCTCGATGCCGTACTTATGGACCAGCCCATTGCCGCCTATTATGGCAAACCCCTTAAAGCGCTTAAGGGCGCGTAAACAAATAACCGCTACGGTTGACGTGGCGTGATCGTATAGTTCCAGTCGCCGTGGAAGTCATG
>JBMFVX010000039.1:0-23814 GCA_049965775.1 Phycisphaerae bacterium
CTCCATCGTAGACCCCACCGCCGGCGTAACACGCGACCGCATTGCCGCGCTGATCGAGCACAGCGGCCGCCGATTTGAACTGGTGGATACCGGCGGTTTTGGCGTTACCGACAGCGACAATTTGTCACGTCAGGTTGAAGAGCAAATTCAACTCGCCATGCAGTCGGCTTCGCTTTTGCTATTTGTTGTGGACATCCGAACCGGACTTACCCCCGCCGATAAGCAGGCGGCTCTGATGGTGCGCAGCAGCAACCGCCCTGTGCTGCTGATCGTCAACAAGGCCGACAGCAGCGCAATGGAACGGGCTGCCGCCGACTTTTATGCCATGGGCTTTGCGGCGCCAATCATGGTTTCTTGCCGCGAAAACCGCGGGCGCTCGCAACTGCTCGACGCCATTGTCGAGCATCTTCCGGCAGACCCTGACTCCGCAATCTCCATCGGCGAGCCTGAAATAAAGCTTGCCATCGTCGGTAAGCGAAATGCGGGAAAGAGCAGTTTGGTAAACGCCCTGGCAGGTCAACCGAGGGTGATTGTTTCTGAAATTCCCGGCACCACCCGCGACAGCGTGGATGTCCGGATCGAATCGGGCGGTCGTTCGCTGATCGTCATAGATACGGCGGGCGTACGCAAGAAGGCTCGCATGACCGCCAGCGATCTGGAGTTTTATGCCTTTCATAGAGCCCAGCGTTCGATTCGCCGCGCCGATATCGTGTTGCTCCTGATTGACGCTACCGTAAGCGTTGGCGATGTGGATAAAAAGCTTACCGCTTACATCACGCAGGAGCACAAGCCTCTGATATTGGGCTTCAATAAATGGGACCTCGTGCAGGGCCGGGCATCGCCGGAAGAATTTGCCTCTTATATTGGAAAGCTACTGCCCCAAGCAGAATATGCCCCGGTCGTATGCCTAAGCGCCAAGGACAATGACAACCTGGATCAAACCGTCCAACTTGCCTTTACACTCCACGCGCAGGCGGGCATCAGACTTTCAACCGGGCAGCTAAATCAAGCTGTGGAAGACATCCTCAGGCAGCGCGGCCCCAGCAGCCCAACCTCGCAGGTGGTGAAGGTATATTACGCCACCCAAACCAGCACATGCCCGCCCGAAATTGTGCTTTTTGTTAACAATCCGCAGCTTATCACCGAAGAGTACCGTCGCTATTTTGTACGCCAACTCCGGCAGCGAACATCCCTTACTGAGGTGCCCATAAAGTTGGTGGTGCGAAGCCATCATCGCCGCGCAGCCCCTGATAATGCTTAAAAGGCATCCGCAATACCTTCTCGGGCAAGATGGCATCATTGGCTTACGCCGACCACTGGCCCAAATCGGCTTGTTTCGCGTATAGTACTTGACTGTTTTGTCGCGGACGCCCTGCTGCCGCTGCGGACCGGACTGACCTGCCTAAAGAGCCGTTGGCCGGGCATGCACTATCGGCGGTAAGTCGCTTTCGCCTGGGTTTCTTCTAAAAGGGTTCACATGCACCAATACGCTCGACGGGCTATCTTTCGCGTAAGCATTTTAGCAGCGTGCTTCGGCGGCTTTGCTTGCCTGACCAACGCCAATTGCGCCTCGGCCGCCCCCGCGGCCTCCAGCGCGGCCCAAGCCATCAGCGATCCCGATTCGTATGCTGAAAAAATCAGCCTTCTGGTGCGGCAGCAGAATATAAATGCCCTCGCGGCTCTGCCAGCGCTGACCAGTCAGCCCAAAGACAATACGCTGAATCTATGGCGACAGAACTATGTTGCAGCCATGCAAACGGCTGCCGCGCAAAGCACAGAGGAGTACCTTAAAGAGACGAGGCTTGCCCACCAGGCCATTGCCAAAAATAAACTCATTACCGCCATGGGCTATACCCTTGCCGCTTATGCCGTAGCACCCGACCGGGCAAAATTTCGCCACCTGCCGTGGGTTGTTAAGCTGACCAATCAAGTTTCGGCCCGTGCAAAATCCGATGATCAAAATGGCCATTGGCTCGAATCGCTGCAACTCTATAGCGCTTTGAACTCACTGTATAAAATTTCAATGCGATTCAACAGCGACCTGCAACGGGTGATTCGCCGCACCACACTGCTGGCCATTTACACACCCAAGCAGTTTTACCAGATGCAGGAAAAGCTTCTCAAACAGCGGCAGGCCGCTGCGGCCGCAACTTCACCAGCCAAGGCGCCAAAGGCCACGGTCAAAGTGCCGCCACCCACTTTTTCACACTGGCAGACCGCCGTCAAAGGCATAGATGAGGACATGCTTCTCGAAGCCATGGAAGAAGCCGAGCATCGCTGGGTCAAACCTGTTGACTATCAACGACTGATTCTTGGAGGCATTAACGCCCTGGAATTGTTCCCCAAAACGCCGGAACTGGCTCACCCGTTTCCAGGCTTAGCCAAGGCAGAGGACCGCACGGCATTTTCGACCGACTTGCGGCAAATTGCCGAGACGGTCAAATCCGCCAAACAGATGAACTCCCAGGATATGATCAACACTTGGGAGACTATCCGTCAGGATGACAAGCAGACGGTCCATCTTCCAAAAGCCGTGCTTATTAAAGAGTTTACGGACGGCGCCTTTGGAACACTCGATCCCTTTTCGATGGTGTTCTGGCCCAGCGAGGTGGCCGATTTCAAAAAGGAGATGAGCGGTACTTTTGGCGGCGTTGGCATCGAAATTACCACCGATAATGGCATGCTCAAGGTCATCAGCCCGCTTGTGGGAACCCCGGCTTTTCGCGCGGGCATTGAGGCTGGGGACATCATCGCCACCGTCAATGGACGCAGCACCGCAGGTATGAGCATCAATCAGGCCATCCGACAGATCATGGGGCAACCCAACACTTATGTGACGCTGGGGATACAGCGGCTGGGCCACAAGGGGCTTATTCAGTTCCGCCTCAAGCGAGTGAATATTGAGGTTCATTCCATCAAAGGTTGTAAGCGCAACCCTGCCAGCGACCAGTGGCAGTATATGATTGATCCAACCAACCGAATTGGTTACATCCGCGTCACGCAATTTCAGCAAGACACCGCCCAACAGTTGCAGCACGTGCTGCATCACCTACTGCGGCGGCACGTACGCGGGCTGATCATTGACCTGCGATTCAACCCCGGTGGCTATTTGGAAACCGCGCTTAAAATGGTCAACATGTTTGTAAACCAAGGCACGATTTTGTCCATTCGAGGCAGGTCCACCACGCCTCATTCCTGGGCCGCGCGGGGCGACCCTCTGGTGCCGCTGAATGTTCCATTAATCGTCCTTATTAATCAGGATAGCGCCAGCGCCTCTGAGATTTTCTCCGGTGCCATGCGCGACCTGCATCGAGGGCTTATTGTCGGCCACCGCAGCTACGGCAAAGGCAGTGTTCAAAATGTTATTCCGATCGGGCAGAATGCCAACGCACTGCTCAAGCTCACCATGAATTATTACTATCTTCCCAACGGCGAATGTATTCAGCGGCAGGATCATGCCCATGTATGGGGCGTGCAGCCCGATGTAAATGTACCGTTTTCGCCTAAGCAACTCATCGCGTTGCAGATGGCTTGGCAAAATGACGATATTATTCCGGCCAAAGGCGATAAATCGCCGATAACAAAAGTGTTGCCGGCTCATCCGCTCAAGCAGCAGGAAGCATTCGATACGCAGCTTGACACAGCGTTGATGCTTATGCGGCTGCAGTTGGTGCAATCACAATAATTGCGGAGTTAACCACGGATGCCCTCCCAACGTGACGTAATCTGTCAGGTAGTAAGCCTTACCGGAGCCGCCCTCTGCGCGCTGATGACGCTTTACCTGAGCATCCGATACCTTGCCGCCCCTCATGATCTACTCGATTGGGCCGTCCAAATTTGCGCGGCTATGGTGGTCGCTATCATCATTTATTTTCTTATTTGGGGTCATTTTCAGCGGCCAAACACAACCTCCAAGGCCGCAATGGAATCCACCCCCCCGCACGCCACCGAAAGCAAGGCATAACATTTCCCTCGTGGTATCGCCCGGCAAATGCTCTACCCTAAACTATGTTAAACTCCACACCAAAACCGCCATCAATCCATTATAAAATCGTGCCCAAAAAGCGATAAACCACCCGCAATAACCGCATAGTATGCCTATTTATTAAGCACAATTGTTGCGATCAAGACCTAAGGCACCAAAACCACTGCGACATTTTTGACGTGCCCAACACCGCGCGGTCTATCGAATCAATTATTTTATGTAAACTATTATAAAACAATATCTTATAAATATACTGTAGTCCTGTATAACCACCAATAATCCACTAAAATAATCAAAAATATGCACGAATTACAAGCAAGTTGCACGATCTTTGCTATATTAAACAGCATGGGTACCATGAAACGAGATGGCACCGATACCGGCAACAGGAATGGCCAGCGGCCCAAGGCGAAATGGCCCGCCATCTGTTCCCGAACGAACTGGGCGTACCGGCAACCGCGGAGAAGCATAAATGCTGGACCGAGCTGAACTGGAGCTTTTGGTTTTGACCGAAATCAGCCGCGTGCTGTCCTCCGGACTGGATTTGCATGCGGTATTTGACCAGACCATGCGCGTGCTGGGCGAAAAGCTCCATATGCAGCGTGGCTCAATGGTTCTTATGGATGACGCCTCGGCCAAATTACAAATTGAAGCGGCCATTGGCCTGACCCCCGAGGAGATGCAGCGCGGACGTTATGAAGTAGGTGAAGGCATCACCGGGCAGGTAGTTGCCACCGGCACGCCCCGTGTGGTTGCCGACATCAGCAAAGATGACCGGTTTTTAAACCGCACCAAAGCCCGCTCGCCCGGCGCCAATGAGGTGATCAGCTTTATATGCGTGCCCATAATGGTTGACGGACGCGTTGTCGGCGCCTTATCGGTGGATAAACACTTTGTGGACATCGCCACCCTGCAAAGCGATCAGCGGCTGCTGGAAATCATCGCCGCCTTCATCGCTCAGGCACTCAAGATTAACCGCATCGTCGCGCAGGAGCGCGAAGAGTGGCTGGAAGAACGTCGCCAACTCCGCAGCACATTGGAAAGCAAATACAAGTTCGACAATATCATCGGCTCGGCACCGGCGATGCTCGAAGTTTTCGACACTGTCGCCCAGGTCGCCACCAGCCGCGCCACGGTTCTGCTGCTGGGCGAAACCGGCACCGGCAAGGAACTCATCGCCAAGGCAATTCATTTTAATTCCAACCGCGCTGACAAGCCCTTTATTCGCGTCAACTGCGGTGCACTTAGCGGCACCCTGCTGGAGTCCGAGCTTTTCGGCCATGTTAAGGGAAGCTTTACGGGGGCCATACGCGACAAAATGGGCCGGTTTGAAGCGGCCAATGCCGGCACGCTGTTTCTCGACGAAATCGGCACCATAGACACCAGCCTGCAGGTGAAGCTCCTGCGCGTGCTGCAGGAGCGCGAGTTTGAACGCGTCGGCGACAATCAAACCGTGCGGGTGGATGTGCGCATCATTGCGGCGACCAATCTTAACCTGCAGGACGAGGTGGCCAAAGGCCGCTTCCGCGAAGACTTGTTCTACCGCCTTAACGTGGTCACCATTAACCTGCCGGCCTTGCGCAGTCGCAGGGAAGACATCCCCAGGCTCATTGATTTTTTTCGCGACAAGTTTAACGCCGAAAACGGCAAGAATCTCAACAAAATCAGCCGCGACATGCTCAATGTGCTTGTCCGATATCCCTGGCCCGGCAATGTGCGCGAATTAGAAAACGCCATTGAGCGAGCCGTAGTGCTTTGCCGCGGAGACACACTCACCGAGGAACTGCTCCCCACAGCCATACGTGCCTTTGCCCAACAGGGCAAAAATGCCGCCGCCAACGAAGATCTTGATGGCCTTACCCTGCGCCTCGCGACGCAGTCGCTTGCCGAATACGCCAGCCGGGAGGGGCAAATCTACGACCTGGTGGTACGACAGGTTGAAAAATCCCTGATCGAGCTGGCGATGGCGCACTGCCATGGCGTTAAACTGCGCGCCGCGGACTTTCTGGGCATCAACCGCAACACGCTCAATAAAAAAGTCAAGGAACTCGGCATAACCGCCAACGACGATTCACCGGCCGGGGCTGAAACCTGACGCCGCCAAGACAACCCGGCCCCTGCCGGTTACATTCATGCCATGCGAATGCCCCTTGGCGTCACAACTTTACCGCACGCGCAGGCCTGCCGCACCTGGCCCAAAGACCGTGGCGCACCACCTACCCCTGTGGTATGATGTTGCCATGGTTACGCGGCAGACACTTCAGCGTCATCGTCGAGCGATTTTAGAGATAGCGCATCGCTATGGCGCCCATGATGTTCGTATATTTGGCTCCGTGGCGCGAGGCGATTCCACCGAAGCCTCAGATCTCGATCTCATCGTCCGTTTCGACCCAGACCGTTCGCTGTTTGATCACGGCGGACTGCTCATGGACTTGCAGGAACTTCTAAATGTAAAAGTTGATATCATCAGCGAAGGCGCTATGCGCCAGCGATTTCGCCATCATGTCATGAAAGAGGCGATCCCGCTATGAGGCCCGAGCGGTTGTTGGTTCAGGACATGCTCGATGCCATTGTGGAGGTTATCGCGACCACCCCGCCCACGCGGAAACAATTCGACGCAGACAAATTCGTCCGATCCCACCTTGTTCGCAACATTCAAATCATTGGCGAAGCCGCGTGGCGATTATCCGCTGCGCTCAAGGCGCAACATCCCCAAGTGCCCTGGAAACTCATCAGCGGAATGCGCCATGCAATGGTCCACGACTATTTTGATATTGATTTTAATGAGGTATACAATACGTGTATTCGCGACGTGCCATCGCTCAAGCCCCAAATCGAAGCCCTCCTCGCCGCGTTTGGACCCGATGTTGACGACGATGCCGCAGGCTGACGCCGTGGCCTGTATACCCATCCTCTGTTTACATGCTGCGAGGCCCATCGGTCTCGCTTACCTTCGACGACAGGTGTTAAAGGCCAAAAACATTCGTTATTTATTTTGAAAGATCATCGCAGGCCGCGCGCTTTCAGAAACGTAAACAAGACAACCCAGCCCCTGCCGGTTACATTCATGCCATGCGAATGCCCCTTGGCGTCATAACTTTGCCGCAAATGCAGACGCACCGCACCATCAGCCAACATGCTGATGCCTCCGGCGCTCGCCGGCCGTGGCTCTGGGTAGTGCGTTGCATGTTGGCGGCCCTTGTAATGCCAGCCCTGACTTCCGCCGCGAAACCACAACCCACGCTGGCTCAACTACAACTTGAGATTAACACCCTGCAGCATGATGTCGTCGCATTGCAGCAGGCACAGAGCAACCGCCAATTCGACGCCCGGCAAGCCGATCGTATCCGTTCAATAGCGGAAGCCGCCATTACCGCAACGCTGCGCCACCCACCGCCCATAACCGCCGGATATCACGCTGAGGGCTTTTTTATTCAATCGTCCGATCGCACTTTTCAACTCAACATCAACGCGGTTCTGCAGGTGCGATACACCTTTTCCGCAGACGAGGCCACCGGCTATCAAAACCTGCATTTGGATGGCACACCAGCCGGAACCCCTTCCGCCGGCGACGCGAGTGGTTTTGGGCTGCGCCGGGCGCGGCTGATTTTATCCGGGTATCTCCAGCATTCCGTTATTTATTCGTTCGCCGGCGATTTTGCGGGCTTCAGCAGCAACGCCGGCAATTTCCAAATTCAAGACACCTGGCTGGGTTGGCGTTTCGCCCGCTGGCTAAAGCTGCGCGCAGGTGCCATGCTGGTGCCCTTCACTCGCTATGAGTACATCGCCTCCGGCACAGAGCTGCCGGAGTACCCCATCATTGCCGAGCCGTTTGACGCCATCAGTTCTCTCGGCGTAGATGCTATGGGGCTGCTGAACCACAACCACATCAGCTACAATCTGCAAATCAACAACGGTTCGCGCGCCAAGTTTGGCAATCCTCTCACGCTCGATAATCGCCTCGGTTTTTATGGCCGGGTACAATTGGCCGGTGCTGGAACTGTTGCTGATTTCCACGATTCGCCAGACCTGCAAAACCACCAGCATCTGGTCTGGATGATTGCGGCTGCGGCCGGCTTTGAATCGCAAAACTCATCGGCTACAGCCTACCCGGCACCGCAAAAAACACTTCAAATTCCAGGGCTATCCACTCCCACCGGTGCGGGCTTTTATCCACCTTACGTTGCCAACGGCAACCTGTACCGCGCCGCAAGCGACCTGCACGCCAAGTACCGGGGCTTGGCGTTCAACGGGGCCGTCTATCTGCAGCAGATCAACGACGCATTACCCGCCGGCCAAACCACCGATCTTTTCCGTCAGGCGTTTGGGCGCTCAAGCCTGTGGCAACTTGGCTACTCGGCCGAACTGGGCCAGTTTATAGTGCCCCACCGCTGGGAAGTTGTCGGACGATTTGATCAACTGCTTAATCAAGGCGGCAACAAAACATGCCAGGAATACACCGTCGGGCTTAACTATTATCTTTATGGTGAACACGCCAAGGTACAATCAGCGGTCACGTACATCCCCAATGGCGCGGCCCTCACCGATCCTTTCGCCGGCACCGTCGCCAACACACAAGACATCATCGGCGAAATACAGGTACAGTTGAAGTTTTAATTTGGGCCTATGCGCACGCCGACGCTCTGCGCCAGCATGACTTGCCTCATCGCCCGAACATACTCGTCTTTAAGGTATATGTTCCCATGCGTTCAGCGATGTTGCCGCTCGCGCCCGAGTTTGCGCCCCAGCGACCGACCGGCAGCCTGCCTTTGCGGCGATATGTATTTTCTACAGGATTGCCTTCACTGGTTACATAACGGCCAGTATCAACCGCTTCAAGCCGAGGGTATAATTCACTGCCGTGGGCGGCGGCACACGCGTTTCGCCGATTAACCCCAGCAAAACTTAATCCATACAGGAAAGCAATCCTTGATAAACCAAAAGCAACCAGATGCGACAACAGTTCAACCTCGCACCATCAATTGGCTGGCCGTGCTGGCGGCCGCGTGTGTGTTGGGCCAGGTGATTTTACTGACCGCCCAACCTCGCCTGCCAGGTCAGCCCACCAGCATACGCATCATGTTTTTAGGCTTGGCTGCTCTGTTAATCGGCAGTTTCGCCCTTATCTATCAGGTGAAAGTGCGACAAAGCCTCATCTTCGGTCGGCCGCTCGCGGCGGTGGCCATGGTGGCTGGCATCATGCTCTTCGCAGTGCCCAATGTAAAACTCTACCAGTGGATGAAAGACCGGCAATTTGCGCACATGCAGGCCATCGCCAATGCCTGCCTTGCCTACGCCAGCGAAAACCATGGAGTTTTCCCGCCAAGCCTGGCGGTCCTGCTTAAACAAAAAGCCTTCCCGGTCAGTGATTTAAGTGACCCCACCAATGGACGCAGCCCCTATGTTCTGCCGCCAGAAGCCAAGATGCTTTCCGCCCACAAATTTGACCAGCTCATTCGCCAGAACTCCGATTTTCGCTATGTAGGCGCAGGCATAAGCAATGCGGTCAAAACACTTCCGCCGGCCGAGTTATCCAAGGTGTTCATTCTCTACAAAACCGCCCAGCTCACCGGCGCCGGCGGCCCTATGGCATTTGCCGACGGCAGCGTGCGTTACATTTACGGCGAGCAGATGGCACAAACACTCAAAGCCTGCAACGCCGTGCGTCGCCGCATGAATCTTCCGCCGCTTGCCTTCGGCGGAACAGCCACATTTGGCGATAGCGCTACCACAACGCAAAAATAAATAATCACGCCGTTGCATGTGGCGGGGGTTCAAAACAAAAAAGCCGCCTGCGCTCATCAGGCGCAAGCGGCTGTTGGCTTATGTAATTACCGGCTCAAAGCTGCCGCAGTCTCGGCTGGCACATTACCTGCCAAGGCTTGCCTCATTATGGCTTACTTGGCGGCGAGCTTGACTGTCTTCCACTCGCCGTGGGCCTTAACCAGTATTCGGCTTGGAATCACCACATGGGTTGCTTTGTCAATTTGACCGGTAACCTTTGCCTGATCGCCGACATAGTTCGCCAGCACATGCGGGTCAACCACCAGCGTCCACGCATGGCCATGCACCAAAATGCCCGCCGGTAATCCGGAATTAAGGCACATCTTGCCGCACCCCTTGCCGTGCGTGCGGCCGGTAGCGCCTGCGGTGGAATAGCACTTCATGTCAAGAATTTCACCCTTGACCGTAACCATTTTCAGCGTGGCCTTGGCAAACGAAACCGTACTGGCCATGCCAATGGCGCTCGCCACCGACAATGCCATAACGAGGCTGCGAATCGAGCGTTTCATGGTAATAACTCCGTGAAAATTTCAGCCGCCGGTCACGAGCAACACACCCGCGATCCTGCATGCATCTAGTACTTACCCCTATATACGCTCAGCGGCACCGTCTGGATGAACCCAGGCAGCGCAACCGACGCATTCTCACCGTCGCAGCTTTTATTATACCCAATGATCCGCGGCTTCAACAGCACAGCGGTTAAAGCTTCACTACCTTAAGCAGGTCTCGAACATGCTGCACCGAGGCATCAAAGAGAGCCTTCTCTGCGGCAGTAAGCTTCACCTCAATAATCTGCTCAACGCCCCCCGTTCCCAGTTTCACGGGCACACCCACAAAGTAGCCGCCCACGCCATATTCCCGATCGCAGTACGCCGCACACGGCAATACCCGCTTCTTATCCTTAATGATTGCTTCAGCCATCTGCACGGCCGCAGCCGATGGTGCATAGTACGCCGAACCCGTTTTAAGCAATCCCACAATTTCCGCCCCGCCGCTGCGCGTACGCTTGACGATGGCATCAATCTTGTCGGCAGACATCAGTTCTGGCAGCGGAATGCCGCCCACGCTGGTGTAGCGCGGCAGCGGCACCATGTCATCGCCGTGGCCGCCCATCAACAGCGCCTGAATGTCTTCCACGCTTACGCCCAATTCTGCCGCAATAAACGACCGATACCGGGCGGTATCCAAAACGCCGGCCATGCCCACCACACGCTTCGCTGGAAATCCGCTAACCTTGTGCGCCACATACACCATCGCGTCCAGCGGGTTAGACACCACGATCAGCACGGCATTTGGCGACGCCTTGGCCACCTGCTCCGCAACCGATTTTACAATCTCACAATTTTTAATCAGCAGATCATCGCGGCTCATGCCGGGTTTGCGCGCCAAACCTGCGGTAATAATCACAACATCGCTGTTGGCCGTTGGCTCGAAGCTCGTCGCCCCGGTCAACAATGCGTCGTACCCCTCGATCGGCGCCGCCTCAGCAAGGTCCAAAGCCTTGCCCTGCGGCACGCCGTCAATCTGCGGTATATCCACCAGAACTACATCACCGAGTTCCTTAGCCGCCGCCCAGTGGGCTGCCGTTGCACCAACATTGCCTGCGCCAATTACGCTGATTTTTGCTCGTTTCATGATTGTGTTGATCCTTATAAAAAACACCGCTGAACATTCAGCGAAAAGCTATTTGTAAACCAAGCGGCTCGGCCTTGCAAATCTCGATAGCCGCGCCCCGGTCGCTTGCCCTATACTATCTTTACTTCAAGAAGCTGCAGGCCTAGAAGCCTGTTAGCTCAGAAGTTAATGACTAGCCATGGAGTTGCCGTAAGTTTATGTCCGCACGCCAAGCCAAAACATCCGCCCGCTCGACCGCTAAAAACACAGCCAGCGCCCTGCCGTCACCCGACGAACTCCAAATGATTTACTGGCCTGCAGAAATCCTCAAAACCCCTGCCGCTCCCATCACCAGTTTTACGCCTGAATTGCAGGCCATCGCCCTGGCCATGCTGCAACTCATGCAAGAACACAAGGGCGTCGGCCTCGCCGGACCTCAGGTTGGCTTACCCCTGCGTATTTTTGTAATGTCCGAGACCGGCAAAGCCGCCGATGGGCGAGTGGCCATAAACCCCGTTCTCACACTCGACGGCCCAACCGAACAAGCCGAGGAAGGATGCCTTTCTATTCCGGACGTGCGGGCAAACATCGAACGCCATACCATAGCCCGCCTGCAGGCGATGGACTTCAATGGCCGCATGCAGCAAATTGAACTGACCGGTTTTGCCGCTCGAATTGCCCAACACGAAAGCGACCACCTCGACGGCATTCTCATTCTCGACCGCATGTCCGGGTTGGCCAAACTTGCCAACCGGCCCGCACTTTTGGAACTACGCGCCGCCGCTGAGCAAGCCTCCAGGCATAAAACTCGCTGACGGCCCGCCTATCGCACATCCGGGCAATGCATCACGCCATCGCACAACTGTTCAAATGATGTAACCGCTTTCATCGCCCTGAAATCTCATATCCCGCGGTTCACGTTCATCTCTCTTCTGCCCTTGCTCAATCCGCCGCTGCAGGTCCCGCACAATCGCGATATTTTCCCTCGCAACCGCGCCCGCCGTCGGGCTTTCAAGAAGCTCGGCAAACTGCTTTTCGGCTTTGACCAACTCCGCCGAACGCATATAGCACACCCCCAGGTTCAGCCTCGCGTCATCGCCGACAATCCGCGGATCGAAGCTGCAACTCTGGTCATATGCCTGCTGTCGGCCCAAATCAATAAGCTTATTAAGCAGCACCGCCGCCTGCGTAAAGTTCTCCTGATCGTAATACCACTGCGATTCGAGCCAAATAAGCGGCGCTGAATTCGGAAACCACCGGTTGGCCAAACCATGCAGTTCGCTGCGCGTAAACGGGCTTTGCGACACCGTCGGCGTCATTCGCATCAGATGCTCCAAAAGCGCCGCGGCCATCACACTCGGTGCGACCATATCGTCGCGGTGCTTATAAAGCAGCTCGGTCGCCTGCCGCAGATAGCCGTGGCCGCGCGGGTCGCCCAGCAGCAGCAGCGTGCGGCCCAACTCCACAAGATAGTAAAAACGGTCCGGATGATCGCTCAATTCCAATTCCAGCAGCGCCGCGTCCTGCCGCAGGCGGGCCATCCGCTGTGCACCAGCGTAGCCATCATGGCGCAACACCACGGCGCTCGGACTTATCTTTTTGTTGATCTGCTGCGCAATCTGCGGCAGCGGCGGCGAGAAATCGGGATGACACCGCCCCACAAACCTTGCGTCCGAACGACGCCGGAACAGTCGTAAATGCCGCATCAGCGAAAGATGTTCCGGCAGGGCTTCATCCAGAACATCCTCCCGCGTTATAAAAAAACCCAAGGCGTCGTCGGCGGTCGCACACCGGCGAATTTCCATGATGGACTGCGGCAAAAGCCACTCATCCGATTCCATTAAAAAAATCCAATCGCCGCCAGCTATGTCCACCGCGGCATTCCACACGGCCGAAAGGTCGCTGTTCCATGGTGTTGCCACCGCCCGGGCGCCGAACTGCGCGGCGGCTTTTAGCGCCGCATCATCCGCGCCGGCCACCACCACAATCAGTTCATCCGCTACGGCTTTTACCGATTCCATGGCTCGCGGAAGATGCAAACCATTGTGGTGCACAATCAAACAAACACTTATGCTCATGGCAGATTATAAGCACAACCACGTGCACCTTGGCAAACGTCAGTCAATGGCCGCCGAGCAGCACAGCGACCACGTCCAAAAACGCAGCGCCGTTGAGCCATGCAAGGCGAAATCCCGATGGGGCAGAAACCACCCGCCACGCTTAGCGCCGCAGCCTGCTGCGGGTGCCCCAAATACGCCAACCGTCCCTCACTCGGCAGGTGCAGGGCCGCGTAAAGTGTCACGCACCCACCCAAAAACCGCCCCCTTTCGCCTATTTGTGCATTTTTGCCGGGATGGTATACTTGTGTTTTGGCTTGGGGTCGCCAGCTTGGCAAGTCCACGAGTTTTTCGCGGATCATGCAATGTGTACGGTTTTGTAACCGGCGGATGGCACCCAGCCTTGGCGAAAGGTGTTGCATGAGTTGCATGGCGACATTTGAGCGTGGTTATGTTGCGGCATAACGCGCATTTGCCGATGTCACCGGCGGGGTCCGTCCCTCCGTCGGTTCGGGTGGTTTGCCATCCGAATGTGACTGCATTGCCTGCAGCGCGGTTTATGGAGGCTTTTATCGCCTCCTGACTGCGGGGCGCAATGCATACGCATGAGTGTCGTTGCCGGTATCGGCAGCGAGTATCAGGGCGGTGGAGCTTGTGTCTCCGCCGCGTTTGTTTTTGCGGAAGGCCGCGCGTGCGCCTCCGCTCAATCGGCGTGTCACCTTACCCGGAAGGCCCGGCACGCCAAGTTACGCTTTAACCTTAGAGGCCCGATCATTATGAACCAGGATCTGCTGCGAATTGTGGACTCCATCGCCCGCGATAAAAATATCGAAAAAGATTCACTCTTTAATGACATTGAAACCGCCTTGCTTTCGGCTGCCAAAAAGTTTTACGGCGAAACCGACGACGTCACCTGCACCATTGACCGCATGACCGGTGAAATTCAGGTTCGCAAGGAAGGCACCCTCATTGACTACCGCGAGTTTGGACGCATCGCCGCCCAGACGGCCAAACAGGTCCTCATCCAAAAAATTCGTGAGGATGAACGAGGCAGCATCTATGAAGAGTTCGCCGACCGCCAGGGACAGATCATCTCCGGAACCGTTGCCCGATCCGACGGCCCGGTCCTCTCGGTCAACCTCGGCCGCTGCGAGGGGTTTCTCCCTCGAAAAGAACAGATACCCGGCGAATCGCACCAGGTTGGCGAACGCATCCGCTGTCTCGTGCTCGAGGTCAAAGACGCCGGCAATCAGGTGAAGATTGTTCTATCGCGTTCGCATCCCGACTTTATACGACGGCTTTTTGAGCTTGAAGTCCCCGAAGTGCAGGAACGCATCATTGAAATAAGAGCGCTAGCCCGCGAGGCCGGCTACCGCACCAAAATCGCCGTCTCCTCCATTGACACCAAGGTTGATTGCGTGGGTGCATGCGTGGGCGTGCGCGGCAGCCGTATTAAAAACATCGTGGATGAACTCGGCGGCGAAAAAATAGACATCGTCCGCTGGAATGAGTCGTCGCAGGTGCTTATCACCAACGCGCTCAAACCCGCCGAAGTCAAAGAAATATGCCTTAACTTTGAGTTAAACCGCGCCACCGTTGTCGTGGATGAATCACAATTGTCGCTGGCCATCGGCAAGCGCGGGCAAAACGTCCGTCTCGCCGCCCGCCTCACCAACTGGGATATTGATATCCTCACGCCTGAAGAATACAGCAAGGGCCTTGATGATCTCGAAAAGGCCCTCCGCACCATCGAAGGCGTTGACGACAAATTCATGGAACGGCTCGTCACCCTCGGCCTCATCAATTTGCTGGATCTCGATGAAGTCGGCAAAGAGCCGCTGATCAAAGAACTTGAATTGAGCGATGAACTCGCTGAAAAGCTTGTGGTAACCGCTCGCGAAGCCGCCAAGAAGGTCCAGGAAGAAGACGCCGCACGCAAAGCCGCGGCCGCCACAGAGGCTGCTGCGGCCGCTGAAGCCGGGCAAACAACCGAAGGTGAAGAAACAACCGAGCCTGCGGAAACCGCAGAAGCCGGCTCTGCCGGCGAAGTCGAAGCGACCGCCCAAGCAGCGGACGCCGCAGAAGCGCCGCCGGTCACCGGTTGACCGATGGCGGCGTCTTAACCGGTATTTGCCCCGTTGCCTGCAAGGCAGCTATCCAAAGGCAAATCACGGCTGATTGAGACGCCTGTTGACGAAACTACAGCATCGCCGCCGAGGCTGTGGCATTATGGCCGCAAAGCCAACCCGGCGAATGCTAATGGAGACTTGTTTTGAGCGTCAAGAAAGTAAAACTTTCCGATGTATGCAAGGAATTAGGCATCGAAACCAAGGCCGCCATCGCCAAATGGAAGGCCGAGGGATTTCCGGATGCGCCCAAAAATGCCAATACCGGCATCAGTCATGGCATGGCCGCCAACATCAAAGCATGGGCAGCGGATGGCTCGTTCAAAGACTTTGCGTCCAAAGAAGAAACGGCCCCCGCCAAAAAGAAGGCCCCAGCCAAAACTACCCGCACCCGCACCTCGCGTAAAAAAGTCGCCGGCGAACAGCGTGACCACAATAATGAAGATCAAAGCGCTGTCGCCATTGCCGAACCGCCAGAATCAGATGTTCAAGAGGCCGCTCCAACCGATACACCAACCCTCACCGAGTTGGAGCCTTCGATTGAAGCCAAAGAGACGCCCGTGCCGCCAGCATCGCTGCGATCCCCCGACACGGGCGCACGCACCCATCCGGTAGCCGAACCAGACACTCAAAGTCCGGAACAAACAGCCGCAAAGGAGGCCGCGTCGGCCGCCAAAGCGCCCGAGGTGCCCGAAAAGCCCGTCCGCCCCACCATCGTGCCGCGCGGCGTGCCGAATGTTGTTGCAAAGCCTACGGTTATAGCCGTTGGCCCGCGCAACGTACCAACACCGGCGCAGCTTCAAGGCCCCAAAGTGGTGCGCATGGACAAACCCGACAATCTCGCAGCGCCTCGCAGTCGGCCGCGACCTGCCTCCACGGGCTACTCGCCAACCATGGGGCCTTCGGATCGTCCAAGCTCTTCCGGCTCAGCCGGGCATCGGGGTAAGAGCCGTTATGGCGCAGCCCCCATTGATGATGATGATGGACGTTCACCCAAGCGCAAAGTTTCGCGCTATGCCGCCAGTAAGGCCATCCCACCCGTTGTAGACCCCATTCGCGAATGGCGCGAGGCAGACCTGCTCGACCGAGCCGAACGACTCGCATCGGCCACCGGCGGCGCCCTTCGCCGGCGCCGCAGCGAGCTTTCTAAATTGCAAAACCGCGGGCAGGCCCCCCATGTGCCTGTACAGCGACCCAGCTTTATTGAAATTATTCCCCCGGTCACCGTGCGTGAGCTTTCCGAACTTCTTAGCGTGCGAACCGGCGAATTGCTTAAACGCCTGATGAATCAGGGTGCCATGGTCACCGTCAATCAATCGCTCGATGCCGACGTGGCCGGCGTGCTGGCGCTCGAATACGGCGTTGAGTTAAAAATCAAACAGAAAGAATCGCTCTACGCCGCCATTGAACGCCAATTCAGCGAGCGCGAAAAAGACGCTCCAACTACTCCGCGGCCTCCCATTGTCACCATCTTGGGCCATGTAGACCACGGCAAAACCAGCCTGCTTGATAAAATTCGCTCCGCCAACGTCGCCGCAGGCGAAGCGGGCGGCATTACCCAGCACATTGGCGCTTATACCGTCACAACCACCGGTTCCGACGGGCAAACCAAGCGCGTTACCTTTTTGGATACCCCCGGCCACCAGGCATTTACCGCCATGCGAGCTCGCGGCGCCAATCTCACCGATGTGGTCGTTTTGGTCATTGCCGCGGACGATGGCGTGATGCCGCAAACCGTAGAATCCATCGCCCATGCCAAGGCGGCCGGCGTGCCGATCGTCGTGGCGCTCAACAAGATAGACAAGCCCGAAGCCAACGCCAACAAAGTTCTCGGCCAGCTCGCCGAAAACGGCCTGAACCCCACCGAATGGGGCGGCGATGTTGAAGTGGTGCGAACCAGCGCCACAACAGGCCAGGGCGTCAAAGAACTTATTGAATACCTCGATTACACCGCCACCCTCCGCGAACTCAAAGCGTCGCCCCAACTGCCCGCCCGCGGCACCGTTATCGAAGCGTTTATGGATCCTCTCCGCGGCGTGGTCGTACGCGTCATGGTGCAAAATGGAACCCTCCACGTGGGCGACTCGCTCGCCTGCGGCCCCGCCGCCGGACGGGTGCGACTGCTCGTGGATGACAAAGGCAAGTCCATTCAGGAAGCCGGCCCCGCTACGCCTTGCGAAATCATCGGGCTTGATAATGTGCCCGTCGGCGGCGATCCATTCTACGTTGTAGACGACTTGGCGCACTCCAAGGACATCGCCCAGGAACGCGCCCGCGCCGACCGCGAAGCCGAAATTTTCCAGCGGACCAAAGTCACTCTCGAAAATCTCAACGATGCCATTCGCGCCGGTCAGGTTAAAGAGCTTAACATGATCCTCAAGGCTGACGTCCAAGGCTCTGTGGACGTGCTGCGTCAAACCATGACGCAGGAACTCTCCAAGGAAGTACAGGTTAAACTGCTTCACGCCGCGGTCGGTGGCATCAGCGAGAGCGATGTGCTGCTTGCCGAGGCTTCCCACGCGGTCATTGTCGGCTTCAGCGTAACGCCCGACGAGGCAGCGCGCAAGCTTGCCGAACAGCGCGGCGTGGAAGTTCGCCTCTACCGCGTTATTTACGAAATTACCGACGACATCCGCAAGGCCCTTACCGGCATGCTCAATCCCGAAAAGAAGGAGCAAACACTCGGCCATGCCGAAATTCGCCAGGTTATTCGCGTCAGCAAGGTCGGCAATATCGCCGGTTGCATGGTCACCGACGGCGTGCTGCAGCGTACCTGCAAGTACCGCCTCAGCCGCGATGGCGCCGTCGTCACCGATGGCCTTACGCTCGATTCGCTTAAACGCTTCAAGGAAGACGCCCGCGAGGTGCGCGGCGGGCTCGAATGCGGCCTTAAACTCGCCGGCTACGACGACATCAAAGTCGGCGACCAGCTTGAGGCCTACCGCGTGGTGGATGTGGCGCGCACGCTTTAACATGCCGTGGTTTCGCCCATAAATGCGGCGGCTCTAACAGGCCACCGCCATAAAGGCACCACGCTCAACCTCATGAAGATCGGCATTCTGCAAGTGTCGCTGCGCATCGGAGACGCGCTGAACCTCCGGGAGAAACATGGTGTGCTCAAATCGCTTAAAGACCGCTGGCGCAAACGTCACAACGTTTCCATCGCCGAGGTCGAATACCTTGAGCAACCCCAGCATGCCATGTTTGGCATCGCCATGGTCGCCAACGACAGGCGTTTTCTCGAAAGTGCACTGGCCAAACTTGTCGAAGAGCTTAAAGCCGAGCGACGGATGGAATTGCTCGACTTTCAAATTGAGATCATCGGCTGACCGGCCGGGCGGCCGGGCGGCATTGTTTGCCATCGGATAAACACTAACCATGAGCGTTCGACAGCAAAAGCTTGAATCACGCATCCACCGGCTGGTAAGCGAATCGCTCCTGCGCGATGTGGACGATCCGCGTGTGCGAGGCCTTGCCACCGTTACGCGTGTTAAGGTCAGCCCCGACCTGCGCGAGGCCCGCGTTTACATCAGCATCCTCGGCGATGGCCCGCCGGGTACGGCCATGGCCGGCCTTAAGTCCGCAGGCAGCATCATCCAGCGGCGTGTTGCCGATGGCGTCGCCATGAAGTTTGCCCCCAAACTCAGCTTTGAGCTGGACCAATCCCTTAAAAAGCAGGCCGAGATACTGCGAATTATAGACCAAACCGTTGCTGAAACCCCGGCTCCCAAGGTCAGCCCGCCGCCAAGCGGTTGATCGCCGGTTTGCTCCGCCTGTATTACAATAACAGCGGACATGAAAAGAGACTCTATACCTTCACCCATACTTTGAGGCTTTATGAGCAAAACCAAGCAGAACATGGATGGACTTAAAAAACTTGTCACACGACTCATCAAAAACGCCCCGAGTCGCCATGCCGCAAAAGTAGACCCTTTGGTGCGGCTCGTGCGGGCCTTTTTGGAGTACGATGCCGATTCAGCCCGTGCCCAGGCCGCCGAAGAGCGCCTTCTCCATTCCATGGTGGACTACAACGAATTGCGCGTGACCCCCGCCATCGAGCTGTCCGCCATTCTCGGCGTTCGCTACCCCTTTGCCGATTCGCGCTGCTCGGCTTTGCATCGCACGCTTCAGGCCGTGTTTGATCGCGAGCACCACATGAGCCTTGAAAGCCTCAAAGGCATGAAAAAAGGAGACGTGCGCAACTACCTTAAAACCCTTGCGGGCATCAACCCCTACGTTGAAGCCGTTGTCGCGCTCGAATGTTACGACGTTCCCGCCGCGCCCGTAGACATGAAACTCACACTCTGGCTGAAGAACAAAGGCGGCATTCCGGAAGAGTTTTCGCCCACCGACGCACAGCAAGCCCTGGAAAAACTCATCAAGGCTTCTGACATGCTCGCGTTTTACCGCGGCGCACGCCGCGAGCTTGACGACTGGTCGCCCAAGGTCTGGCCCGCCGTCGCCAAAATTCCCTCGCCCATGCTGGCGCCTCCCGTCGAAGGCGCCGCGGCAAGCGAACCTCACGCCCCCGCCGCCGCTCCCGAAAAGCACGACGAAAAGGCCCCCAAAGGCAAGCCAATCGCACCCGCACCGGCCGAAGCTAAACGCCCTGCTGCCAAACACGCCCCTGCGCCAACCAAGGCCCCCAAGCCCACCGGGAACCATGGCTCGGGCGGTAAGAGCGACAAAAACAGCAAGGCCAATAAGGGCGGCAAAGCTGGTAAACACGCCTGATCGCGCGTAGGCATCAGGCCGTCACACCGGCGGATAAAATATTTTAGTTTTGGCGACGACTTGCCGCGCCGCAACCATTGAACCAAAAACAGGAGTCATTATTTATGCTTAAACCTAAAACCGATGTGCTTCGCCTTGGCATTCCCAAAGGCTCTTTACAAGATTCCACCATAGACCTCTTTGCCAAAGCCGGCTGGCGAATCAATGTAAGCGAGCGAAGCTACTTTCCTTCCATAGACGACCCCGCCATTGAAGTGGTCATGTTTCGCGCCCAGGAAATGTCGCGCTATGTTGAAGAAAATGTCATTGACGCCGGCCTCACCGGTTCTGACTGGATCCGTGAAAACAACTCGAAGGTGCAGGAAGTCGCTGAACTGGTGTACAGCAAGGCCACCAGCCGCCCCGCCCGCTGGGTTTTGGCCGTGCCGCAGGAATCATCCATCACCAAACCGGAAGAATTGCGCGATGGCGTCATAGCCACCGAATTGGTCAATGTTACCCGCGAGTATTTCGCCTCCAGAAATATTCCCATCAAGGTTGAGTTCAGTTGGGGAGCCACCGAGGTCAAAGCCCGACTGCTTGATGCGATTGTTGACATCACCGAAACCGGCTCGAGCATCAAGGCCAATAACCTCCGCATTATTGATACGCTGCTGGTAAGCACCACCCGCTTTATTGCCAACAAAGAGGCATGGGCCAACCCGGTTAAACGCGAAAAAATCGAAAACATCGCCCTGCTCCTCCAGGGAGCCATTAACGCACGCGAAAAAGTCGGCCTCAAGCTTAATGCCCCCCGCGAAAAGCTCGATGCCATTCTTAAAATACTACCCGCCGAAAAGTCTCCCACGATTTCACCCCTGGCCGACGGCCAGTGGATCGCCGTCGAGGTCATCGTCGAAGAAAAGCTTGAGCGGGAACTCGTGCCGCAACTTAAACGCGCCGGTGCAACCGGGCTTATCAGCTACCCCCTTAATAAGGTCATTGCTTAAGCCGCCCCGGCGCAGATACCCTGGCCCTGAAGGCTGGCAAAACCCGCCCCTTACGGTCAGAATGTTTTGGGATCAAAGCCATTGTTTGCTGGAACCGCCATGCAGCACCTTAACCTGATGCCTGCGATAACAACCCCGGCTTCAAGTCCGGCAACTTGGGCTGCCGCCCCCGCGGCCGCTACATCTTCGCAGCCCGCCGGAGCCGCGGCATGGCAGCAATGGCGCGAGCTTTCTGTACCGCACCATGCGGCCTGGGCGCAAAATGTACTTGTGGCGGTTATCTGGATATTTGTGATTGCCGCCCTGCTTGGCCCTATTGTGGTTCGTTTTTCACGAAAACCCGCGGAAAACCGCCGCCCGCCTTCCGCCGGCTGGTAACATGGCCGCCGCGCACAAAGTTGCGCGGCACACCGGAACAACATTTGCTTTGGAGTTACACCATGCCTTCTGATTCGTCATTCGATATCGTAAACGAAGTTAACCTGCAGGAACTCGATAATGCGGTCGTGCAGGCCCAAAAAGAGATTTCCACCCGCTTTGATTTCCGCGGCACAACCGCCGGCGTCAGCGACCTTAACAAAAAAGAAAAGGAGCTTGTGCTTACCGCCGACGGCGAGCCGCAACTTGAAGCCGTGCTGCAGGTGCTCGTTTCAAAAATGACCAAGCGCGGCGTAGACCCGCGTTGCCTCGACCGCCAAAAGCTTGAGCAGGCCACCCACAACACCGTGCGGCAAAAGGTAAAGCTCAAGAGCGGCATAGACCGCGAAACCGCCAAGGCCCTGCAGAAGCAAATCAAAGACCTCGGCCTCAAAGTCAACGCGAGCATCCAGGGCGAAGCGCTTCGCATCAGCGGCAGCAAAAAAGACGACCTCCAGGCCGTCATCACCCACCTGCGCAGCCATCCGCCGGCCATTCCCATCCAATTCAACAACTACCGCTGAACCTCACCCCCCCCCCACCCCATAAAACCGCGACCGCAGGCCGCGCCCACCATTTCCAACAACTTGTTGAGCGATGCCAACGCTTCCAGAGGACGCGGGCTAACAGCCCATACTGTACCGATTGCGTGTATTACCATAAAATCCCGTGCGTGTCCCAGCAGCGTAAGCATGGCCGGATCGGCTTGGGCCTTCTTGGAATTTTATGGCAACGGTGCCCGAATTAAATATTCAGATTCCCGAAGTTGGGTAGGCGGTGCAGGTTCGCACTCGACTGGCCTCGCTTCGGTCGCCAACCGCTATCAGCACGCTTCGCGCCATCACAGTCAGCGCCGGGTGCCCGAAAGCCGCTTCGGCGCTTCGCGTTGAAACTCCTCCCAGGAGTCCGAATTCTGGTGGCAGCCAACATCATTCGCCACATGGTCACGGGCTGCCGCTTCGGCCCTGGCCGCCGCCTGCGGCAACCGCGGCTCATCGGCACGATGAGTGTTAATACAAATATATACTGCAAGCGGCCAAACTTTGAGGCAAATTTGAACGTTGCCCAAAAACGAGCCACGCGGTTAAGCCGCGTGGTTCACCCCGGCCAGCGGCAGCGCCGCCGGGGTGCCCGGGTTGCGGCAGCACCACGAGAAATACTTCAATTATGACCGCATGCGGTATAGTTCGGTCTGGATTTTTTTTGGCATGCGTCGCCTCAGTGGCAATAATATCTCATCGTTTTAACCCCATAGCCTCGCATAACCCCACAACAACGGTCTACGTACTACTTTCTCAATCCATTTTTTCAGCGAAACCGCCGCACTCGCCTATTCACCTGCTCCAAATTCACCTGTTCTCGGCGCAGCCGCCTCGCCCCCATACGCCGGCCACCCCGGTGGCCGCTCCCAATCCCCGCGCGTTGCCGCCTGGCACGACCCGGCAATCCATTTTCAAATCTTAAATTTTAAATCCAAAAGCTCACCCCCATCGCGCAGCGCCCCGTAACCAAAAAACCCTGCGTTACACTGCCTTAGGCCTTGGATGCCGAAATCCCGATAGGTCAGGAGCTGCCTTTCGGGATGCGGTTAACCCTCGTCGCCCAGCACCCCATCTAAACAGCCCTCGTGTCGTGGTGGCTTTGTGGCTAATTCGTCGCGCACCGCACAACGTTAAAACCTTAAAAACCCTGCGTTACCCAGCGTCCCCTGCGGTGAACCCTCGTCGTCTCCGTGTCTCTGATTCTCTGCGCGCCACCGCCGCGCAGCGCCCCGTAAAAAACCTCTGCGTTACCCTACATTGCACACCTGTGATATCTTGTTTTTTTAACAAGATATATGCAACCGGCTGCCGCTAACTCATAACTCCCGTCGCCCAACTTGCGGCCCGCAATCGCGTTGCTACGCTCCCCAGCACGCCTCACCATCCAGCATCTGTACCGGCCGCACCCCGGCACCATCCTTGGCCCGCACCATCGCTCTCGCCGCCGGCGCCTCCGCCAGCGCCCAGTTCCACGCCTCCAAACCAATCCGAACCGATTTAATCGCCACCGACGCCTTCGCACGCTCCAGCGTGCGCTGAGAAAAACCCGCCGCACCACCCTTCACC
>JBMFVX010000040.1:0-22977 GCA_049965775.1 Phycisphaerae bacterium
CAAAGATTTGGCTTATCACGCGCAAGTATCGGCCTCAAGCAACGCGGGCGGGCGATCCTCCAAAGAGAATGCCGCCGACGATAACCTACAAACCTATTGGAGCGCCGCCAAGGGTAATACAACCGGCGCGTGGCTGGCGCTGCGGCTGAGCCATCCGCAAAAAGTCGAACATGCCTACATCGTCGCGTTCAGTGGCAATGTTGGAAAGTTTAAGCTTCAATGTCACCGTGCAGGGCACTGGCTCGATATTTCCGCCGGTAACCTGACGGGCCGCAAAGCGCTATGGCTGACCTTTGCACCCTTGACGGCGCAAAGGTTCAGGGTGCTTATTGAAACCACGCCGCGGCATACGCCGCCGGCTTTGCGCGAAATTGAACTGTTGCCCTGATACGCCCCACCGAAAATACAAAGCCGCCGAAGCGTACCCGCTCGGGCATTTGCCGCACAAGCGCTTGTACCCGCCGCGCCTGAAAATGGCCCCGCTCGTGCGCCACCGCAGGGCGGCCTGGTGCTAATAACCATTTGACCTTGTCGCCCAATACCCGAATAATGATTGGTTTGGCCCGGCGGTCGGGTTTCAAATGATTAAGAGAAACGCATGATTCCACTCGGCACCGATATTCCCCAACGGCGTACGCCTTGGATGAATTACTTTTTAATTGCGGTTTGCTTTGCTGTTTATTTCGCAAGCCATCATGTACCCACGCGATCCGACCCCAACCTGCTCCATACAGGCTGGAACCGCTACATGCTTAACCCAGGCAACCTGCACTGGTACCAGTTCATCACCTATCAATTTCTGCATGCCAACCTCGGACATATTCTCGGCAATATGTTGTTCCTGTGGGTTTTTGGCAATCCGCTTAATGAAAAGATCGGCCACCCATCCTATCTATGCTGGTTCCTCGCCGGCGGTGTGCTCGCGGGCTGTGGGCAGGTGCTTACTTCCAATGCCGCCACGCTGGGCGCCTCCGGCTCAATCGCAGCGGTCGCGGGAATGTTTTTGGCACTTTTGCCGCTCACCAATATCCGTGTATGGTTTTTTGTGGTCTTGTTCGATGTGCCCAGCTTCTGGTTCGTAGGGTTTCAGATATTGTTTTACGATGTGGCCGGCGAATGGTTTGGAGCCAGCGACAACGTCGCTCACTTCGCCCACCTCACCGGCTACACCACCGGCTTTATCACAGGAATGTTGCTGCTGGCCGCGGGCCTGCTGCCACGCGATCATTACGATATGCTCGCGCTGATTAAACGATGGCAGCGGCGTCGCGAATATCGGCAGATGGTTGCACGTGGGTACAACCCATTTGAATCCGCAGGCGCCGCCCCTGTAACTCTCATGCCAGGCGCTGGTGCCGCCAATATAAGCGCGAGCGAATCGCAGAACAGCCAACTCGCTGACCTGCGAACACAAATAGCCGAACTTCGAAAAACCCATCGCCTGGCCGATGCCGCCCAACGCTTTCGGCAACTGCTTCTGCTGGACCCGGCCCAGGTACTCCCGGCCGAGACGCAGCTAGATATGGCCAATCAATTTATGTCGGAAGGCGATTACGCTCTCGCGGCCACCAGCTACGAGCGTTACCTGCAGCGCTACAGTGGTCAGGGGCAAATTGAACAGGTGCAACTGATTTTAGCGCTGATTTACGCACGCCATCAGATAAATCCAACCCGAGCGGTACAGTTGCTGCGCGCATGTCTGGAGCGGCTGCACGACCCGCACCAGAAAGAATTGGCACAAAACGAACTCAACGAAGTCTTAGCCAAATATCCCGAAGCGGCAACTCCGCCGCAGGCGTAGGATCCTGTCACAGCCGACCGATAACGCAACTTGTTAAAAGCCGGTTCCTCAATTGGTCTTTCATATCATTTTCATCTGCGGCATGTATAAGCACTTACGGCGCACGGCCTCGTGCCGCACCTGCCCGCAGTGGCGATTATCGCTTTGCGTGCAAATGCAAATGCCCTATCATCGCTTGCTGGCTAAAAGACCATACTTGAGATGCTGGAAAAGCCGATGAAGTTGCAAACATCTTTTGACAAACCTTTTGCGCGAGCCATAACGGCGTGTTGCTTGATTGCAGGTTTGACGACTATCGCCGGCTGTACGCAAATTCAGGCCAAGCCTCTGCATCCCGCAAAAACAGCAGCGCGTTTTGAGCAGCGGTCTCTCTGCAATGCCGCTGTGGTTAAATATGCCAGAAGCCTTCAATTGCCTCTGCCGGCGAGGTTTCCACGCGCCTACAACTTAAATGCCCTTACGGCCGCCGCCTGGTTTTACAACCCGCAACTGCGATTGGCGGCCGCCCAGGTTGCCGAGGCAAAAGCGTCTATTATAACTGCCGGTGCACGGCCCAACCCCAGCGTCGGCTTTTCGCCGACATACGCAGCCAAGTCGCCGGCAGGCGTCAACCCCTGGATTTTAGGCTTTAATTTTAATATACCTCTCGAGTGGCCGGGCAAACGATCCGTGCGCATCGCCGCCGCCCGGCAAAACGTTGTGGCAGCGCAATGGGCCATGGGCCGCATGGCATGGAGCATTCGGAGCCAGGTTTTTGCAGCCCTGGTGAAACTGCACTTCGCCCGGCGGCGCACCCGACTGCTGCAGCGCAGCAACGCGGCCGCCTCGGAAAATCTCCGCTTAATTGCCAACATGGTGCACGCCGGTCAGGTTTCGCGCGTGCAACTCGGCAGCGCCCAACTTTTGCAACAACAGACTCAGCTTGCACTTATCAGTCAAACCGGGCAAGCCGCCCATTATCAAAATACCCTTGCCATGGCGATTGGCGTGCCCGCAAAGGCGCTGGCAAAGGTTGCCATAAAGCTTGGCGGCGCCAAAAGCCCCAAAGCCGGCACCTTGCGGCGGGCCGGGCGGCTTGGCGTCCGCATGCTGGTGCGACTGGCCTTACAAAATCGGCTCGACCTTCGTGAGGCATTGGCCCAATACGCCGCCGCCGAGCAGGAGCTTAAACTGCAGGTACTGCGGCAATATCCAAACATCAACATCGGGCCGGGATATAAGTTTGATCAAGGCGAAAACAAATTTACGCTCGGCTTCTCAATGACGCTACCTCTGTTTAACCAGAATCAAGGCCCTATCGCCCAGGCCGAAGCCCGGCGTGCCGCAGCGGCCCAAACATTTGATTCTGTGCAAATGCGCTGTATTGAGCAAACCCATAGCGCACTGGTCACGTATCAACAGGCGTTGCGGCAACTCAGGCAGGTTGCACATCTGGCTGACTCCGCAAAGCAGCAGCTTTCAGCCGCCAGGCGAATGGTGGCCGCCGGCAATGCAGGCCGCCTGACTCTGGTGAATGCCCGGTTGAGCTACGACAATCTCATCGCCGAGCGAGCGACGATTCGGCAGCAGGCGTGGCTGGCTCTGGCAAACCTTGAAGCTGCAGTAGAGTCACCGCTGCCGGCACCAGCACAAAAGCTTGCAACCGCAGCATCCGGCGCTACTTTGGAGGTCATGCGATGATAAAACCCTGCGGCTCCCAGCCGAGTCAACCTAAGTCGATTTTACCCCGCCTGGCACTGGCTTTTTTGCTTGCCGGCTGCTGGCTCGCAACACCCACCGCGCAGGCCGATGATGACGCGGGCACACCACCCGCCAAGGCTTTCCAAAAGTTGATCATCGCACCGCGAACCATTGAACTTTCTCCCGCATTGCAGCACCAGTTAGGCATTGTGGCTCAAGCGCCGACGGCCACAACCAGCGCACCATACGTTCACGGCTGGGGCGTGTTGCAAGCCAATCCGGCCGAGTCATTTGTACTCCGCGCACCATACCCCGGAGTGCTGCATCGGGCCAATGGTCACTGGCCCACGCTGGCAGGCAAGGTCAAAGCCGCCCAACCCCTGGCAAGCATTGCACCGCTGCTTACGCCAACGGCCCTGGTGACGCTACAGGTACAGCTTGCCACCGCCCGCTCGCAGGCCGCCGCGGCCGCTGCTATGGTGCGGGCAGATACCGCCGCGTTTCATCGGCTTAAAGCACTCAATCGCCAGGATCAAACCGTATCAACCGCCAAGGTGCAGCAGGCACAGGCCCGTATGGCGGGCGATCAGGCTAATCTCGCCGCCGCCAAAGCATCCATCACTCTGATCACAGCGGCCATTCAAGGCGCGCCCGCCAGGCAGATCCCGCTGGCGGCTCCACGCAGCGGCACAGTTGTAAGCCTCCCAGCCCGACCCGGCGAAAGCGTAACGCAGGGTCAAACCATTTGCCGCGTTGAATCTTTCCGGCATTTAATCGCGTCCATTGTATTGCCGGGCGCCGTGAAGCCTCTGCATCATGGAGCCGTCGCCTGGATTACGATCAGCGGCTTAAGTAAACCCATTGTCGGCAAAGTGCTCGCACGGGCGCCCCACGCCGACTCTCAAACCGGCCTGCCGATCGAATGGGTGGTGCTGACTGGCACTTCCGGGCAGCTTCGCCCCGGAATCAAATGCACAGCCTTGCTACAGACTGCCGCAGCGCCGCAAAAAGCATGGCTCGTGCCGGCTTCGGCCGTCGTGTGGCACAATGGCCGTCGCTGGTTTTATGCGGTGCAAGGCAACACATTTACACGAAAAGTCTTACGAGCCGTTCGGCAGCCTGATGGTAGTTACTTTGCTATTGATGGCTTAAATGCCCATAGCCACATCGTCATAAACGGCGCAGAGCTTCTATTTTCCATTGAACAAAGGGGCAAAATAAAACCATCGGGATGATGTGGACAACATCACCTGACTTCATAAAAATGCCGCTTGCAGAAATGGACATCAATTGCTCAAAAGCATTATTAGATTGGCTCTGAGGTTTAGGGGTGCGGTGATCGCACTGGCGTGCCTGCTGATCGGGTACGGTGCGTACACGCTTACGCAGGCTCGCTACGACGTTTATCCTGATTTCATTCAACCTCAGCTCAAAATAAAAACGGACGCTCCGGGCCTTGGCGCCGGCGCTGTGGAACAGCTTGTCACCCGCCCTATTGAGCAGGCTCTGGCGGGAGGCGTGCCGGGCGTGGAGCACATCAGGTCCAACTCGCTGGCGGGCATTTCAGTTGTAAAAGTAATTTTTAAGGGCGGCGCCAATCTTTACCGTCGCCGCCAGCTTGTGGCGGAACGTCTGGCCCGACTCGCTCATCAGTTGCCGCTGGCAGTGCATGCCCCCGTCATCATGCCGCTTAGCGCTTCAATTCGCTGGGTTATGGTCGCCGGCCTCACCGGTGCCTCGCCGCAGCATCTGCGAACCGTCGGACGCTGGCTCGTTAAACCGGCTCTTATTGCGGTACCCGGCGTTTCGGAGGTGGTGCTTTACGGCGGGCTTGTAAAAGACTACCAAATACAAATGCGCCCGAACCGTATGGCCATGTACGGCATAACCATTCAGCAGGTTCTGACCGCGGCGCAGCACAGCGGCATGCTCGCCGCAGGCGGCTACATTGACACCCCCAACCAGAGGCTGGTCATTCGCCCGCATGGCCAAACACCCAATCTGCGGGCTTTGCGGCAAACCGTGGTTATACAGCATGGCGCAAACGTTGTGACGCTCGGCCAGGTCGCAAACGTACTCATCGCCGACGAACCGCCCGTTGGAGCCGCAACTGTCAACGGGCACACCGCTGTCGTTATTTTTATCGGCTTGCAGCACGGAGCCAACCTGCTCGCCGTCACCCAACGACTCGATGCGGCGCTGCAGTCGCTGGCCCCAACACTCAAGCGACAAGGTGTGTTACTCCACAGCCATATTTTGCGCTCAGCCGATTTTATCACGACGGCTTTGTCTAACTTGGAATCAAGCCTGCTCATTGGAGCCGGGCTTATTGTGCTGGTGTTGTCGCTGTTTTTAGGGCAGTGGCGCACCGCGCTGATTTCTTGTCTGGCAATTCCGACATCTATTTTGGCAGCCATTGCCATACTTACCCACTGCGGCTATTCGCTTAACACCATGACGCTCGGCGGTCTGGCCATTGCCCTGGGTGAAGTGGTGGATGATGCCGTAATAGATGTTGAAAATATTTCGCGCCGACTTCGCGAAAACAAGGCAAACCCGCGCCCGCGCCCCACATGGCGCGTGGTGCTCGGTGCCTCGCTCGAGGTTCGCTCGGCAGTGGTTTTTGCTACGGCGGCGGTCATCGCGGTATTTTTACCCGTATTGGGGCTGGGCGGCTTGGCTGGCCGGTTCTTTGCCCCTATGGGCATTGCGTACATCGCAGCCGTTGTTGCATCGCTGTTTTTAGCTCTTACGCTCACCCCCGCACTGAGCCTGACATTGCTGCCGGGTGACCACCTTAAAGCTTATGAAACTTGGGTTCTCCAAAAACTCAAAGCCGGCTACGGCCGCTTAATTGCCGCCATCGAACGGCGGCTTTGGCTTACGCTGGTGCCCGCGGCCATCTTTGCCCTAGGCTCACTGCTGCTGCTGACAAAACTCCACACCGGCTTTTTGCCCAAGCTCAACGAACGCAACTATGTGGTGCACATGGCGTTGGCGCCGGGGACATCGCTGAAGCAATCCATCGCCCTGGGCCAGCACGTTACCCAGGCTCTGCTTAAACTGCCCGAAGTCCAGGAACTCGAACAGCGGGCAGGCCGCTCCAATCTTGGAGGCGATATTCTCGGCCCGCAGTACAGCGAGTTTATGCTGCGCCTCAAGCCGTTAACGCCTGCCCAACTCAAGAGTTTTCGCCGCGCCATGCGCCAACTCTTTAAGCAGTTTCCATCAGCGCTGATGTCTTACAACAGCGTGCTTACCGAGCGCATCAATGAGACGCTTTCCGGTTTTGGTGCGCCGGTGGCGGTAGAGGTTTTGGGAAATAATCTTGCCGCACTTCGCAGCACCGCCGCCATGGTCAGCCGGGAGCTATCGCATGTGCGCGGGGCCACTGGCGTACACCTGCAAACAGCCACACGTGTGCCCGAAATCGGCATCTGGCCCAGGCGCCGCGCGCTCGAACAATGGGGCCTGCAATGGGGCACGGTGGCCGCGGCCGTACAGACGGCATACCGCGGAGACAATGCAGCCCGGCTTTATAAGGGTATTGAGCAATTTAACCTCACGGTCATTTTGCCCCCGCAATGGCGCAATCACGTCTCAGCCATTGGCAACCTATGGATTAACGCCCCCAACGGCAAACTTGTGCGCCTCAGGCAGGTGGCCCGTATTCGCCAAAGCCGCGGCTACTATGCCATCAGCCATCTCGATGGCCGCCGCGCCATCGTTGTTACCGCACATGTCACGGGCCGTTCCGTTACAGGCTTTGTGGCGGCAGCCAAAAAACGTATCGCCGCCACAGTGCACCCCAGCGGCGATATCTACATTCAGTTTGCCGGTGCGGCCCGCGCTGCCGCCAAGGCCCAACGCAGCCTGCTGGTGCATGCGGCCATCGCGATGGTTGTCATTCTGCTGCTGCTGGGCATCGTTATGGGACATGTGCGTAACGTCTTGCTGTTGCTGTTGAACCTGCCTATGGCGTTGGCCGGCGGCGTGTGGGCCGTCTATCTGGCTGGCGGCCTGCTCTCCTTGGGCGCTTTAGTTGGTTTTATTACGCTCTTTGGCATTACGCTGCGCAATTCCATTATGCTGCTCTCGCACTATCAGCATCTGGTGCAGCACGAAAAGCATCCTTGGAACGCACAAACCGCCGCGATGGGCGCTGCCGATCGCCTGCCCGCCATTTTAATGACCGCCCTGGTAACGGCATTGGGCCTCTTGCCTCTGGCGCTGGGCAGCGGAGCACCAGGGCGTGAAATTGAAGGCCCGCTGGCACAGGTCATCGTCGGCGGCCTTATAACCGCCACCGTGCTCAACCTGCTCGTTCTGCCCGCCCTGGCCCTGCGCTTCGGCCGCTTTACCGCCGCACGAGCCACCGCCTGAATAACAATGCGCATCAGACGGCCACGCCGAAATCAGCTGCTCTCATCGTGGTCGCGCTTCGGCCTTTTCCAGGGCGGCGACGATCTTAAGAATGGCTTGAGGATTCGGCGTTACCCTGGCCCGCTCCACGCGATTAAGCGTTTCAACGCGAATTCCGGCTCGACGCGCCTGTGCCGCCTGCGTTAATTGAGCCGCCCAACGCCGTTTTATAAGGTCGCGTGCCAGGTCCGCACGCAACGCTTCCGCATCCGGAAAATTACCGCTCGCTAGCATCCCACGAATTGACATGCAACCTCTATCGAGGGTAAAGTTTAGTGATATGTGTAAGGGTGATGGAGTTCACCTGAACCGTCTTAATTCTGATGGATTAAGACTGATGACTCCTGGCGGCCGGCCCGCTGGGAATGTATTGGCAACCTCGGCGAAGCGTCCGGGGTTGTGTTGTTTTAGGGCTTAGCGGAACCCAAGCATGAAAAAATCGTTGTTTATGTGGCTGGCCATTGGCTCTTTCGGCTTTGTCGGCGCGCTGGCCCGCTATGGCATCGGCCGGCTTTTTGGCCGTTACTCGGCGCTTTTTCCTTTTGGAACTTTTTTTATCAATATCACCGGCTCATTCTTTTTGGGTTGGTTTATGACCTGGGCGCAGCCGCGGCTGAATATTCCAGACCCCATCCGCCTGGGCATTGCTGTGGGTTTTGTCGGCGCCTACACCACATTTTCAACCTATATGTTCGAATCAGATCGAATGCTTGGCGCCGGCGAAGCGCTTCGCGGCATGGTGTACGTGCTTGGTAGCGTCATGCTCGGAATTTTGGCCGTAAGGCTCGGCGTCATACTTGGGCATCGGATGAGTTAGCAATCAAAGTAAACTACGTACGTTAGGTGGTAAAGATGATCGGGGAAAAAGTCCTATTACGACTCTATATGCGAAGTGGGGATATGTACCATTTTGCCCCAGCGTATGAGCGAGTGGTACAGCAGGCCGCCAAACACAAGCTATCGGGCGTCACCGCATTACGCGGCATCATGGGCTTTGGCTCGCGGGGGCTGCTACGCCCATCTGATTTTAAGTTCGTCAATGATGCACCCGTTATCTTAGAGGTGGTGGATGAAGGAAGCAAAATATCGCAGTTCCTGACCGACATATCCGCTAACCTCCTGCATCACGCGACAGCCACACTGGAAAGGGCCGCAGTGGTCATGTACCGTCCTCGCAATCTTGAGTTGCATAATCAAATAAGTTTACTCAGTAGTATAAAACCTTTAAGCACCTTACCCGATTTACAGGGAGTACTGCCCATGCATACCGATTCAGTTGGCGTTCTACTGCGCATCTTCATAGGCGAGTCTGACACGTATAACCACAAGCCGCTGCACGAAGCCATTGTCGCCAAAGCACGCGAGTTGGGCCTTGCCGGCGCCACCGTGCTGCAGGGCGCCATGGGGTTTGGCGCCAACAGTGTGATGCACACCGATAAAATACTCGTGATGTCATCTGATCTGCCTATTGTGATTGAACTGGTAGACACCCGCGACAAAATAGAAAAGCTGCTGCCCGCACTTGACGGCATGGTAGCCGAAGGCATGATCACCATGGAAGAAGTAAAAATCATCGCGTATCGCCATGACCCGGCAGACCAGGCACGCAAACAAAGCGGAGGTTGAACCATTGTATTCAAATAATATCAAGGCCAACGAGACAAAGACTCCGGAGCATACGCTCGGGCCGGCAACGCTTATTGTTGCCGACCTCAAGCGATGCACCGACTTTTATCATCAAACGATTGGCCTGACCGTGCGCCAATCAGATGGCCAACATACCAGCCTGGGCACCGGGCAGCAGGAGTTGCTCGTGCTGCGGCACATGCCCCATGCGCCGCCGGCCGGCATTACCACAGGCCTGTACCATATCGCCTTTTTGCTGCCGAGCAGGCAGTACCTGGCGCGGCAACTTTTGCATTTTGAACGCACCGGCGTGCAACTCTCCGGGGCCGCCGACCATGATGTAAGCGAAGCCCTCTATCTCACCGACCCGGAAGGCAACGGCTTGGAGATCTATCGCGATCGCCCGCGCGATGAATGGCGATATCCGGGCGGCCACCTGCAAATGGGCACCAAGGCTCTCGATTGGCGGGATCTGCTCGCCGCTGCAGATTCGGCTGGACCGTTTACCGGCATGCCTGAAGGCACCCGCCTGGGCCATATTCACCTGCGCGTGAGCGACCTGGCGGCATCTGAGGCATTTTACCGCGATGTGCTCGGCATGGAGGTGACCGCTCGCTATGGCCGTGACGCGGCATTCTTATCTTACAACGGCTACCACCATCACCTTGGCATCAACACCTGGGAGAGCCGCGGGGTGCCACCCGCTCCGATCGGCGCACGCGGGCTGGAGCACTTTTCATTGCGTGTGGCGACGAGCGAAGCATGGGATCGCCTTCTTTCAAGGGCCGCAGCCTTCAACGCGTTGAAAAGCTTTTCAAATGATTCTGCAACGCTATGCGATCCAAATAACCGGACAATTCAACTTTATCGCCGTTCGACGTTAGCACGACCAAACCGCGCCGCAGCCAAAGAGCACTTCTCCAAGAGGCGAACAAATTCCGGCTCAAATGGGTTCAGGTAGATAGCACGGCGAAGTTCCGTTTCGGCCAAGTTCCACATCTCTCGCTCCAAAAAATAGACCGCCATAAGGGCGTGATCGTATCCAAGATGGCGGCTTGGACGCATCGCCTCCTCGCGCCGACGATCAAAATCTACTGATGCGGTCATCTTGTTGCGACGCGCTGCCACGGC
Organism: Phycisphaerae bacterium; assembly: GCA_049965775.1. Classification (GTDB taxonomy): domain Bacteria; phylum Planctomycetota; class Phycisphaerae; order WQYP01; family WQYP01; genus JABEVB01. The sequence continues at coordinate 10,661 of JBMFVX010000040.1, forward strand.
TATTCTCCCTTATAAAAGACAATGCAGGTCGCTTGATTCTGCCAGAATATCGCAGACGCGCTCGAGCACAAGTTCCGATGATTCCGCCCCAGCGGGACGGTCCGACCGATAGTCATCCTGCAGTTGCTGTAACTCACCACGCAGCTTTTGGAAATGCCGCTCATGTACAGCGAGCAACACCGCCGCATCATCTTTTGCGGGTTTACAAGCCAATACCGCATGTAAATGGGCAAGACAGAGGCATGACGATTCGTCCCAACAACTTCTTAGCTCACGGTCACCAGCAAATGCTGCCAGCATATGGCGGGCATTAAACTCCTCATCTCGGTCATTTCGGCAAAACAGGCAGTCAATGGGAATCTTGCATTTGCGTCGTGCACCAGAGTCTTTGTTCCGAAAAAGCCGTACGACCTGGCGGTCGAACCAGTCCCTTATCAAGATGGCTGAAGACTGGCCCTCCTTAAGAGAAAGCAACAACTGCAAATGACGGCGGCACAGTCCTCCATCTTGCCGAAGCGCTGACCGCACACCCGAGTCATTGACGGATTCCCATAAGAGTTGTCGCATATGCCGCAACGCACACCTCTGAAGCCGGCAGCACACCGGACAACCACCGTCATCGAATGCTTCGCGCAGAGCCATAAAATCCAGATGTTTGGCACATGTCCTTAGATTCAGCATACACTTTCCTTAAGGTACACCGCGTTTTTGCAACTGTTCTGTAAAGCGCATCATAAGGTGCAACTGAGCGGCTATCTGATTTGATATTTTTTCCAATGAGTTGGATGCTATCGGAGATAGCTCGCCGAATCGCTTCATAAACTGGGGCTGAAGTTCATAAACAACATCCTGGCAAGCGGTGATGACGCTCTGCAGTACGTGCAGACCGCCGATCTCAGGATTGGGCACGGCAATACCTTCGGCACGGAGTAAATCGAGCATGGCTTGCCGCAACCCCGAAAGCAATTCTGAAAATCGAACAATCGCCTCCGGATCAACATCTGCACGGTACACCTCGAAGGGGGATGGCTGACTATTGGCCGAGGCTCGTCGAATAGCCGTCGCAAGTGAATAATCTATGTATTGGCATGTTGCCAGAAGACTCCTGCGGTGGTTGTCATTCAATTCCGGCACGTGTTAAACCTCTACCAAAGACGGTTGATCAAAAGTAATGCCAGAAGCACCAGGAACAACCAGGCGGCATATGCATTTACCACTCCGAGGGCATGTATCTTCGCCAACAAACATGCGGCGAATCGAGCCGCCTTCGCAATTGGTTTTAGGACGAGGCGATCTACAATGTAGTCCGCATCCAGAGTACGTTGAATAGCGGTGCGGAAATGGCCCTCGACAGCCGTGCGGGAATTCTCTCGCTGCTCATGACCAAAAATGGACTTAAAGATCACTCTTACCGGATTGGAAAACCCCGTTGCCGTATAAGTCATGTCCGAGCTTAAGCGTCGGAGGCCCCCAGCCCAGGGTTCGGCCATACGGATGTTACGACGACTCAGCCCGCGAATCAGAATCCACGTTACCAGGATGATGCCCATCAGCATAATCGCCAAATAGAATGTTGACATGGCATATACAACTGGGTTGGATTTCCCGCCTTGATGCAGCACCACCAGACCGCGTGCGGGAATGATGTGACGCCCAACGCCCGCGCCTATGTTGTGGAAGTCGTGCATAAAACCGGCCGAAAAGCCGCGAGCACCATGCGGGGACGTAAAGAACGGCGGCACCAGCGCAGTGGTGGCCAAACGATGCGTCAGGCCGTCAGCAGCCCGGTCTATCATTGGAATCAACAGTGTTGGCCCAAGCCCCAGAGCTATACAAACAATAGCAAGCCAAACCATGGCAAAACGGGTTGATTTCCCCGATTCATGAGCCTCCGCCGCACCGACGCTACGGGGCATTCCCAAAAAGCCCATCGCATAAACTTTGGCAAAACATGTAACAGCCAAGGCCGCCGTAAGAGCCAGCCCGGTACCACAAAGAGCGAAGATAACTCGGCTGGCGCGAGAGGCGAGTTGCTCACTGCGTAGAATATTTTGGAGCGTTAACCACTCGGTCACAAATCCATTCAGCGGTGGAATGGCCGAAATCGCCAGAACCCCGATAAGAAATAGTGCTGCCAGAACGGGCATACGCCGAAGTAAACCACCGAGTAAATTCAGATCGCGAGTGCCTGCATGCTGATCTATGGCGCCAGCACCTATGAACAATAGTGTTTTGTAACTGGAGTGGTTAAACATGTGATAAATCGCCACTACATAGGCAATGGCAGCCAGCACAGGCAAGCCCGTAGACGCAAACACCATGGCCATGCCGATATTGGCGGCGATGATCCCCATATTTTCGATGGAGCTATGGGCCAACATTCGCTTGATATCATCCTCGATGGACGCATACAAGATTCCTATGAGAGCCGATACGGCCCCCACCATCATTACCACGAGGCCCGGACCGACCATTTGAGCCGGAAATATGATGGCGTCAAATCGCAAAATGCCATAAATGCCAAAATTGAGCAGCGCACCCGACAGAATTGCCGATATGCTGGCAGGCGCAACCGGGTGTGCCGTAGGCAGCCACGAACTCATAGGCACAAGGCCGGCCTTGACCGAAAATCCAAAAAAAAGAATCAGAAAGAGCACCCAATGTAAGGGCGCATCCACGAACTTAAGGCCATTGGCAAGCCCATTGAAACCAATATGATTGCCGCTGAGTGCCACCATCCAGAATAGTGCAACGGTGACCGCGATAATGCCCGCCTCGTTCATGGCCAAAAACAACCAGGCTGCGCGGCGGTTTTCGTCGTGGCGATGCTCTAAGATAATTGGAAATGTTGCCAACCCCGACATCAGTCGCCACGCGATTAAAAAGCTCACCACGTCGTCCGCCGTCAGGATCAATAAACATGCTCCAAACAATGCCAAAAATAATACACCCAACGTGCGGGTGTCGAACTGACCCTCGTAGCGACGGAGGTAATCACCGGAAGACCAGAAGGCTCCCAGGAACGAGATCGCCAGCGGCAACATAAATAACCCATCAACCGGATCCAGACTCAGCCGTAATTGCCCCAGAATCGGCAGACGCCATAACCCAAGCACACCCGGATACCGGCCGGAAATAGCCAAAGCCGCGGCCAGCAACCCCAACGCTGCAGCCGCTCCGCCAAATGCCGCCGTCACCCGCCGGGCATCCTTCGACGAAAGCAGCCCGCAGAGCACCATCCCGGCAAGCAGAACGATTTGCGCAGCCAGCACCAACATCAGCGGATAGCTCATGATTTGCCCCTCATAACTTCCTGCAGTGCCTCAGGCTTAAGTTCATCCTCACGATTGGTGAGAAGCAACAGGGCATGTAATATTGCCAGTGGAGGTGGCGGGCAACCCGGCACCATGACATCCACCGGCAGCACATCAGCGACCCCGCCGGCACTGACAAAACTAGGCCCGAAAACACAGCCTGAAATGGCGCAACCTCCAACCGCCACGACCCACTTTGGCTCTGGCATCGCCTCATAGGTTTTTTGCAGCGCTAACCGCATATGGCCCGTGACCGGGCCCGTCACCAGTAAGACATCGGCATGGCGGGGCGTCGGCGTAATAAAAAAGCCCAGCCTGTGCATGTTATAATATGGCTTCGAGAGTTGCTTGATCTCTTGAATAACAGCATCACATGAACCGGCATCCACCAGCCGAATATGCAACGAACTCTTAAAGGCTTTTGACATTAATTTACCAGGACGACCTACACGCACAGCCCACCGGTAATCCTTCTGCCAATGCATGCCGCCTTCTGAACACACGCCACAATGAACGCATCTCCCGGCAGCCACCTCTGCCGTAAGTTGTTGTAGAGATATGGCTTGCGTTGGACATGCGGCAACCACAGCATTGGCGGCATCCGCATTTGTAAATAATGTATTCACCGGGCGCCCCGGCGTGTTGCCTGGCGAAGTGTCCACCGAGTGCGGATATGCGGTGGTTCGCACAGGCGAAGTGAGTCCACGTAAAAACCATCCCAACATGTTGCAGGTCTCCTTGCGGTGCCTACCGGTCAGATTCCGCGATGGACAAGCCAAAGCTGGCCATCATGATCGGAAAGTCCTGGAAGGCAAAATTCTCGGCGGCCATATGAAACCCATGCCAATTTGTGAATGAGGGCGTTGTCAACTGCAATCGCTCCACGCAACCGTCTTGACCGATTCGTACATAATGAAATGCCGCTCCATTGGGCGCTTCCACCCATGCCAGCGCATCAACCGGCTCTGCGGGCTCAACAACGACATCACGATGCTGGCCCTCCGGAAGAGCGCCCATGGCTTGGTTGATTAGTTCTCCCGAACTGAATATCTCTTGGAATAATACACGAATCCGAGCATAGCCATCCCCCTCGCTCTCCAATGGCTCGGTTGTCAGCCGACAATGCCGATAGGCACCGTAGGGCAAATGGACCCGCAAATCGCAGGGCAATGCCGACGCCCGGGCAACAGGCCCCACCAATCCATGTTGCCTGGCGCCTGCGAATGTAACGACGCCAACGCCCTCAAAACGGTCGAGAAAACTGCCTGTAAACTCAAGCCGCTCGTAAAGCGATCGTACGTTACTCAGCAGATCGCCAAGCAGTGATCGCAAACGCCCCAAGTCGCCCGAGTTTAAATCACGCGTTACACCACCCGGAACCACCACGCCATAAAGATACCGATGGCCGGCGAGTTCGCCGCATACCCGTAAGGCCTGCTCTTCCAGCACGTCGGCGTCAGCCGACGGCACGATCATTCCCGTGGAATGACAGATATCTGAAATCAATGCCAAATGATGGCGGATGCGCTCGATTTCCGCCCAGAGCAGTCGCAGGTATTCGCCGCGCGGCGGTATGCTTATCTCCTGCATGGCCTCGATAGCGCGACAAAACGCCAGTGCGTGCGCAACCGCCCCCGTCCCCGAAAATCGCTCCATCATAAGCAGCACATAATCTATGGACTTTCCTTCGGCCAATTTCTCGATGCCGCGATATTTGAAAAAGAAACGAGGGATCATCCTTACAACATCTTCGCCAACCGTCTCCAGGAAGAATTGGGCCGACTCAGCATAATCTGAATACACAGGGCCTATTGGCATCATAAACGCGCCGGTAGCCCGTAACACCGCATCGGGCTTCCAGAGAGCGTCTTCGACCTGCCACGCAACCTGTTGAGTCGTGTCAAGATCGGGCCTCATTGGATTAAATCCTTCGGACCATTGCTCATGCAGCACGAAATCACCCAAGCGAGGGTGTCCTGAAAAGCTCAGGCCAAATAAATCTTCCGCCTGCCTTTCATGCCAGTCTGCGGAGTGTACCTGCGCAGAAATTGACGGCACAGCTCGCTGATCACGACCAAGCGGCACCACAACCTTGACCCATGGCTCCCCGGAGATGCCATAGAACCAGTAATCTATTTGCGTATCATCAGGCCGGGCTGTGACTACGAGCGTTGCAAAGCGATACGGATGCTCGTCAACAAGCCACGCCGCGGTTGTCCGCAGCGCATCTGCCGCACAACGAACCACCAGGAGATGTTCATCGTCGCCATCCTGCACCTTACATCCGACTGATGTCAACTCCGCCAAAAGCCGTGAACGTAGATTGATAACATTTGCTTTATTAACGTCTGTCATCGGGCTAAACCTCCTAGAGAGGCTGCGGCAATTCCTATCCAATGCGCCAGTGGAGACGGCAGATACCAACCCAAGGCGATAACGGGCACGATTGCCAGGGCAATGGCGGCCCAGGCGGATCGAGGCACCGCAACCAATGGGCCTTTGCCATTATGTGGTGCCACCGCAAGAGGTTGGCCAAATACCATTCGAAACAAATGAAAGCTAATGGCGCAAAACGACACAATCATGAATGCGCCCAAAAAAATGACCGCCCAAATTTGGTTGGTGGCAAAGCCGCTTTTTAGAATCGCCAACTCACTTAAAAACAACGCGAACGGCGGCGCACCCGCCAAGGCTAGACCTCCAGCCAGCACCAGGCCGCCCACCATCGGGGAGCGGCTCAAAACCCCGCGCACCTCGGCAATACCCAGCCGACCCACCGTAAAAAAAATGGCGCCCGCAAGAAACATCATCAACGGTTTCGTTACGCCATGGGTTATCATCTGCCAGATGGCGCTTTCGGTCGTTGCATGCGTGGCCAAAGCGCCGGCGGTAAGAATGACGCCAGTGTTCTCAATGCTGGAATAAGCCAAGAGTCTTTTGTATTCATGTGTTTGAATCATCAACAGCGAAGCACCGCCCGCGGAGCACAGGCCAAAGAGCACAAGCCACACTTCAGCATGACTACCCGGTGTGATATACACTGCCGCCGCCAGGCGCAATAATAGATATGGAATGACACAACTGTCTAATATGGAAAGCACGGCACAAATTGGAAACGGAGCCCGGCTATAGGTGTCGGGCATCCATGCATGAAATGGAATAAGACCCGCTTTGGTGCCAAAACCAATGAGAATCAGAAGAAAAGCAATATTGACAATTGCGGGTGACATATGCGGAGCCGCCAACTTCAGAGTCTGCCAGGTAAAGGTCACCGTGCCAAGCTTGCTCTGCGCCCAATACAGCATTAACAGTCCCAGAATAGCAATCGAGGCGCCCACGGCCGTCATCAATGCATACTTCCAACTTGCCTCCAGCGCACCAGACGTACGGTCATACCCCACCAAAAATACCGAGAATAGTGTTGTGAGCGTCAGAGCCAGCCAAACCAAAGCGATTTCCTCTAATAAAGGCACCGCATACAATGCCATAACGAACAAGTTAAACCATAGCCAATATTGCTTTTTCTTGGGAGGCTGCGCCCCTGCAACCTCCGGCAGCGTTAGAGAAAATACTGCCGCAGTAAACCCACCGAAGGAACACAACAGCAGCACAATAGCACCGAACGAGTTTAGCTGAACCCATCCAGTCAAGCCGTTCACATCGCCGTGCGACAGCGTTTTTAAACTAAGTATTCCGGCCAGCACCAAATTAATGGCGGCCCCGACACAGGTAGCAATACCTGCCGCTTTCGAGTTGCACAGGGCCGCCACGACCAGCAGCACAACAAGGGGAACAGCTAACACGCCCCATATCAACATACCTGCTAAACCTCCCGTAATTCGGACAGGCTGCCAACCTTTGTACTACCAGCCACCACATGTATTTCTTGACTTAGTATCCCCAACACCAACACAATCATGAGCACATCAAAAATCGCCGCCAGTTCGCCAATCAACGGGAATGTCGGCGCAATGCCAATACCCGCATAAAAGGCCCCATTTTCAATGGCCAAGAGGCTCAACATCTGCGGCAGAGCCTCCCGCCGCACCGTTATCGTGTAAATCGCTATCAGACAGGCGGCAAACCCAACCGGCAAGTTGCAGCGGGCGGCGCCTGATGCGCCCTCAAGCAGAGGTGCCGTAAAAAAGTAGGCTAGAAAGCTCAGGGCCAGTGCAATAAGCAACGACGTAGGAACATTGATGACCTGTTGAACTTCACGCCGTGCCATCATGCTTTTACGGGCCGTGCGTCGCAGAAGCCAGGGCAACAGAATAACCTTTGCCACAATCGCCATGACCGCCACAATCAACAACTCCCTCAAACCCTCGGCAAACGCAAGCAGACCCGCTGAGACAGCCAGCAAGAGCGACTGGAACACATAAATCCGCAAACATCCCAGCACCTGCGCTGCGGCAATAAGTCCAAAGCTGCAGAGCAAAAAGAACCCGGCCGTCAACAGCAGGAGTTCGTTAACCCAGTTCGAGCCAAACGGATGCATCGTCGCCATCATTCACTCATTCAAAGCGCCATCATTCGAGCAAGCAGCGCAGTCACAGCCACCACTAATGCCAGACCTAAAAATACAGTTATCCGAAACAGTCGCAGCTTCGCCAACGAACTCTCCACAACAACAATTGCCACAATCCCAAGTAGTAACTTGGCAAATATCAGAGGTACGGCTAACAATACAAGGGGAAAACTCGTCGTAGTCGCCAACCCCCATGGGTTAATCAGTACATTCAGGAAGATACATAGCAATACAAAAAACTTCATACAGCTACCCCACTTCATCAACGCCGCCCCACTGCCGGAGTACTCCAATAGTTTCGATTCGTCCACCATCGCTAACTCGAAATGCCCAGTGGGGTTATCCACGGGTATTTTCCCCGTTTCGGCCAAGATCAGCATGAAAAAGGCCACGGCGATAAGCACATGCGACGGATCAAAAAAGTTTGACGGCGGCTGCACCCACTGCTGCTGCACTATGTAGGGAATAGTAGAACCCGCAACAAAAGAAACCGTAAAGAAAACGACCATGAATACCGGCTCGGCCAAGAAGCCTACCATTCGCGTACGACTGGCTCCCATCGCCCCGTAGGGATTGGCAGAATCCACAGCGGCGATCGTAACGAAAAATCCGGCTAAGGCCAGCACAAAGCCACCACCTATCATGTCGCCCATGAAAGCGAAGAATAGCGGATAATCCGTCAGTACAGGAATCAACATCGTTACCAGTAAGGGCGCGGCAAAATAAATATACGGCGTCGCTCGAAATATCCAGGTGCTTTCACTCGAAAATACCTGATCTTTATGAAAGAGCTTCCATATGTCACGGTACGTCTGAAATATACTGGGGCCTTTTTTACCCGCGATACGCTCCTTGAGTCTGTTAAGTATACCCACGGCCAGCGGGGAGAGTAGCAAGGTCACCAGCACCTGAAGCAAATTGTATAGAAGTAAGACAGCCATCCCGACACCTCATGGATCAACCAAACAAAAATGGCCTGATACACTTATTAAGGCTTACCCGGTCCACGCTTAACCAATCAAATAAGGCACGCTCCCCGGTCGGAGCAATGCGCGGACAACCTCCCCCACATAAGCCCCTATCGCGCGCCGCAAACCTCGTGCCATGCCAACAAATAAAAGCTTCCAATGCTTCAGCACCATTTAGGTGGCGGTTCTTTGCGGATACCCTTTCATCCACACTCGCATAGATTTTAATCGCTCGCCTTGCGATCTCCTGCAGGCCATCATATAGGCCATAGTAAACTCCGACTATTCGCTGCACAGGTCATAACGTCGCCGCAACAAATGGATTCTGAAATAGAGCCTTGGCTCCCAGCGATCGCTCTATTTCCAGCAGCCGATTGTATTTGGCAACGCGCTCACCACGGCACGGGGCGCCGGTCTTTATCTGACCGCCACCCATTGCTAACGCGAAATCCGCAATGAAAGTATCGTCCGTCTCACCCGACCGATGCGAGATAACATAGCGCCACCCAGCTTTACGGCATAGCTCCACGGCCGCTATCGTCTGAGTAACGGTTCCAATCTGATTCAGTTTGACCAGCACGGCATTTGCAGTGCTCTCCTCGATGCCTCGCTGGATAAACCGGGTATTGGTGACAAAGATATCATCACCCACAATCTGGATCCTATTACCCAGTACCGCGGTCAATCGCCGAAAGCCATCCCAGTCATTTTCTGCCAGACCATCCTCGAGGGATACTATCGGGAAGCGACGCAGCCATGCATCATACAGGGTACACACTTCCTCGCTTGTGCGGGGACCGAGACCGGACCGATCCATCCGGTACATACCGTCACGATAAAACGAGCTGGCCGCCGGATCAATGGCCAGCGCAATATCTCGACCCGGCAAAAAACCCGCGTGCGTAATAGCTTCCATCAGCAGGTCGCATGCCTCGGCGTTATTGGAGAGATTTGGCGCAAACCCACCCTCATCACCCACGCCCGAGGCATACCCGCGATTTTTTAAAATCGTTGCCAAAGCATGATACGTTTCAACGCACAGCCGCAATCCCTCAGCAAAGGATGCCGCGCCAACGGGAACAATCATAAACTCCTGAAAATCTACACTATTGTGCGCATGTTTCCCTCCATTGAGTACATTCATCATAGGCATGGGCATTATGCGTGCTCGATCTCCGCCCAAGTGCTCATAGAGCGGCTTTCCGGCAGCCATGGCCGCCACACGCGCGATAGCCATCGAAACACCAACGACAGCATTCGCTCCCAGTCGCCGGAAATTATCGGTGCCATCAACTTCCGCAAGTTTGGCATCCAAGGAGGCTTGCGCCATTGCATCCTTGCCTCGAAGCGCCGACGAAATTTCAGCATTGACAGACTCTGCTGCGAGCAGGACGCCCCGACCGCCATAGCGGCGGGGATCGTTATCCCGAAGCTCAACAGCCTCATGCTCCCCGGTTGATGCCCCCGACGGTACGCTCGCCGTGGCATACAAACCGCCGTCAAGTCGAACTTCAACTTTCAGGGTTGGATTCCCGCGAGAATCGAGTATTTCCATCGCCGAGATATGGGAGATACTGAAGGATGACATAACAACAACTCCTTAAAAACATTAGCTAATCCATGCAAGCTTTTTCAAATGAATTACACAATCGTTGATATAGATCGGGCGAGAGAGGTGGCTCGTCGAGCGTGCGTATAAGCAACTGTAGGTCGTATTCCACACGGTACAAAAATATTTGCCCATCATCCCAAACGGCGTAACTTGCTCGCGAATCGCCGTCAAGCGGCTGCCCGACCGATCCAGGGTTTACAACCACTGAATGATTGAGCTTTCTCACATAAGGCAAATGCGTATGCCCCAAAACAATAAAATCCGTGTCAATCGCGTGGAGCTTTTGTTCAAAAAGCTCGTCGGAGGCGCCCGGCTGCAGGCTGTAATCGTAAAGTGTATCTGTGGGCGTGGCATGGGTCATGACGAACCTCGCCCCACCGCACTCCCACGTCAGCATCAGCGGCAGCCGCCCCAGCCAATGCAGATGCGCCAATTGAAGTCGGGTTTGCGTCCAGTCGCGCAGCGGCATGGCCAACGCAGCCTTTTTTGCCGTAGCACGCGGATGGTGGTTATATGCCACCGCATCATCATGATTGCCACGAACCGCCACCGCACCATGCGCCCATAACCAAGCGATGGCCTCAGCCGGGCGGCTGCCGTAATTTACACTGCCACCGGCACAAAGAACATGGTCAAATGCCCCAGCATCTTTGGCAACAGCCATAAGCGCCCAAGGATTCGCATGTACATCGGATACTATGAGGATACGCATGGTGGCTCCCGCAAAAAAACGACCCCTGGCACAAACTTGTCGTGCTGCAGGAGTCATTGGCTCCCATTGGAAGCGGTTACGCGGTGAACTCCACCACCGAGAAGCAGCATATCTAATTCGACGATGATTTACAAGCGACTGAAAAAATGCACAACGCGCAACTTCGCTTGCGAAAGCAGCGCAAGGCCCCCACGATACAGTCGTTGTGCGCCCGCAGACGCGGGGCGTCTGCCAATGGCGCTTTCACCGCGCGATTAAACCCCCATTTTTCATTTGCTACGGCTGCGGGCGGCCAGTAAACTTGATGGGCAACGGGGTTAAGTCGCACGATTTGGATAGCGCGTGAGTTGAACCGCAGACTAGCAGGTGATTGAGGTATTTTCATGGCGGATAGGCCTAAACAAAAGGACGGGCACGACGATGCACTCGCAGCGCTCCATGGCATGGGCGAGCCTGCTGCCGCCGGTCCAGCCCCCACCAATGGCGAACCGCCCGAAAGCGCCACCGGTTTTGTTGCCATGCTCGCCAAACAACAACCCGCCGCCGGAACCAATCCCGCCGAGCCTCCGGCGTCGGCAGCCAATGCCGCCGCAGCTTCCGCTCTGGAGTCTTCCTCAGCTCCAATTCCATCGCCCAATCGCCCGCGCCGCGAAATGGAAGAACTGCCGATGGCCAAAATTATTGATCCGGCCTCGCTGGCGGCTCCTACTCCATACGTTCGGCCTAAAAAGAAGCCCTCCCAGTCCGAAGCTTACAAACTGCTGGTGCCGCTGCTGGCGGTTATCGGTTTTATGCTCCTGCTGATCGGTTTTTGGGCGTTGGCGGCAGTTCTGGGTGTTCATGTACCGCTGGTGCCATCGCCCGACGATACCGGCTACAGGAGCGCCATGCACTTTGCCGACATTATGCTGATATGCCTTCCCATTTCGCTGGCGATGCTGATATTGGCGTTTGTGATGCTTACCCGTGCCAACAAATTGGCGGCAAAATAAAATGCGGTAGCACATGGCTTTACCGCTGGCCGAGTGCTCTGTCACCCCGTAACCGTTCACGGCCTTTCGGCCAGTCAGACTCACGACGGGCCTAACCACATGTAAAGTTTACCCCCCCCCCGGAAGAAATGCAAATAAATTTCCATAAAAAAGTTTGGCATAAGATTTCAGCATTCCACACGATCCGTCCG
>JBMFVX010000041.1:0-22728 GCA_049965775.1 Phycisphaerae bacterium
AACAGACTCCTAAAAACGGCGCCATTGTATCCTTAACGCCAAAAGCCCCCTTGTCCAATTCCGACTGAAGCAAGACACCATCGGGCATGAAGGCCGGTTGTGGCTTTCCGGTGATGAAGTTGCTGATGCTCTTCGATGCGGCCACGGGAATGATTCGACAGGTTCTTATCAACCCCTACCGCAGCCACGAATTACCCCTGAGCCAGCAACTGCATCCGCTGCTGGAGCATGGGGATTTGCTTATTGGCGACCGAGGTTTCTGCTCCTTCGTGCACATGGCGAATCTGGTACGCGCCGGCCTGCACGGACTATTTCGGCTCCAACAAAAGGTACAGGCGAACTTCGAACCTGAACATCGAAAAGACGGGGATATGCGCAAGGCAAAGCTCAAGATGTTAGGACCAAACGACCAGATCGTGCTGTACGCCAAGCCTCTCAAGTGCCCCAAGTGGATGAATCAGAAGCAATACGATGCCCTGCCCATGGAACTCCCCCTGCGGGAATTGCGGTACTCCGTGGGCCGAGTTGGCTTTCGCAGTCAAAGGATAACGCTGCTGACGACGCTGCTGGATCCGGAGCAATATCCCGCGGCGGAACTGGCAGAACTCTATGGACGCCGGTGGCAGGTGGAACTTAACTTCCGGCATCTGAAAACAACATTAAAAATGGAGGTATTGCACGGGAAAAGTCCAAAGATGGTGGAAACCGAGATTCTCGCCTATGTGCTGGTGTACAATCTGGTCCAACTGGTTGTCCACGAGGCTGCGGCAAGGCAATGCGTGGCGCCACAGCGCATCAGCTTTGTTGATACCGTGCGGTGGATTCTGCATGCCGATCCCGACCAAGACATGCCGCCGATACTGGTGAATCCAGACCGCCCGGGTAGATTTGAACCGCGTGTCCGTAAGCGGCGGCATAATGGATACAGTTATATGACAAGGCCAAGAGCTGAACTCAAAGAGATGATCGCACGCGGGGAGAACATCGGATGCAGGTGATATGGGAGCTTAAGTTAATGGCATTCGAGACAGGTAGGCTTTCACAAGGGCGGTTACACCAGCTTTGAAGTTGATATTACACATCATTTAACACCGGGCGAAAATCTCCTGGCGGTGCGCGTCAACAATGTATGGAACCCGGAACTGGCCCCACGCGCCGGCGACCATATATTTGATGGCGGCCTGTACCGTAATGTATGGCTCGTTGTGACCGATACGCTGCGCATCGGCTTTCAGGGCCTGCATATGACTATGCCCAAGGTAAGCCGGCAATCGGCAAACGTTGCCCTGGCGCTGTTGGTGGAAAATCGTGGAAGCCAGCGCCGGCATGCCACCGTGCACAGCGCTGTGATCAGCCCTTCGGGCAAGGAAGTGGCCAGTGCTGTCCTAAGCATATATGTATCAGCGGGCATGAGCGCAAACGTTAAGCAGGAACTGCATCTTGCTCATCCCGAATTATGGCATCCTGATTCGCCGCAGTTGTATCGGGTGGTTGCCACACTGCTGGAAGATGGCAGTCCGGTGGATGACGATTCGGCTCCGCTGGGATTGCGCTGGTTTGAATGGACCGCCGAGCAGGGGTTTTTTCTCAATGGTTCGCACGTGTGGTTGCGGGGCGCTAATGTGCATCAAGACCGCGCGGGCTGGGCGTCCGGCGGCACCGATGCCGGGGCATGGCGGGACGTTCGGCTGATAAAAGAGGCTGGCTTTAACTTTATCCGCACGTCGCACTATCCGCACAGCCGGGCTTTTATGCAGGCCTGCGATTACTACGGCATTCTGGTGTGGAGCGAGATGTGTTTTTGGGGCGTGGGCGGTTTTGGGCCTGATGGCAACTGGCGGGCGTCGGCTTACCCGGTACAGCCGGCGCATTGGAACGGTTTTGAAGCAAGCTGCCTGCAGCAACTGCAGGAAATGATAGCCATGCACCGCAATCATCCGTGCATCATCGCCTGGAGCATGTGCAACGAGGTGTTTTTTACCGATCCGCGGGTATTTCAGAGAATGAAACACCTCCTGCGACGCATGGTGGCGCGTACGCACAAGCTCGACAATACGCGGCCGGCCGGCATCGGCGGGGCGCAGCGCGGCGGCGTTGATAAGCTTGGTGACATTGCCGGTTATAACGGCGATGGTGCAGTACTGTACCTTAATCCCGGCTTCCCAAACCTCGTCACCGAATATGGGTCGGTGGCTACCCTTCGGCCCGGTCGCTACTCGCCCAATTGGGGTATGCTGCAACGCACTCACTTTGCCTGGCGCAGCGGAGCGGCGATTTGGTGCGGGTTTGATTATGGCACCTGGGTGGGCGGTACCGGCGAAATGGGTATTGTGGATTATTTTCGTTTACCCAAAAGATCGTGGCTTTGGTATCGCTCGCATTATGCGGAAGGCGCACCCACGCCAACGACCAAGCCCGGTCACCCGGCACGCTTAAAACTATCCACCGATCGCCCGACTATTCAAGGCACCTGCGCGCTGGAAGATGCACATATTGTGGTAGAGGTGCTTGATGCGCAAGGGCACCGCGTAGCCGCTGCTCCACCGGTAGAGTTGAAAATTGTTTCCGGGCCGGGGCAATTTCCAACCGGGCGATCCATCCGCTTTCATCCCAACTCCGACATTAACATCGCTGATGGGCTTGCGGCCATTGAGTTCAGATCGTATCACGGCGGCGAAACAATATTGCAGGCCGTCGCCGATGGCCTCGAACCCGGCATCCTGCGCATTCAAACGTATGGCGAACCCGCCTTTGTGCCCGGCCAAACGCCGCTGGCGCCCGAACGGGCGTACATTAAGCACATCACGCCTAATCAAAACAATTACGCTACGCGGGCGCCCGGAGCGGTGAACACCGCGCTCAATCGCCCGACTGCGTCCTCGAGCAGCCTTGTCGGGCATCCATCTCGACTGATCAATGATGGCGACCCGCACACCTGGTGGCAGGCGCGGGCGAGCAGCCCCGCGCAGTGGTGCCAGGTGGACCTTGAGGGCATTCATATGCTGCACCGTATCGAAATTACCGTTCCGCCCGCGCCGGCCGATGCACATGGCCGGTTCGGCTCGTACACCCTGGTTGTGGCAACTGGCAACGATGGGGCAAAGTGGCAGCCCGTCGGCGGGGCCGTAAGGGTGCGGCCGGGCAAGATGATCTCGCTATCGGTGGTGCGGGGTACAAGATGTCGCTATGTGCGTGTGACGCTGGAGAAGGTTCCGCGGCAATGCCTCCCGGGCATTTGCGAACTCGTTGTGCTGGGCAGTGAATGATCTCGCCGCGATGCGCATTGGGGCCCAATGCCCGCTATACAGCCACCGGCTTGCCGTTCGTAACCGGCCTGCGACCCCTGGCGATCCATTCCCTTGGATTGCAAACCTGTAACATCTCTTTTTTTCGACAAGACGCGCAACGCCTGCTCTCGCGGCCCGCAGGCCGCGCTGTGGCCAATCTGACCCGTTGGCTGCTTTATTGGCACACCTGACGCGGGTTGCGTGCGCTGGGGCGCTTTTCTTATGGCCGGTTTTGGCGACAATAGGGCCAGTTGCTGTATGCGGGGATGTCCGCAGCCGCTGGCGGCTGTGGAAAGGCCAATGCCGCTGCCGCAAACATACGTTAATTTTGGAGTAGCCTTTCAATGTCGCAATTAACAACCGAACCGCAATATAAGGTTCTCATCGGCATGGAAATTCACGTTCAGCTTGCTACCAGGAGCAAAATGTTCACGGGGGCGGCCAATGGTTTTGGCGGTGAGCCAAACTCTCAGGTAGACCCGGTTATCCTGGGGTTGCCGGGGGTATTGCCGGTTATCAACCGCCGCGCTGTGGAAATGGCGATGATGGTGGGGCTGGCTCTGAATTGCCAGATAGCCGCCGAAACCAAGTGGGACCGCAAGAGCTACTACTACCCCGATTTGCCCAAAAATTATCAGATTAGCCAGTACGACAAGCCGCTGTGCGGCGCGGGCGAATTTGCTTTGCCGCTGCCCGATGGCACAACTAAAACCATTCGCATTCGCCGGGCCCATCTTGAAGAAGATGCCGGCAAACTGCTGCATGAAGGCTCCAGCGGCATGTCGCAGGTAGACTTAAACCGCGCCGGCACTCCGCTGTTGGAAATTGTGACCGAGCCGGACTTTGCCTCACCCGAAGAAGCACGGCTGTTTGGCGAAGAGTTGCGCCGCATTTGCCGCTATTTGGGTGTATCGCAGGGCATTATGCAGCAGGGGCACATGCGGTTTGAGCCTAACATCAACCTGCATATTTTTCATGACGGCAAGGTTTATAAAACACCCATTACCGAAGTTAAAAATCTCAACAGCTTCAAGGCGGTGGAGCGGGCGTGCGCGTACGAAATTCAGCGGCAGCTTACCGAGTGGATGGCGGCTCCCACCGAGCCGGCGGGCGGCAAAGCAACCCGCGGCTGGGATGACGACCAGGGCATTACGCTGCTGCAGCGCGAAAAAGAAGAAGCTCATGATTACCGCTACTTTCCTGACCCGGACCTCGTGCCGGTGCACGTTTCGCGTGATTGGGTTGCCAAGGTGGGCCGCGAAGTGGTGGAACTGCCGGTGCCGCGGCGCAGTCGTTATATGCAGCAGTGCGGTCTGACCGCAAAGGAAGCACTGGCGGTGACAGAAGAGCGCCGCGTATCTGACCTGCTTGATGAGGCGATTAAGCTGGGAGGCTCGCCGAAGCGTCTGGCTAACCTGCTGCTTGGCCCGGCCGCCAAGCTGGCAAACGAAAAGGCGGGCGAAGGCGCTTCGATAGATAGTTTACCGATCAGCGCGGGCCAATACGCCGCGCTGGCAAAGATGGTGGATTCGGGCGTGGTAAGCGCCAGCGCCTCGGTGACGATTTTTGAGGCGATGGTGCAGCAGCCCGGCGCTGAGCCGGCAGCCATCGCCGCCGAAAAGCAACTGCTGCAGGTTCGCGACGAAAATCAGATGGCGGCGTGGGTTAAACAGGCCATTGAGGCCAATCCGCAGGCGGTGGCCGACTACCGCAACAACCCGAAGAAAAAACAGGCGTCGCTGGGGTTTTTGCGCGGTGCGGTTATGAAAATAAGTCAGGGCAAGGCCGATCCTAAAATGGTGGGCCAGCTGCTCGAGTCGCATCTGGGTTAGGCTGTGCCTGCTGCAGAAGTGCGATGTGGAAGGGGCGGCTCCTGAGTGTGCCGCGTGTTTCTTCGCAATGGCCGACGGCGGGTGCTCAACAGGTTGATTATATGCGAGTGACTTTGTATTGCAGTAAATTAAAGATGGCCGCATGTGCGGTGCTGTGTATGGCGATGGCGGCGGGCTGGCTTCGGTCGGCGCAGGCGCAAATTACCTTGCCGAAGGATTTCAAAACGTACAATCCGCCAGGCTATTATGTGTTTCATACCGATGTAAGTCGGCACATGCTGCAACAGATATGGCTGCGCATGAACTTTGCCGCCCACGCCTACGACCAGCGGCTGCACGCGATATTTGGCGGGTCGGTCACGCAGAAGCAACCGTTTTATCTTTTTAAGCACCGCAGCGATTATCTTGCCGCCGGCGCACCGCCCGGAAGCGCCGGCGTGTTTATGATTGACCAGTACGGCCAGCGGCTGATGGGTGATGTGGGCAACCACATATCACATCAAACGTGGCATATTATTCAGCATGAGGGTTTTCACCAGTTTACGTTTGCGTTTATACACGCTTTTTTACCGGCTTGGGCCAATGAAGGCACCGCCGAATATTTTGGCGAAGGGCTTTTTACGGGCAACAGCTTTGTCACCGGCTGGATTCCACCTTATCGGCTGGCGCGCATTAAGTTTGAAATGCGCCATCACAAGCTGCTGCCCATTCATACCATGCGCCGCATGGCGTACTCGCAGTGGAACGATGTGCTTTTGGGCACCAATTATGACGAAGCGTGGTCTATGATTTACTTTTTGGCGTGGGCCAATCATCAAAAATACGCGACGCCGTTTGTGCGCTATCTCGTGGCGTATCACAATGGGGTGCCGTCGGAACAGGCCTGGGATCATATTTTCGGCGCCGATGACGCCGCATTTCAAAAGCTATGGGAAAAATATTGGCTTACCCTGCCAGCGGACCCAACGGCCGAGCTTTATGCCCGTGTGCAAACGCAAACGCTCACCAACTATCTGGCGCGGGCGTGGGCGCTGCACCAAACATTTAAGCACGCGGCTGATTTTTTACACTCGGCCCAAGACGGTTCGCTTAAGCAGTACAAGCTGCCCAATCGTAACTGGTTGCCGAGCAGCTTGCTTAAGCGGGCGCTGGCGGCGGCGGGGCATGTAGGAACATGGTCGTTCAGCAAGGCTCGTATTCCGCATTTAATTTGCACCATGCCCGATGGCACAAAGCTTATCGGGATTTTTCGGCTTTCAGAAGGCCAGCCCGGACGGGTGTTTGTGCGTGTCGTGCATGCTGCTGCGGCAAGCGAAGAATCCGCAGCAGCAGTCGGCGAAAATGCTGATCAGCCGCCCGCGGAAGATCGCCAGCTGGACACCGTGGCACAATAGCTCTGGTGTTCTGGTCCATGCACTCTGGGATCGGTGGTGATTTCAGTCGGCGAGTTCATCCGGCAAGGTCAAAGATGGTGAGTTGTTCGCCGGGCAACGGTTGGCGGCCTGGCATACCGAGCCATTCGGTGCGTTCGTTTTGGTGGCTTAAAACCAGTCTCTGGGCGATGCGAAGATCGCTGCAAAATATTTTACGCACCAGCACCGGGCAGTTGCACTGGCGGCTGCGGTGCAGCAGCACCACATGCCGCGGCAGGCGGTCGGGGCCGTACCGCTCGGTGGTTTGGTTGAAGATGGCTTTCACGGCTTCAAATGCCTGCTCGTTGGAAAGATGCCCCTGGCCGCCCATGATGCGCTGTTTAAGCCGCCACGGGCGGTTGCTGGTGAGTTGCATTTCGGGGTCGTAATTGCTTTCGATGGCCAGAAGGTCCACACCGGCAAAAGTCGAGATAAGTTCTGCCGGTACGCGGCCGAAGTCGGTGGCGTAGCCAAGGCGGCAACCATCGGATTGCAGCAAAAAGCCGTGGCTGCCTTCTTTATCGTGAGCCAGGTTGATGGCCCGGCCGGTGACGCCCGGTAGCGGTTCAAAGTCGGCGTTGTCAAAGGCGGCACAATACTGGGCAAAGGCTTTGGGCTTGAAGTCCTGCTGTTTAAGCAAGCGATTAACCGCCCTGGTGAGCGATTTATGAAAAATGAGCCGAATGTTCTGCTCGGCGATGGTGGCAAACCAGTTGGGGCTGAAGTGGTCGGTATCTAAATGGGTGAGGCAAATGGCGCGGATGTCGGCAAGGCTTACGCCGGTGTCGGCAAGGCGGCGGGCGGCGGTGCGCGGGCCAAGGCCAGCATCCACGAGCATGCAGCCGGCGCTGGTGCGCAGCACACTGGCATTGCCCGACGAACCACTTGCCAACACGCACAATTCCATTGTCATAGGCGGCATTTTCAGAGCATTTCTCCAGAAAATCAACGCGCCGGCGGGCCGAAGCATTTAATTATGGCGGCAAAAGCGGTGTTGGCCGGCACATTAAATGTGCGAGCGGTTTAGCTCGGCAGGCCGGCATCATCGCGAGCGCCCAGCGCCAGGCCGGTCCAGTCGAGCCCTCCGCGGCCTTTTGCCACAGCCGATTGCAGCCGGTCGAATGCCAGCGAGGCCAGCGGCATGGGTGTGTGCATTGTGTCGGCGGTTTGCCTAACCAGGCGCAGGTCTTTAAGGCCGAGGATAAGTTCAAAAAGAACCTCGTTGTGGTTTACATCGGCAATAAGCCGACCATAATTGCGGTAAATGGGGCTGGCAAAAAGCTGTTCGCACAAAAAGCTGGCCGCAGCCGTCTTGTTGACGCCTGCTTTTTCAAGCAGTGTAAAGGCCTCGGCCATGGCCTCGATGGCGGCTGCAATCATAAAGTTGCCGCATAGTTTTACTACATGTGCGACCGTCGGGGAGTCGCCAAAGTCGAGCACTGCCTGGCCAAGGAGGTTGAGCAGAGGCCAGGCTCGCTGTTTGGCCGCAGGGTCGCCTGAAAGGCATATCCACAATTTGGCCGCGGCTGCCGCATCAGGCCGTCCGAATACAGGGGCTGCGAGGTAAACGCTGCCGTGGCTGGCATGGAGGTCGCTAAGGCGCTGTGCGGTGGCTGGCGCGATGGTGCTCATAGAAATGTGCACGCCGCCTTTGCCCAAACGGGGGCCAAAGCCGGCCGGCCCAAACGCAGCCGCCTCGACCGCGGCATCGTCGGCCAGCATGGTGAGTACAACGCCGCCTGCCGTTACAGCATCTTCAGGTGTTTTGGCATGTGCGGCGCCGGCGGCAACCAGCGGCTTGGCTTTGGCGGCCGTGCGGTTATAAACGCGCATTGCAATGCTGTGCCGCAGCAGGTTTTGCGCCATAGCTGTACCCATGCGCCCCAAACCAATAAAACCTATGGGGTGTATTTCATCAGGGGTGTGAGTGTTCATGTGTTGGACTCCTATGTATACAAGGTTGATGTTTTGGCGCCAGAGCCATTGTAGGGCGTAGCAATTCTTCCGGGCGGTCAGTCGGCTGCGCCGGTAACGCAGACATCTTGTCTGCATCGGCCCGAGTGTGGGATTCTGCGTTCCGCTTCATAGCAAGGCAGGCAGCCAGCGCCGTGTACCCGGCAAAAGCGCCTGGGGATGCCAATAAAATCGGCATGATCCCGGGCCGCCCGGAAAAATTGCCAGGCCCCCATTGTAGCAATTGCACGCGGCGGTTGTGTGAACGACGGCTCCAGCGCGTGCGATAAGTTTTGCCGCTCGAAAAACCTGTCCTTCGCTCTATAATGGTTTCAGGGCCGCCGGTGGAGCGGTGGATGAAACGACAATTTTTAAAAGGGCGGCGAATGATTGTTGACAGCACTGTAGAACCGGTCATGCCCATGCTGCGTGCGGTAGGCAAAATACCCAGCGGGCTTTTTGTTCTTACGGCGGGGCAGGGGCCGCAGATGTGCGCCATGCTGGTCTCGTTTGTGCAGCAGTTAAGCATGGAGCCAATTTGCATCGGTGCCGCGGTGCATAAGGATCGGGCCATCGGCAAAGCCATAGAGCACGGAGGCGGTTTTACGCTCAACATTTGCCATGCGGGCGATCGGGCCTTGCTGCGGCGCTTTGCGGGCCGATCATTCATGGGAGATGCGGCAGCCCTTAAGGACCTTCCTTCCCGGCATTTGCCCAATGGGGCTGTGGTGCTTACCGAGGCGTGCGCCTATGTTTGCTGCGAGCGGCCCAGGGTGCTCGACTTCGGCGGCGATCACCTGCTGTATGTCGGCATTGCCGCCGACGGCGATGTGCTAACGCCCGACGACGCACGCCCTATGGTGCATGTTCGCCATGATGGCTCCAAATATTAATCTTTCTTGCGGGACATTGATCTAATGAGTATCAACCTGACCACCGACCCTGAACCGCGAAACATTCCGATTAAAACGGATGACCCAGTTAACGCGCAAATTTTGAGTGTATCAGAAGACCAGATCGCCGGCTTTGTGCCCGATCCGCTGGGGCGTATCAGCGAGCTTTCGGGCGTGGCGCTCAACACCGTAATTGAACGGCTGCGAGCCATGCTGGCTGCCGGCGTTATTCGGCGTATACGCCAGACGCTACTGGCTACAAACCTGGCCCAGGGCGCGCTGGTTGCGTGGCATATAGAACCGGAAAAACTCAATGCAGCTTTTGACTACATGTTCAAGCAGGACCCGTTTTCAGGCCATGTGGTTATACGGTCAACCGATGGCCAGACGATTGGGGCTTGCTACCGGCTGTGGACGACGCTGAAGGTTCCGCAGGGTTTTTCGATGCAGAGTCACTGTGATTTTTTAATGAGGCAGACCGGGGCGCAAGGCTACCGCATGATGCCCGCCAAGCGGCTGTTTGCCCTGGGTGTGGGCCATGTGCGCCGCCGCGGCATAGAGCCTGGCAGCATGGCCGAGGTGCCCGCCGAAGTGCTCGATACCGAAATAGTGCAGCTCAATGAAGAAGATTGGCGCGTGCTGGTAGCACTGAAGCGCGAATTTGCACCGCAGGAGTTGCGGGAGGATATGTGGCGTCCGCGCGCTGCCGAGGCCGGCGTGAGCTACGAGCGATTTTTGCAAGTCGCAGGCAGCCTGCACGAGCGCGGCGTTATCGGCAGGTTCTCAACTTTTTTAGAGCATGTTAAACCGCTGGCCACGGGCGAGCGCGTAACGCAGTACAACGCGCTGTTTCATTGGGCGGTGCCGCCGGGCCGCGAAATTGAGGCAGGTCAGCAGGTGGGGCGGTTTCATATTATGACGCATGCGTACTGGCGCGAGGGCGGGCCCGAGTTTGGCAATGTCAACATCATGGGTGTGGCGCATGGGCGCGACAAGCAACTGCTGCTGGACCACAAAGCCGCCATAGACAAACACATCGCGGCTATGGGCATGCCGGTAGCGTATACCAACGTATTCTGGGGCGGCCGCAGCGAAATAAAGCCCAGCGAAATTGAGCCACAGGCCTACCGCGACTGGTGCGCTAAAGTAGGGCTTGTGGCTGCGCCGGGGGCGTAAATATTTTGGCGGGCGCGGGTAGGGTCTCTCGCTGTGAGAAATAAGAGGATTGTCATTACATCACGCGGCACCACAGGCATTTAAGGTAGCCGCTCTCGGGGTAATCGGTCATAACCGGGTGATCCATCCCCGGCCCGGTGGCTTGAATGATTTGCACGCGGCGGCGGGCGCTGCGGGCAGCCCCGCGCACAATATTCTGAAACTCTGCCATGTCCACAAGGCCGCTGCATGAGCACGTTACCAGAATGCCGCCGGGCTTTATCAACGGCAGCGCCAGCTTGTTGAGGTCGAAATATTTTTGCCGCCCCTCGGCAAACTCCAGCCGCCCGCCGATGAGTTTGGGCGGGTCGAGCACAATAACGTCGTAGATGCGGTTGTTCTGCTGCATTTGCCGCAGGTATGGAAAGCTGTCGGCATGCACGGTTTCGTAGCGGTTGGGCGCAATGCGGTTGAGATTGGCGTTGCGGCGGGCCAGGGCGATGGCGTTTTCGTCGAGGTCTACGGCTGTTACATGTTTGGCTTTGCCCAGCAGGGCGGCATAAATGCCAAAGCCGCCGCTGTAGCAGCACATATCGAGTACGTCGGCCTCGGCGGTAAAGCGGGTGAGGGCCAGGCGGTTGTCGCGCTGGTCGCAGAAAAAGCCGGTTTTGTGCCCGCCGGCAAGGTCAATCTGAAAGCGCACGGCGTTTTCGGCGATGATGGTGCTTGCGGGGCTTGACGATTCAGGTGGGTTGGCGGCCAAGGCCGGGAGTTTGAAGCCCTCGGCAAGCTGAATGTGTTCGTCAGCGCGAAAGAGTACATGTTCGACACCGAGCTGGGCGACCAGACATTCGCGAATTTGTTTCATGCGGCGCTGCATCGCCACCGAAAACAGTTCCACCACAGCGCACGGGCCGAAGCGGTCTACAATCAGGCCGGGCAGGCCGTCGCCCTCGGCATGTACGACGCGCCAGGCCTCGCTCGTTGCGTTAAGCCGCAGTATGTCTTGCCGCAGTGCGATGGCCGCAGCGAGACGTGTGGACAAAAAGCTTTCATCCAGGGGGGTCGCGTCATAGCTGAGCATTCGCAGCGCGATTTGTGAATGGGTATTGAGCAGGCCGGCTCCAAAAACGGTTCCGTCGCGGTCGTACACCCGCACCAAA
This sequence comes from Phycisphaerae bacterium, assembly GCA_049965775.1. Taxonomy (GTDB): domain Bacteria; phylum Planctomycetota; class Phycisphaerae; order WQYP01; family WQYP01; genus JABEVB01. The sequence goes on from JBMFVX010000041.1 coordinate 11,696, forward strand.
TCGCCATTGCGGGCGGTGGGGGCGATTCGGCCGATCATTTTTTGAAACACCACCGCGCTGAAATTGGCGTTGCGAAGCTGCACCCAGGGCAGGTCTTCGTTGTGGACGATGGGCCGCATGCGGCCATGTTCGGCATCGGCGGGTGCGGCATTACGTAATCGAGTCGGCTTCATGTGCTATATCCCAACGCAAGATGGGCTTTGGAGCAAGCGCAGTGCTGCCTGCGGGCCGCAAGAGCAGGAGAGTCCGGATAGTTGGCTCCTGCCCGCAGGGGCTGTCCCGGCCAGCGCGGGGAGATTTCGACATCACTGCCGCAAACCCGATAGTTGGCTCCTGCGCTATCGGGATTTCGGCATCCCTGCCTCAACAGTTGAGCAGCCAGCCATTTTTAGCATCGCCAACGCCGCCTGATGCAATCTCATCCGGCCCGCCGCCCGAAGCATTTATACCCCTCATGAACCCTCGGGTTTTGGCGCTTGCTAATTGCCTGCAAAGGCCGTAATTTATTGGGTTCCAGCGTACGGGTAGATAGCTCAGCTGGTAGAGCAATGGACTGAAAATCCATGTGTCGCCGGTTCGATTCCGGCTCTACCCATTGGCCATGAATATCTCACAATTCATCTTTTTATCGTTTTTCGCGCTGCCTGCCCCGTTCATTTGCCGCCAAGGTTATGGTGGTATGTACTGGCCTTAAACGGGCTGTTTTTTGCAATTTTCCGTCAATTTGGGAACTATTTTAGAGGGATTCATGTTGCCGATCTCCAGCAGAATAAATTGGATTTTAGCGTCTCTGCTTATAACCTTGGCCGCTCTGTCCGGCAGTTTGGTACGGGCTGATGGTGCCGATGCCATCACACCCGCGCAGAAGAAACTGCTTGTATGGCACTTTGATCAATGCTCGTACAATGCGCTTGGCTCGGTACTTACCTATTTTTACGGACCCGGTCCGGCTATTACCAACTCCAACCGCTCCGCGTTTGAGAAGAAGACGTTTTTCGACCCGCTTAATTCCACCGGCTATGGCGGCTATTACGGCTGGGCGCCGTGGACGAGTAAAATGGTTGACTCCGGCCGAATGGTTTGGAACGGCCATCGAGTTACCAACCTCATCGGGGCCAATTTTTCGTTGGCGACGCACCTCGTACCCAAGGTGTTGGTCGGTCGCATTAAGAAAACGCACCACTATGTATTTTTCGCTCTCGTGTCATTTGAAAAGGGTGAACGCAATCGCCTGATTGCCCGCTTACGGCGCAAACTGAAAAAAGGGCCGGTACTTATTTGGACACCTTACGCCGCGGTGCTTAGCGGTAATAACCGCGCTATGCAATGGCATCAGGTTAAGCGGCTGTCACCCGGGCATTATCTTGTGCCATTTTCACCGCAGCTTACTCATGCGGTGGCCGTATTTGCGATTCCGCACTCCAAGAAGGTGCTCGTGGTGGATGGCTCAAACCTGCACGGAGTATACCAAACCAGTGCCGGCACTGTGGTATGTACGGCCGCGGCGATGTCGGCATCGGTGCGGCTAAAACTCGGCGGCGGCACGATTTTGTCGCGCTGCGGCGATATGTACGGGGACCGCTTTGATGTGATGTTTTATAAGCCCAGGCACGCGGCTTTTATACCGTTGATGCCCCTGGAATACCGAGCGCAGGCACTTTGCGCCCTCGCCAAGGCGGGTGCTAATCGGGCAAGTTTGCAAGCAGGGTATGGTTTGCTGCCGCCAAATCAGCGTCCGGCGCTGTCGTTTCTTCTCGGCAATATGCCGCTGCATGATCTTCAAACAATTAGTGGCAGCTATTTAGCCAAAGATGTCTCGTTGGCGTATCAGGCAATGGCCAATCGCCCCTGGCATAGCCACGTACCCAAGCGTGTCTTTCTGCAGTACGTGCTGCCGTATGCCAACCTGGATGAAGCCCGCGGCAATTGGCGTGAGCGGTTGATGCCCGTATGCCAACCGCTCGTAGCCCATTGCACCTCTGCGGGCGCGGCGGCGCTTGCACTCAACAAAGCAATCTTCCCGTTGTTTCATGTGAGTTACAACGCCCAAAAGCGTCCCATACCCAACGAAAGCCCATCGCAGTCTATTTCATCACACTACGATTCGTGCACCGGGCTTTCCATTTTGCTGGTAGATGCCTGCCGCAGCGTGGGTGTGCCGGCACGTATTGTAGGCACGCCCATGTGGGCCGTTCGTCGGGGGGATGCCAACGGCAACAACGCGGGTAATCATACCTGGGTGGAAATATGGGATGGGCAGTGGCATGTACTGGGGGCATCGGAAGTTTCGCCTCTGGATAAAACATGGTTTTTGAGTAATGCGGCACTCGCGTACGGCGCTCGCATGAAGCTTATTGATGGCATCTATGCCCATCGCATTTACACCGTTACATTTAAACGAAAACCCGTGACTCCCGGCAACTGGTTTCCGATGGTTTGGGACTTAAACGATCATACGGTTTATGCGGATGATGTCTCGGCAGATTATGCAAACCGTCAACTGGTATCGGTGCGCATTGCCGGCAGCGGCAAAGCGGCAACACCCGCCGTATTGGTGCTGCATCGCCAGGGCCGGCTCATCGCCGAGTTGCCGGTACGTGGAAGCGTGAAGCTGTGGCTGTCGGTCGGCGGGCACTATAGTGCCGAGGTGCGGCTCGCGGGTAAGACGTCGCGCAAGACGATAGCGGTTCCGCAAAAGGCGCCATTTGCCGTTGAGTTATCCATTCCCTGATGTGACAGAGCTGGAGCCTTCGGTAAACAGGCTCCTGGGTGAATTGTCGCTATGCCAACGCCATTTGCATAAGCAATTGCTGCGATTGCTCGCCTTGAGCTGTAAGCAGCCAATCGCGTGATTGTGGCCCCGTCACTTCGCCGGTGATGGTGAGCAGATCGGCAGGCAATAGCTCCGGCACGCGGGCAGCCCATTCAAGTACCACGAGGCCATTCTGGCAAATAAGCTCTTCAAAGCCGACCGCCGCAAACTGATCCGCCGATGCAATGCGATAAGCGTCGAGATGGTATACGGTTTTGGCTGTGGCAAGTAGGGACGATTTTTCATAGATGTTCAGCAGCACATACGTGGGGCTGCTTACCAATGAAACGTCGGCAACGCCGGCGCCGGCGGCAATACCGCGAACAAGCTGCGTTTTACCCGCCCCCAGCGGCCCATTAAGTGCCATGACCTGGCCCGGTCGGGCAAGCTCGCCGAGGCGGCGCCCCAGCGCGAGCGTGTCGTCAACCGATTGACTTATGAAATGGCGCGTCATGGTGCAGTTCCCCGGTGCTCAAAGCCGTCGGCGGGCCATGGCTGCAGTATGCCATCGGGCGATCGCACATGAAGCTCCGGCGGGCGGGTCATTTCGCCGATGATGGTCAGCGGAACGTCGGCAAGGTGGGTGGGAAGCTGCGCGGCGCCATGCGGGCTTAGCGTAAAAAGAAGTTCGTAGTCTTCACCATCGCACAGCGCGTGATGAGCCGGGCTGCGGCCATCTTGTTTGGCAAGTTGTATGGCGTCGGGGTGAACTGGCAACTTTGCTTCATCCACAACTGCGCCGAGGCCCGAAGCTGCCGCGAGCCGGGGTAAATCGGCGGCAAGGCCATCGGACAGGTCCATCATGCTGTGAACCGGGGCGATGGTTTGCAGAAGTGAGGCCAGTTTGATGCGTGGCGTAAACGTCAGGTGCCGCCCCAGGATGCTGCCTCCAAGTTTGCCGCTCACTACAATGGCATCGGCAAGTTGAGCGCCGCGGCGCTGCACCGGGCGTTGAGTTGCAAAGCCCAGAGCTGAAACCGTTATGACCAGCGGCTGTTGCCAAATGGCAGTATCGCCGCCGACCAGCGGGCAGTTGAATTCGGCGGCGGCATTGCGGCAGGCGGTGAGCAGTGCTTGCGCGGCGGCAAGGGGCATATCCGCCGGCAATGCGACCGATACCATAATGGCCGCTGGCGCGGCGGCCATCGCGGCACAGTCTGAAAGGCAGCGGTTGACCGCTTTACGGCCGGCTGCCGCAGGCCCGCAGGTTGCAAGGTTAAAATGCACGCCATCGAGCACCTGATCAATTTTTAGAAGCGCCAAGCCTGCCGCCGCATGAGGCGGAATTGCAACCGCGGCCATATCATCGCCGATGGGCACCGGTACCGCGGCATCCGGCCGGACGCTGTGCGTAAGCCAATGTAAAAGGTCGTTCTCTCGCATGACGATATTATATGGCTGATGGCATCAAGATGTTATGGCCATACATCGCCTGGCGAAAACGTGCCAAAGGCTGTTAGCGGCCAGTTGGCCTCGGCAACTTCAAAGGACGCTACTGCAGCGGGCGGATGTCAAGATCAAAGTCGTTGGCCAGAGCGGTGAGGCTGGTAAAGTGAATTTGCGCCATGCCGTAGCCCTGTACGCGAATGGTATTCCAGCCGGAGGTTTGCTCCACTTGCACCCCCTGCGAGTTTAAGAAGCGGTACTGGTATTCAAGATAAAGCTCGTGGCTGGTGAGGTTGCGAATGGGCACCACAATATCAAGCTGGCCGTCGCCGACGCGCGATGGAACCGGCTCTTTGACAACAACTTTGCCCAGGTAATGCCAGTTGGTAAGGTGCACCTGCGGGTAGGGGTTCATGTTGTCGGCAAAGGGTACGATAGGACCGCAGCCGGCAAGTCCAATCATAAGTACTGCGGCCAGCAAACCCGCAACGAGGCTGGTTCTAATACGAAGCAGCGACTGTAGCCAGTTGCCAGAGGTGACTCTTTGAGAATACAGTTGAACGTTCATGGTGAATACTCCCCTTGGCCAACGCGAAAAATATTACCGGTATCCAGGGCGGTTGGCCGCCCAATATGCCGGTTGTGTTTCACCTGTTACTGCCCATTTCCCGCAGGCATAATGGGGTTGCTGTTGACGGTTTTGGTGGTTGTGTCGGTTTCGGTACGAACTTTTCGGGTTGTGGTAATCGTGGTTGTTTTAAGAATCATCGGGCCGGTGATGTCGAGGTCGAGCGTGTTGTTCTGCAAATCAACGGCTTTAAGCCCGGTTGAGACGCCAAGCTCCTGCTTCAGCGCTGAATAAAAATCATCCGGTGAACCGCTGTACTGCACGGCAAGCTGGCCATAGGCGGTTTGCGTATTGCCTGTGATGCCGCGATCAATAACGCGGGTAACGCCCGGAACTTTTTGGATGAAGTGTTTGATCTTGAGCACATCATCTACCGTGGCGGCATGGTAGATGCGCACGGTAATGGGGTTAAATGCCTGGGGGCTGCCGTTCCATACGGCGGCAAGTTTCTGCATGATTTTGTCCGACAGGTATCCGGTGTACATGTTGATGTTGGTTTTTGACGCCGGCAGCGGCATATCCACATAGGCCACGCCCAAAACGCGGGCGTCCGTGGTGGAAAGCGCCTGGGCGAGCAGCCGCACCGCCCCCTGGCTGCTGGACGACTGTGCCGTGGGCGAGGCCTGTATTTCCACTACCACATCGGTATTAAGCTGATGCTTAAGCAGCGGCAGCACGGCGGGGTCGCCATTTTGCATACGCAAAAAGCTTTCGCGGTCGAGCACCTGCTTGGCCAAATCCGGGCTTTGAATGTCTACCTGACCGTTGGCGTTGAGATAGTCTATGGTAGAAAGCTGTATGGCTTGATAGTCGGTATCAGATATCGGCAGCTTTTTGTAGCCTTGCGCTGTCACTTTGGGGTAAACAATTACCACCATAACGCGCGGCTCGCGCTGAGCCTGGTAAGCCTGCACATACGCCGCTTCGTCGGGTAGCGCCTGGTGCGTGCCGTACGGGTTGCCCGTAGTGGGTGGGCCGTAGGCATCGGGCGGCAGCGGCTTGCTGTACGGCTGCGGCTGATACGCGGCCTGATCGCTGGCTGGAGGAATATTAACGCGCTGCACGGTTTGACAGCCCGTCAACGCCAGCAAACTGGTGATAAACCCGACGGTAGCCAACTTTGTAAACATAAACAACCTCGCCAAATAACCGCCGCGCCACGCGGCGATGCCTTCGCCTGCAACGCTCAAGGCCATGCGGACGGCACAATGGCCAAACAGCCAGCCTCGGCAAATGTTGCAACGCTATTTTACCCGCAGATAGGCGTAGTGTGTCAATATGCTGGCAAACCGTAGCTGCGGGGTGCGGGCGGCGGGGTGGGACTTTGCTGCGGTTTATACCCACAATACGCTGGGGTTGGTGATGGTCAGGCGGTTGACTTCGTCGGTGCCGACGAGGGTGACGGCGTGGCGCAGGCCGCGGGTTCGGTTGGAAAGATGGTCGGGTCGGTGGCAGTCGGAGCCGAGCATAAAGTAGCGGCCATCTTTGAGGAAGCGTTCGGAGAGAGCCAGAATTTCTTTGCTTTCAGACCCGCCAAGCGGGCCAAGATTGCCCTGAAACAGCAAACCGCGTTGGGCAAGCCGATCCATCAGCGCCGGTTTGCGGCGTACCGCAGCCATGCGTTCGGGATGAGCTAAAATGACCGTCAGGCCCTTATTTTGCAGCCAGTCAACGCAGGCGTCGGCCCAGGCGGGCCAGTCAGGTTCCCAGATGTCGGCGAGACAGTAGTTTGTGTTGTGGCCATAAGTGGGTATTCGCTGGAGGTCTTTGAGTTTAATAATTTCGGGCGAAAGACGCAGTTCGCCGCCGGGGCGTACTTCGACAGGAATATTTTCGGCGGCGAGGGTTTTGCGCAGTTGTTCCACACGCGTGCGGGTAAGTGCGGGCGTTATATCGCCATAATCGAGCGCGCCGGTATGAGGCGTAAGAAAAAATCGGTTGTAGCCGAGCGCTGCAAACGCACGGATGCACTCCAGCGACTCGGCGATGCTGCTGCAGCCATCGTCGGTGGCGGGCAGAAAGTGGTTGTGCACATCTATCCGGTTCATGCCTTATCGCCCGGTGGCTGGTATCAGGAGCCTGCCATTTCCGCTTCGGCGGCCTTACTCATGCGTTTGCGTTCATTTTCCTTAAGGTATCGCTTTCGCAGGCGAATGGTTTGCGGGGTTATTTCAACCAATTCATCATCCTCAATGTATTCCAGCGCCAACTCAAGCGACATGTCGCGGGGCGGCTTGAGGATGATGTTTTTATCGCTGGCGGTGGTACGCATGTTTGAGAGTTTTTTCTCGCGGCAGACGTTGACGGGAATGTCGGTGTCTTTGTTGTATTCGCCGACAATCATGCCTTCATAAACATCATCGCCGGGCTTAACAAACATGACGCCGCGCTCCTGCAGGGTATCCAGCGCGTAGGCGTTGGTGGATCCGTTTTCCATGCTTACCATCACGCCGTTTTGGCGGCCGGGGAGCGCTCCGCGGATAAACTGATAATCGTGGAAGGTGTGGTGCATGACGGCCTCTCCGGCGGTGGCGTTGAGCAGGCGGGTACGCAGGCCAATGAGGCCGCGCGCCGGAATGGTGAACTCCAGGTGCGTCATGTTGCCTTTGGTGTCCATGCGGGCGAGTTCACCGCGGCGGTTGCCAATGGCTTCCATCACAGCGCCTACAAACTGCTGCGGCACGTCAATAACAAGATTTTCAATGGGTTCGCACTTGTGGCCGTTGAGTTCCTTGAAGATAACCTTGGGTTTACCCACCTGCAGTTCGTAGCCTTCGCGGCGCATGTTTTCGATGAGCACGCCGAGGTGCAGCAGGCCGCGACCGCTGACGCGCAGCGAGTCGGCGGAGTTGGTGTCTTCGACGCGCAGCGCCACGTTGCTCTGCAGTTCGCGCATGAGGCGATCCCGCAGATTGCGGCTGGTGACAAATTTGCCCTCCCGGCCCGCGAAAGGCGAATCGTTGACGCTGAAAATCATGCTCAGTGTCGGTTCGTCAACATCTATGAGCGGCAGCGGTTCGGGATGTTCCGGCGTAGCGATGGTGTCGCCGATGTCCACATCTTCAATGCCGACGACGGCACAAATGTCGCCGGCTTCACAATGGGGCGTCTTTTCGCGTGTGAGGCCGGCAAAAAGATACAGCTCAACAATGCTGTGCGATTCAACCTTGCCGTTGCGTTTGATGAGGGCCACCTTCTGGCCTTTGTTGAGTACGCCGTTAAAAACACGGCCGATGCCGATACGTCCGACGTATTCGTTGTAGTCAATATTGGTGATCTGCATTTGCAGGGGTTTTTCAAGGTCGGCGACGGGCCCGGGGATTTTTTTTACAATGGTTTCGAGCAGAGGGCGCATGTCTTCGTTGGTATCGGCGGGATCGAGCCGGGCATAACCGGCGCGGCCTGAACTGTATACCACCGGAAAGTCGAGTGCGTCGTCGTCGGCGTCGAGTTCAACAAACAGGTCAAAAATTTCGTTGAGCACCTCGGTGGGGCGGGCGTCGGGCCGGTCAATTTTGTTGATAACCACAATGGGCTTAATGTGGTAATGAAACGCCTTTTTAAGCACAAAGCGCGTCTGGGGCATGGGGCCTTCGAAGGCATCAACGAGCAGCAGCACACCGTCGGCCATTTTAAGCACGCGTTCAACCTCGCCGCCAAAATCCGCGTGGCCGGGGGTGTCAATGATGTTAATTTTGCGGCTTACGCCATTTTCGTCGGGATAGTTCATGGCGACGTTTTTGGCCAGAATGGTAATGCCTCGCTCGCGCTCAAGCGGGTTGTTATCAAGAATAAGCGTTTTGTCCACAAGCTGGTCCTTGCGGAACATGCCCGACTGCCGGAGCATGGCGTCTACAAGGGTGGTTTTGCCATGGTCTACGTGTGCAATGATGGCGATATTTCTTAATTCGTCACGACGTTTCATAGGATGCTCTGCCAAGGGGTTTATAAAGTTATCGGGCCATAGGGTGGGCCGCCACGCCATGCGGGAGAGTACAACAACCGCAGCGCCTCGGTTTCAGCCGAGCCGGGCAGTATACCATTGGGGCGAGGCGGCGCAAAGCCGGGCGGCTGTGCCGTGGGACTCGCGGGGTAGCCTTGTGACGCCACTGCAAATGAGAATATTGTTACTTTGATTTATATCATCTTGCTGCTGTTTCGTGCTGTCGTGCTCAATTGCGGGAAGGCGGCATAGGCTGCGTCATGCCGATACTTGGGATTCTTATGTTACGGAGAATGTCGCCCACCATGTCGCAGCGCGATGACGATTATTGACTGTTGTGAAGCGCCATTAAAAAGCCCGTGCGGGCGGCGCGAATTTCCGGCGAGCCGTGGATAAGGCTGTTGGCCATCATTTGCGGCAAATGCGCCTGCCAGTTGCCCCGGCCGTGGCCGTGTGGACCGTGTCCGTTGTTGGCTTGGCCATTTTGATTTTGGGCGGCCCGTTGCTTGGCCCATTTGGCCCGCATGGCGCGGAACCGGGCCTTGGCGGCGGCGACCATGGCCTGCTGCTCGGCCGGCGACGCATGGGCAAACGCCAGGAAAAATGCGTCGAACTGGGCGCGGCGTTTCTCAAACATGGCGCGGCGCTGGGCCGGGGTCATTTTCTCAAAGGCCTCGCGGTTAAAATGCCGGCCGCCAAACATTGGGAATTGCGGCACCTGGCCGTTTGCGCTTTGAAGTATTTTGGTCACCTGCGGCGAAAGAGTATCGCCGCGTGCCGCCACAGCCTTGGTTAAAAACATGCGCCCATACACCACCAAAAGCGCCAGCAGCAGCACCGTAAGCAGCAGTGACGAGCGGTGGTTGCGCACGAACGATTTAAATTTGGAAGGCTTGCTGGTTTTGCTGGAGGCGGTCATGTTAAGCTCCGTATGCTTGGCGTGTTAATGATGAAACCATACCGGTTGGCCGGCGCTTTGCGATATATCAAGCACGGTTCCTACGTGCCAGTCGGCGAACAGGATATTGGCTGATTGCGGCTGACCCGGCGGCCCGTGGAACGTGGCAAAGTCAGAGAGTACCCAAGTGCCCTGAGCTTGGAGAATATTATAAAGATAGATGCCATGATTAACCGGCCCGATGCGCCATCGTTCAATTCGGTCGCCGGAAAGGCCCATGTTGTATTGGTAGCTGGTGCCTTCATAGGCAAAGTAGGATGGATAGCTCTTGCCGTTGTAGGGGTCGCTATACCCGTTGATGTCGGCCGGGCAATCCCAGGCGGCGGGCGTTGCGGCGTCGTTGGCGGTGGGAACCCAATTGGGGGTGGGAATGCTTGTTGGAGGCGGTACGCTGCTGATGACGCTTTGCACCGGCGGTGGATTGATTATCGTGGTACCGTCGTCTGTAGTCACTGAAAGATTGACGGTTGGCATTTCAGGGCACACCGGAAAGATGCTATTGCTCTGGCTTTGCAGGTAGGCTTGAAAGCTTTCGCCAAGTCCGTGCAGGTTGGCGGCGCAGGCGGTTCGTAAGGCAGATTGCCGGGCCAACTGGAGTGCCGGCAGCAGCAGCCCCACCAGCAACGCAATGATGCTGATAACCACCAGCAGTTCAATAAGAGTAAAGCCGGTCCAATAACTGTTGTGGTTACGGCCGCGATTCAGGCACTTTGATGAAAGGAGGCTGCTCATGGAATGTCTGCGCCTTGACTAAACCTTAAACGAACCACTTCTGGCGGCATGCAAGATGCTTGCCCACACTGTAACCAAGTCGTGGTGTTGTTGCCAGAAGTTAGTACTCGCAAGCCGCCAGTTGGTTGCAGGAACTTTAAAAAATATGGTTATATTCTTGAAAATGGCCCTTTTTTTGGCAAAAGGGGCGGCAGATGAATTAAAGCGTTGAGCCGTGGAGGGTGAAACGCGAAATGCTGCTTGGTGCGTTGTTACATGGCGACGTACAGGATTGCCAGGCTTATTTAGCGAGCTGCGCCTTAATCGCTTCGACCACCTGCGGCGAGGTGGGCCAAACGGGTGTGCGGAAGCGGGCGACGATGGCGCCGTCGCGGGCGATCAAAAACTTTTCAAAGTTCCACTTAACAGGACCCGGAAATTTGGGGTCAGTCTTGGGGCTGGTAAGAAACCGGTAGAGCGCACACTGATGCGGGCCTTTCACGTCAACCTTTGAAAACAGGCTCTTCGGGCAATCGAGTGGGTAAATTATCCTGAAAAACATGATATGATCCTTCATTGACGGTCGTTTTCTGCT
>JBMFVX010000042.1:0-22278 GCA_049965775.1 Phycisphaerae bacterium
CATGCAGGCCGGTATAGGCCGCTTCGCCGATGGCATAAAGCCGTTCAATGCTGGTGCGTCCCAACAAGTCGGTCGCAACGCCACCCACCATGTAATGAGCGCTCGGGTGCACGGGTATGGGCTGCTTGGCCGGGTTGATGCCAAAGCTCTGGCACATGTCGTAAATGCCCGGAAAGCGATGCTTAAACGCGTCCTCCGACATGTGCCGCGCATCTAAAAACACATGCGTGGTGTTGGTTTTTACCATCTGCTTGAGAATACTCCGCGAGACAATGTCGCGTGGGGCCAATTCGCCATCAGGATGATAATCTTTCATAAACCGATAGCCGTTGCGGTCTATCAGCGTCGCCCCTTCGCCGCGCACCGCTTCGCTTACCAAGGCGCGCGTGGCGCCGGCAATGTAGATCGTCGTCGGATGAAACTGCACCATCTCCATGTCGCGAACAATGGCCCCGGCCCGCCAACTCATAGCGTGGCCGTCAGCGGTGGCAATCAGCGGATTGGTGGTTTCGCGGTAAACGGCTCCGGCTCCGCCGCTGGCCAGCAGCGTGCACGGCGCAAAAATCATGAACAATCCGCGGTCTTTTCGCCAGGCCGTTACACCCGCGCATCGCCCCTCGATGGTAACGACATCAAGCACAAACGTATGCTCAAGGATGGATATTTGTTCCATCCGCCGGGCCACCGCCGAGAGGCAGTTGGCCAGTTCGCGCCCGGTGGCGTCGCCCAGCGCATGAACAATGCGCGCGTAGCTGTGGCCCCCCTCACGTGCAAACGAAAGTCGCCCATCGGTTTCGCGGTCAAAGTTCGCACCCCAGCGGATCAGTTCTTCTATGCGGGCCGGGCCTTCACGCACCACTGTTTCGATGGCCGCGCGGTCGCCAAGGCCGCAGGCGGTTTTGAGCGTATCGGCTATATGGCTTTCAAAGCTGTCGGGCGGCTGCATCACGCTGGCAATGCCGCCCTGCGCCCAATAAGTGTTTGATTCAGAAAGTTGCTGCTTAGACACCAGCAGCACATCGGCCCCACCCTCCGCCGCCGCAATCGCCGCGCGCAGGCCGGCAACTCCGCCGCCGATTACCAAAACATCGGTAACGACGTGCGGCAGGCGATGCGCCTTAAACGGACATAAATATCGTCGAATCACAACCGCAATTCCGTATCAACTCAAACAGGCACACCGCACTATCGCACCGCGCATCCACCGGAAGGCCCCCGCCCATAGCCAGCCCGCAGGCGCACAAGCCTTGCCACGGCAGACCCATCTGAGGTCAGTGCTTTTTTGCAACCGTCTTTGCCTGGGCCGATTTTGGATACATGCCCAGCAGCAGGTTTTTAAGCCGCTGACCACCAGCCGGGTCTTTGAGTTCGTTGGTCTCCAAATTGGCCGCCGCGAGCAAAGCGGCCGGAGCCATCGGGTCGTCGGGGTAGGTAAACGGCAACCGCAAATAGGCTAACGCAGCGCGGGCATACATTTTTTCGCCGGTAAACGCCTGTGCCTCAATAAAATAAAGCTGTGCGGCAATGGCATCCGGACTCGACGGCAGCGTGGCCTGCACCGCCTTAATAGCCTGGGCGAAGTGGCCGGCCTGCACCGCTTTTTGCAGCGATGCCACGCTGGCATCCGCGCGGCATACGCCCTGCCAGGCCAATGCCATCAGCAACGCCATCATCACCAAAATGCCGCCGCTCAACTTGCCCATCAGCCTTGAAATACCGCTTTGCATCCAACACTCCTTGTGCAAAACCCTTGTACGTACGACCGGCCCGCCCTTGGCGCGGCCAGCCAATGCTGTCAGAGATTATATCATCTGCGGCGCAGCGAGCTTACACCAATACACAGGTACAGCACAGCCATGCGCACCGCCAGCCCATTGCTTACCTGCCGCAAAATAGCGCTTGCCGGTCCATCGGCTACGGGCGATGTAATCTCCAGGCCGCGGTTCATCGGGCCGGGATGCAGCACCAGTACGTCAGGCCGGCACAACTTAAGACGCCGCTCATCAAGGCCGAAATAGCGGCTGTATTCGCGCACGCTCGGAAAGGCCGCGGAGGTAATGCGTTCAAACTGCACGCGTAGCATGTTAACCACATCCACCGTGGGCAGCACCGCGTCAAAATCGCTGCTGACCTTTACGCCCAGCCGCGAAAATGAATCGGGGCATAACGTACTCGGCCCCACCAGCGTAATTTTGGCGCCCAGCTTGCTAAGCGCCCAAATATTGCTGCGGGCCACGCGCGAATGCATCACATCGCCCACAATGGCAACGTGCAGATCAGACATCGCCTTGCCGCGGAGCGCAAACGTTTCACGAATGGTGTAAAGGTCCAGCAGGCCCTGCGTGGGATGTTCGTGGCTGCCATCGCCGGCATTAATAACGCTGCACTCCACAAGCTGCGACAATAAATTCGGGGCGCCGCTGCTGCGATGGCGTATTACAATGGCATCCACGCCCATGGCCACAAGGTTGCGGGCGGTGTCGCGCAGCGTTTCGCCCTTGCTTACCGAACTCGTCGAAACCGAAAAATCAACAATGTCGGCGCTCATGCGCTCGGCCGCAAGTTTGAAGCTCGTGCGCGTACGCGTGGAATCTTCAAAAAACAGGTTCACCACAACTTTGCCGCGCAGAGCCGGCACCTTTTTAATGCTGCGGGTAGACACCTCTTTAAGTGCCCGCGCCGTATCAAGAATAATATTGATTTCCGAGGCGTTTAATTCTTCAATCGTCAGCAAATTGCCGCGCGTCCATTGCTGCGACTGCGGCACGGCAATTTCAGTTAATGTATCGGAAGGGTTCATGCAGCACCTCCCGTAACGGGTTCTTCCACGTATGCGGCATCTTCGCAGTCGGTTGGCGCAAGCAATATGCGCACGCGCGAATCGTCGCCAACGGCCATGGCCCGGCCCACAAAATCCGCGCTGATCGGGTATTCCCGCCCCCGCCTGTCCACCAGCACCGCCAGGTAAATACGCTTCGGCCGGCCAAAATCCACCAGCGCGTCCAGCGCGGCCCGCACGCTGCGGCCCGTATGCAGCACATCATCCACAAGCAGCACAATACGGTCATCTATGCGAAAGCTCATTTCGGTGCCGATGGGAATAATGATATTGCGTTGCCCCATGATATCGTCGCGATACATGGTGATGTCCAATGCCCCCACCGGCACCGCAAAGCTAAGCGATTTCTGCAGAATGCCCGCCAGCCGCTGGGCAATAATCTCGCCACGTCGCCGAATGCCAACAAGCGCTACCCGACCAGGGCCGGCGCCGGCAATTGCGCTCGCGGCCAGCATCTGCCGGGCAAGGCCGTCTATGAGCTGGGCGATATCATCAGCGGCAAGAACCTTCTGCATGGCACAAAGGTTAATCGCCTATCGCCGCCGCGACAAGCGCCAGGCCAGCGTCAAACCGGCCCGATGGCCCCTCTGCCGCCTCAGCAGCCAACACACCCGCTACGAGCCTTCATCGTGCCCGCAAATTACCGCAGGTAGGGCCAACACGCCGGCCTTACCACGCATGTTCATGACGTTTGTGATAATGATGGTGATAGCTGAACCGCGATTGGTCAGGCAGCACAAGCCCCGGCGTATACGCCAAACTTGTTTGCCAATGGTACGCAAAGTTTTTGTCATACCGGCCAAACAGCGCCGGCACATTATGAATGACCAGCATGTTTTCGGCATTGTATTTTTCAGCCGCCACGCTGAAGTTAAAGCTGCCGGTAACAATGGTCTTGCCATCAATCAGCATCACTTTGTTGTGCGCAATAAGGTAACGATACTCAATATGTGTGGGAATGCCGGCGTTGTAAAACGCCTCCAGCGCCGGCGACACCGTGGGCTTAAACCCGCCCGTTCGGTAATTGCGACGCTCCAAATGCGAGCGATCTAAAATAATCTGCACCGCCACGCCGCGCTGGTGGGCGCTGATCAACGCATTTTCAAGCGGGCGGCTGGTAAACGAATAAGCCTGCACATCAACGCTTTTTTCGGCATGGTCAATCAAACTGACCAACGCATCGGTCGCGCCGCCATTGGGAGAAAAATAAACCTGAAAACCACTTTGCCCATTGGCCAGCGCCACCGGCGAAGCATTTTGTCGCGAACCAAGCCAAAAGCCGGCCGCCAAAGCCGCAAGCACCAGCAAAAACACCCAGGGACTGGCCGATGAAGCTCGCTGTATTCGCTGTGCTGCCATGCAACCCCAACGTGCCAATGGGTGTTGGACCGCGCCAACGCTGGCCCGTCATGCCGACGTTGCCATCGGCTTCATCCATAGAATATGCCGTTACTGCAGGTTAGGTTATTTCTTGCCCTTGGCGGCTGGAGCCGCAGCGGCAGCCTTGGCCGCAGGAGCCGCAGCCGCTTTGCCCGCCGGGGCAGCCGCAGCGCCCGGAGCTGCTGCCGTGGCCCCTTCAGCCGCTTCCGCCTTGGCGGGCTTCTTGCCGGCGCTTGCTTTGCGATGCGCCACCTTCACCAGGCCAAAAACCGCAGGCGAATCTTCATGCCATTTTTCGTTGTCTTCAAGAACGGAAATGCGTTCCGAACGCTTCAAAACGTTGCGATGACGTTCCAGCGTGCTTTTACCCTTGAGGCTGCGATCCAAAGACATATTTGTACTCCGCTAAGCTTTTATCCAGGACCGCCCAAAAACCGGCTTCGGCCCAAAGCGTCAAAGCCAAGTAATGTACCCTATTAACCCAATAATCTCAACAAACCACCAAACACCCGCAAACGCGGAAAAACGGCAGGTTTACCACGGCGTGCTCCCTCCCAGTATTGCAGCCCGTCGGACACGCGCCTATTCGCTCGCCATTTATTCCGACGCCGGCGGCGCCGTATGCTGCGGCCGTGCGCCGGCCGGCAAGGGCGGCGCTTCCACCCCGGCCTTGGGCAGCGTGCCCGCGAGTTCCTGCCGCCAGTGAGCAACATCGCCGGCCGGGCCGTAGCAGTACAGCATTTTCAGCGGCGTCGAACCCACATTGCTAAGCTGATGAAATACCCCCGGCGGAATATACACCGCCTGGCCCGTTTTCAACGCCTGACGCTGCGTCCCCAGGCACATTTCGCCATCGCCTTCAATCACAAAGTAAACTTCTTCCTGCTCCTGATTATGCCACGGCACTTGCCCGCCATTGGGTTCCAGCGTCACAAAGCCCATAGCAAAGTTCTTTGCCTGAATCGGCGACGCCCCACCCACCAGGTTTTGTGTACGCCGCCGCGCCGGATAGGTTCGACCCGCTATTGAAGCTAAATCAGCAATAATCATTTTAATGATCCTTGTCCTTACCTTATTGCTCAACACAACCGCCCGAAGGCCCAAACAGACTATCAACCAATGTAAGGGGCTTCGCCAAGCAACACGAGCGTCATGCCAGCGCAGCCGCATTAAACATGCAGAAAGCCGTACCTTACTTAAAAACAAAAATGCACCAGCTAGGGCTCGAACCTAGGACCCGCTGATTAAGAGTCAGCTGCTCTACCAACTGAGCTACTGGTGCCCGCGAACTCGTTAGATTTTACGGCTATAATTGCACAGGTCAAGCTGGCGGAAATATGCGATTGCCTGTCGGCTTGAACACTTGTAAGCACGCCGGTGGGCGTGCCAGCGGGCAACGCTCAAAAAAAGGGCCGTACATGCGCGACAACGATATCAACCTTATGATGGGCCGCGACACCAGCCTCGCCGCTTCTGATGGCATCGTCGGCGCAAAGCCCAAGCGGCGGATCCAACCACGTTCCATAATTGCCATTGACACTGTGCATCTCAATCGCGGCTCGGCCACCGCCGCTGAAGTAACCGAGTTGGTAGTCAACTGCCTCGGCCTGCAACCCGCCAAACCATCAACTCCATCAGATGAACAAACGCTCACCTACCGGCTGGATCGCATCTGTGTTGAAATCACCAATCTGCGGCCCATGTTCAGCCCGCCGCCCCCGGAGTTTGCGTCCACCTGCATTGCTGGTTCGACTTTGGCTTCGCATCGCGACTTTTTTGACCGCAGCCTTTTCGGCCATCTCATGCTCTGTATCACCGATTTCGACGATGCCATGGCAACGCTACGCGCCTGGCGGCATCGGCCCGAAATCTATCACCAAGACATGGGCCTGTGCCGCGGCGCGGTCTTTCGCGATTCCATGGGCAATTTTATTCATCTAATCGAGACGCGGCCGTTGTAACAGCCGGCGGATAATCGCCCTGATGAACAATTTTCACATTACGCTGCCACATCGCGAGTTTGGCCCGGCGATAGGCCTTGCCGCGCGTGGATCTGTCCCACTCGGCCTGGTCCCATTGCACAATTGCCGCCGGTTCAAACCTCGGCGGCCCGGCTTTAAAGCCTGCCTCGCGCGTCACAAGTGGCCGGCGATTGTAAGGACAAACATCCTGGCAAATATCGCAGCCCACCAGATAGCCCGCCCGCTGCATGGCCCCGTGCAGTTCCGTCGGTATCTCACCGCGGTTTTCAAGCGTTTGATAGCTTATACACTTAAGCGCATCGAGTTTATATGGCGTAAGAGCCTGGGTTGGGCACGCATCTATGCAGCGCGTGCATGTGCCGCAGTGATCGCGTTCGGGCATGTCCGGCTCCAACGGCAGGTCGGTAATAATTTCGCCCAGCACAAACCAACTGCCATGCCGCGGATTAACCAGCAGCGTATTTTTGCCAATCCAGCCGAGGCCCGCCGCATGCGCCAGGTCGCGTTCTTGCAGCGGTGCGGTATCCACACAAACCTTGGCCAAAAAATCTTTCTGCAGCAATTCACCTATGGCCCGCACCAGCTTGTTCATCAATCCTTTGAGCACACGATGGTAATCTCGTCCCCAGGCGTAGCGAGCCACCGGCGACGCCGCGCCCCTGTGCGTGCCAGGCGCATGTACCTCCTTCGCGGAGGAGTGCTCCAGCCCGCCCCCTGCCCCATCGCCTGCGTCTGGGCAAAAGTAAGACACCCCCAAGCAAATAATGCTCTTAGCCCATGGAAATGCCGCACGAGAATCCAGCCGTTGCCGCAAGGTGTCGGCCAGGTATTGCATTTGACCATGGCCGCCGGCCGCAATCATTTGACTGTATTGCTCCGGGTGCGCAATCGGCCCGGGCAGAGCGATGCCCATCAAGTCAAAACCGGCATCGCGCGCCAGCATCAGTACCTGCCGGCGCAATGCTTCCGCAAGATGGCCCTGGCCGTCGGGCCAGGGGCCACGGCCGTTGGGCGCTGTCGCGTCATTTTTTTCGATCAGTTGCGTCGGCGCCTGCCTAAAGGTGGGTTCACGATCGCCCCGCGCCACAGACGATGTAAGCGGAGTGGGTGCAGCAGAAAACCTCGGCACCGCGGCGGGCGCAGCCATCGCAGCCGCATCTTTGCCGGTTGGCGGCGTCATACCGCGCCATCCCTGGGCGCAGTTTGTTTTGGCACAGCGCCGGCCGGCGGCATCTGCAAATGCGGCGTATGGGTGTGCTCATCTTCAGGCACAACTTGCAGCAAATCAGCGGGAGCGGCTTCATCCGCCGATTCAGCCAACATTTCTTCCGGAATCTCTCCGCCTTGCTCGGCGGCTTCCACCTGAACGCGCATCTTCTCCAGCGCACTATGGTTCATGCGGTCTATTGTAGGCGTTGGAATCTCATTAATTTGCGGGTCGCGTGTGCTGGCAATCCAATAGCGCAGGGCAAACCATACCAGCACCACAAACGCCAATGCGCCCCCGGATATCTCCGCCCACGTTTGACTGTTCATGGCCAATATCGTCGTGCTTACACTTGCATTGAGCATGGCAATACCCCCGCGATAAGACAATGCGTTCCAACACGATGCACTTATTGTACCCTCGGCCTTGGCTGCTTTGCCAGAGCTTTTTTGCAGATTTACCCTGCAACCGGTTCACGGCTAAACTTTACCCTCCATCCACAACAAATGGCCCAAAATGGTGCCAATTTTTCCGCAATTTTTCCGCTCGCCTGGCAGCGTTTGCTCTCAAAAGACAGGCAACCCTCAATCGTTGAACCCCCTCCAAACCACTGCACCGCTACTGCCGCTGATGCGCAGCCCATTACACTTCCGACTGCCGCAGGCGCTCCACCGCATCTCTAAGAAAGTCCACCTCGCGCTGCAGCCGCTCCAACGACAAATTTCCCGATTCTCGCTCTATTACCAGCGGGCCAAGGTACCCGCGGCTGTATAGAATGCGAACAACATCCACAAGCTCGGCATCGCCAGCGCCCAGCGGAGTCTCCGTGCCGCGCCATGCATCTTCCAACGGAAATCGGCTTTTACGCGCATCTTTGGCATGAACGTGCTTAACCCAAGGCGCCAAAAGCTCAGCCGCTTCCGTCGGCGAGCCGCTGCCATACAACACCATGTTTGCCGGGTCAAAATTCACACCAAGGTTCCGTCGCTTGGCGCCTTCCAAAAGAGCCAGCAACGTCGGGGCGGTTTCTTGCCCGGTTTCCAGCACAAGAGTCACCTCGCATTTCGCCAGCGCATCGGCAAGCTTCCGCACACGATCAAGCATTTGCGTAAATGCCTTCTTTTCGCCTGGCTGCGGGATAAAGCCCACATGCATTGATAGCAGTCCAATGCCAAGTGTCTGACACACCTTCGCTGCATCGCCAGCGCGGCGCAGGCGCGCCGGGAACATCTTGGTAGGCACAAGGCCGCCCGTCATCTTAATGGCGGCGCGGTCGCTGTAGTCCTCTCCCGGAAAGCTGATCATGGCGGCCGAAAAATTAATCCCGCTGGAGGCCAGGTCTTTTAAGGCAAGCCGTCGCTTGGTCGCCGGCAGATCGAGCAGCGGAGCAACGCCCAACTGCGCCACCCGCACCGACAACTGCCGCAGAGCGCGCTGCAATGGCTTTGCCAAATGCGCGCCTACCGACCAAGAACAAATGCCAACCTCCAAGGGTTGTAATGCCGCACTCATAAACGCCCACGGCCTCCGTAAAACGAGGGTAGTTTACCGCAAGTGCCCAACTTCGGCGAGGACGACAGCAAAACCAGCCTCATCACCGCAAGCGGCCATAGCGGCCCCAAAACAGGCCCAGAATGGCATAAAAACGGTATAGAAATGGCAAATGGCCGGCAAAAGCATCCCCCTCGATTGCCCAATGCCTCACCTTCCGCACAAGCGCCTGGGCACGTATAGCACCGCGGGTTACATGCCCGGTTACCGCCAGCCGACCCACTGCTCCGTCCATGTTCTTTGGCGCAATGCTCGGCAATTAACTCTGCCAGCCAAGTAGCGCTTTATGATTAACGTCCACCGTTTTACCGCAAATCTATTGCGCGCGGGGCCGCGGGTTGGCTTTGAGGCCCAGGTTTGTGGCCAGGCTCTGTCCTACTGGAACTCGTTGGCGATTGCCCCGAAGCTGAGGGTATTGGCTTAACCGAAACCGGCGCTGCCTGTTTGGAACCGGCGGCATACAGCAACACATCCGCCACCACAGCGCGAGCGCTCTGGCTGGCATACCCCTTGATGTCCCAGGTATGCAGACCCGTCATGCCGGCAATAACGTCCGCCGGCGAAACAATAACCACCCAGCGGCCATGGCGCCTTAACCCCCACAAATCAGGCGCGGTCGCCTGCGGATTGCTGCGCAGCCAGCGCCGGCGAAAATGCACCTTCGTCAGCTTGATCGAGCCAACGGTAGTACCGGCAAATATTTTGTTGGGCACACTTATAGGCTCCAAGTTAGCGCCCGGGAATGTCTCACCGACAAAACGCCGCGCCGCCCGCATAAACTTCTCACTTCCACCGACCGCAGCCATAAACAGCGTCCCGCCAGACCGCAGGTAACGACGAACATGCTCTTCCACCTGCCAATGAATTTCAAAATCATCTTTCCCCGCCATAAATGCTACAGGCGTCTGGGCTGCATCGAGGCGGCCCAGGTCCACCGGCGAGACAATCAAATGGGTCTGACAAAGTGCCCGCATAAAGTCGCTTTCAAACGGCCAACTCATCGGCTCCGGGTTGACGCCTCCTTTATAACGCACAATCGCCAGATGAATTGTTTGCATCGGCGGCCCCACAGGCGCGGGCAACGCCAGGGGATGCAGCTTACGGGTCACACGCCGTTTTCCGGTGGCGTAAAAGTAAACGTTTGCCGCGGTTTCAAACGCGTATAAGCCATGGTGCGCACGCAAATCGTTGCTTTGCCAGGCCGCCCCAAGGTCCGTTGGACTATGCACCCACAGCAATCGCAGGCCATTGCTCATGCCCATCAGGCTGATGCTCGACGGCAGGTGAAACTGCACCGAATAGATCGGGTTCTCCGGCGGCAATGGATCCAGCGAATAACGTCCATCGCTTACCTGCTTTGCTACCCTGGCAATGGCCCTGGTAAATGCCGCATCGCCTCCATCGGCGCTGGAAAAGATGGTGCCGCCATCATTGACAAACGTTTTGAGGTTTGTCACGTCCCCCGCGGAAAAATGTGGATCACCATGGCCGGTGATCAGTAAAATCGGCGCTGCGAGCCAATGCCTCGGATCTGATTGAATATTCACAATGCGCCAATTCAACGGCTGCTCAAAGGCGTTGCTGATCCACTGGCTTATATTGGCATCATCGCGAGGCCGCGCATCCCATGGTCCATCGTATTGCAACTTATTAAACACCACCGGGTTAAGCCCGCGCGTTAAAAACAGCAAGGCGTAGCTGGTGGGTACCGCGTCGCTCGGCGCGCCGAGCACATAACCGCTCCAGCCGCCATTGGCCTGGTCCTGAGCATCAATAATTTCGCCAGCTCCCTGACGATACCAATCGGTCTTGCCGATACGCTTGAGGCCGCTGGCCAAACCGACGCGCTCCAACCCATACAGGTAATATAAATTGCGGTCGGTTTTTAAATTGGCAGCCATCCACGCTATGCCATGGGCAATGTCCTTGTCGGGCTTGGGGTGCAGATGCACGCCGCTGTGAACATATTGATCCACCAAAAACAAGCTAGCCAGCCCCGCGGCCGTCATAGCTCGCGTTGAACTTCCACCGTGATAACTCCAGCCGCCATCCGGGTTTTGACAGCTTCGCCAGTGTTTTTCGGCACGCAGCCAAAAAATCCGCGGAATCTCCATACCGGCCTGAATGGCGGCCCAGGCCCCAAGCACACCATATTGGCTGTTCGAGTTGTCCCAGTCGTTGGGAAGGTTTTCGTTGGGCTTGCGGCCATCCCATGTGTAGTGGTAAGCGCCATCGGCATGCTGCGCCTGAACAATATATTGCGTGCAACGCCGCACCGCCAACCTGTAAAGCGGCCCGCCGTTCGGGTATACCGTCAGTGCGCTAAGCTCAAGCGAGGCTACATACGTTGCCTTAGGCGTAATAGTCTTCAAAAATTTCAGCGCTGGTGCAATTTGCGGCGAATCGGGTTCCAAACGCGAATCGCCGGTCGTTTGCCCTACCTCCAGCAGCGCATAAAGCGCCAGCGACGTTTGACCGCCCCAGTAGTTGTCGCTGGGAGAGCCGGTTTCCCAAAATTTTCCCGGCTTCTCATGCTTCAGCAAATAGTTTACGCCCCGCGAAATGCTTTGGAGTATTTGCCGGCGGCTCAAGGCGGCTATCTCCGCCGCAGATACCTTGGTCGCGCTCGCCTGCCCGCGGGCCAAACCGCACAACGCCAACACCAGCACCAAGGTCGCGGGAATGACTATTCTGCGCCCTACTTGGCTTAAAATAGCGATCAAATAAGCTGCACATGTATGCCTGTCATGAGTTGGCAGCAAATGTCGCATGGCTTGGCCCCATTATCTTGGACTGCTGCGTCCAGTTTGAACGCTACAGTCTCAATGCAGTATTATCGGCAGCAATGAACACCGAACTTTGCCACTATAGTTTACTTTATGGGACGTTTACACAAAACCACTGCATTTTTGCAGGCATTGCGATTGGCCGTCCCAAACACTCAGGCACCCAGCACCTGGAGCTTACCCGGATTAATACGTATGAGTGATACAACCGAAAACATCAAAACCGTTGCCGTCACCGGCGCCACCGGCTTTGTCGGCCAGGCAGTCATTACGCGCCTGCTCGAGTGGCCGCACCTGCACGTGCGTGCCATTGCTCGCCATCCACATATACCCGCCGCCTGGGCCGATCGGGTTCATCCAACTGCTGTGGATATTTCCGACGACGAATGCCCGGCTTCGCTGGTGGCTGCGCTAACCCAGGCTGACGCCGTCATACACCTGGTTGGCATTATTCGTCCCACGCGTGAACAAAGCTTCGCCGATGCCCACATCAATGCCACCCAAAATGTATTGCTAGCCGCCCGGCAAAGCGGCATAAAACGCTATATTCACATGTCGGCCATGGGTGTGCGTGCCGATGCGGCCGCCGAATATCAAAAAACCAAATGGCAGGCAGAACAGCTTGTAAAAGACTCCGCTCTCGCGTGGACCATTTTTCGCCCGAGTTTAATTCACGGCCCACACGGCGAGTTTGCACGAATGTTACGAGCCTGGAGCCTTGGCAAGGCTCCGCCCTTTTTGTTTATGCCCTACTTCGGTCCCGGCGTCTTTGGCACCAAAACGCCTACTCGCATTCAACCCGTATTTGTGGATGATGTAGCCTGGCTTTTTGTTGAATCACTGCGGCGTCCGCACACCATAGGCCGCATATACGATGTGGGCGGCCCGCAACAATTTACCTGGCCTCAGATGTTGCGCCTCGCCTCGCAATGCTTTAGAGGCAAACCCAAGCCCGCTTTGCCAATACCCATTTGGCTCGCGGGCCTGATGGCACGTGCGGCCTTGCCGGGCCTGCCATTTACGCTCGATCAGGTGCGCATGGCCGCCGAAGATAACTGCGGCGACTTAACGCCGCTGCTGCGCGACTTTCCGGATGCCAAGCTCCATCCCATGGCCGAAGCCATAAGCGCCTACGCCGGCCAAATGCGCTGAACTCCAGCGCACTTACCGCGCCCAACACGCGCGTCACCGCCGCTTACAGGTATTCGTCAAATGGTTTGGCCAGTCGCTTAAACTCAGCCGTCGGCAGATGCACCGTGCCCCACGCTTGCGACCGCGCCTTCATGGCCGAGCGGTAATCGCTCACCGTAATGGCCAAAGCGCTGTACCATCGGTCCTGAAATTGAAAGATATCCTTAAATGGAGACTTTTCAGGCTCGTCCGGCCATTGATATAAAAACAAAAACATGGCTGTAAAGCCATCTCCAAAAATTTCCTGCCATTGCCGAAGATCATCAATATCCTCGCGGGTTGCCCAGTTGGGCAGCGCCACCGTGCCTTTGCGATTCTGGCAGGCACGGCCTTTTACGTCCACCAGCAGATTTTTGCCGCCCGGCCGATACACCACAAAGTCAAAACTTTTGAGTTTGGCCCCTGAAAACAGCGCCCGCTTGGCTTCATCCACCGCAATGTACGGCAGGCCCTTTTTGCGCAGCAGGTCTTCAAAGGCGGCTTCATAATGACTCGAACGTTTCGACCTTGGCCCCATCGCGGCATACTCCGGTTACCATGTCAGCAACTCTGCAATTCGGCGCGAACTTGTGCTGCCAATGCCACCGCTTCCAGCGGTACTTCGCGCTCGGTTCGCGTGATTAAATTCTTGATTTTTGCGACGCCCCGTGCCAGTTCCTCCGGCGCCAATATCACCGCAACCCTGGCACCCGATGCAACCGCCTCCGGCAGCAATTTGCCGATGTTGCGCGTCGCCTTGTAGCTGGCCACCGCGTGCAAGCCAGCCTGCGCCACCCGCTGGCTGGCGCTATCCCATGTGGAGCGCCGCAGCGCCATCAGAATCTGCTGCACGGGTTGCTCGTCCGGCAATGCGCTTAGCACAAAAACGTCCGGCGTGCTTAGCAGTTGCCGGGGCAATACGCCCTGCTCCCGCAGCACAATTTCAAGCACCACATCGCCCATGCCAAAGCCGATCGCCGGCATGCTTGGCCCGCCAAACGTTTCAATCAGGCGATCATAGCGGCCTCCACCGGCCATCGCCCGATTGTGCGATTTCGCGTCGAGCACCTCAAACACAAAGCCCGTGTAATACGCCAACCCGCGCACCACGCTCAGGTCAAACCGGCAGTACTCGCCAAGACCGATATCCGCAAGCCGCGATTCAAATGCTTTAATGCCGTCGCGCACTTCCTGCGGCCAGGCGCTCATAATTTGCATCAAAGCGTCCGGCGCCGCCGGTTCCGAGCTTATAGCCGCAGCAAAGAGGTCAAACTGCGCCTGTTCCTGCGGCGGACACTGCCGCTGGGTGTAAAGCTCGCGGCGCCCTGCAGCGTCAAGCTTGGCCAGGCGATCAAGAATAAAATAAGCGTCGCCCACCCGCTCGGGGGCGACAAACGTGCTGGTAAGCGCCTGGGTAAGCCAGTCACGGTTGTTCCAACCGATGCGAAAATCACCCGCCTGCAAACCAAACTCACGCAGCGTTTCGATGCACAGCATCAGACATTCCTGCTCGCAGCGCGGCGATGGATCGGCCAAAAAATCCACATTCCATTGAATAAACTCGCGCAGGCGCCCCTTCTGAGGCTGCTCCGCCCGGTAGCACCGCGGAATGCTGAACCACTTGATGGGGCGCGGCAACCCCTGCGCCTGCGCTGCAACCATGCGGGCCAGCGTGGGCGTAAACTCCGGGCGAAGCGCCAATTCGCGATCCCCCCGGTCACGAAACGAAAAAAGCTGCGACACAATCTCATCGCCGCTTTTAACCTTGTAAAGTTCGAGCGATTCAAAGGTAGGTCCATCCACCTCCAAAAAGCCGTGCCGAACCGAAACGCGCCGCCACGTGTCTTCAATATAACGGCGCACCGCCATCGCTTCGGGCATAAAATCGCGTGTGCCTTTAGGTGCTTGAAACGTATTTTTCATCGGTTGTTCATATCCTGTTGTTCCCTTGCTGTCACCCTTGCGTTAGAGACGCTTGGCCCGTGGCCGCATATACCCCGAAAGAATAAGGCTCATCCGCACTCCAGGCAACGCAGCAGCTTAAAAAAGCCCGCTGCGCAGCTATTCCTACATCATGGCAAACAGGGCCGCATTCACAATGGCCTGCCATAAGTTGCGGGCCGGTTACCACCGGCAAGCTGGCGGCGCAACAGCGGCGGCTCCGTCTCAGGTGCGGGCTGCAATAACTGAAATCTGCACCCTCCCCGAAAATTTGGTGAACCGTGCTCGCTTGCTTGTCGCTTGCGCTTTATACTCCTGTGCGAGTTGTACTTTAACGAGGCGGAATGTAACGCACAATGACTGCACCCGTTCATCCTTACAGCGATTATGGCGTAGCCCTGCGTACGCTGCGCAGCGGCCGCAATTGGCTTGGCCTGCTGCTTTTTGTTTGCGTGCTGGCCCAAATAATCGGCTTTTTGCTTATTCGCTTTACCAATCAGGCCTATGGCAACGGCAACCCGGTGGCTCGCGAAAGCGTGGTGGTCACCCCAATGGGACCGGCTCACCACCCACTCTTCAGCGTGCGAACCGTAACCGGCGGCGTACAGGCATCAACACCCAATCAGGCCCAACCCGGCGTATCCGCCGCGGATACGGGTTTTTCGGATGCCGCTTCTGCCGGTCGCCAAACCATGCAGTCCCGTCAGGGCCGCGAACTTAATTTGCGTCCTCAGTGGGCCACCACCTATTACATTGCCGTACCGGTCACGCAGCTTCTGGGGTTGCTTGCGGCCGCGTCCCAGGCCATCATTATTTTTATCACACTGCTGGTGATTTTAATCGCCCAAGCCCCCGGAGTAGCCCATCTGACGCGCAGCTTAAACTGGGCCGTTATTCTGCTGTTTATGGTGTTGCCGTGGCAATATTTCTTTCCGGGCTTTCCGGTGCCGGGAGTTTTATATGGTTGGCAGGAACTGCTGCGCACGCTCGCGGTTGTATTTCTGTTGCCGCCCGGCCACGGCCTGCCCTATCTGCAGCGCGTGATTATCGTAGTGCGGTATGTGCTCTGGCCGGCAATCGGCCTCCTTGTCATGCTGGTAACCGCCGAGCGATTTCGCGCCGGCGTTCGCCTCGCGGTCGGCCATCCAATTCAAAGTCTAATGCTCGGCCAAAACAAAACGACCGCAGACAAACCAACAGGCTCAGCACCACCCCCACCCAGCCTCGGCACAACCACTCCCACAGGCCAAGCTACGCGCTGAACCTCACGCCGTCGCAACGCGGCTCTTGCCCAGACAGGCGCCAAGTGCTTTTTCAAGAATATCCGCCGCGCGATGCACCTGCTCGCTGCTTACAATCAGTGAGGGGCATATCCGCAAAATATTCTTCTGCGTGGCATTTATAATCAACCCCTGCTCCAACGCCGCAAGCACAACGGGCATGGCGTCGGTGGTGTCTAATTCCACGCCCAAAAACAACCCGGCGCCGCGAATCTGCCTGATAACACCATGACGCAAAGCCAGTTGCTCCAGCCGTTGCCGAAGCAGAGCGCCCACCTGACCAACATGCGAGAGCATATCTTCTTTTTCAATGGTATCGAAAACCGCTGCGCTTACCGCCGCACAAATGGGATTGCCCCCCAGCGTGCAACCGTGCGTGCCCGGATTCAAGAACGCAGCAAGTTCCGGCTTGGCCAATATACCGCCGACGGGCAGCCCGCCGCCCAGCGCCTTGCCCAGCGTCATAATATCCGGCTTTACTCCAAAGTGCTGATGGCCAAAATATTTTCCGGTGCGCCCCACGCCCGTCCACACTTCATCAAAAATAAGCACCGCCTTGTACTGGTCGCACAACGCTCGAACCCGTGGCAGATAGCTCTCGCCCGGCACATTGATGCCCCCTTCCCCCTGAATCGGCTCCATAATAATGGCGGCCGTCTCATCATCAATCGTCTCTTGCAACGCCGCAAAATCATTGAACGGCACATGCACAAAACCGGGTACCAGCGGCCCAAAGCCCGCCTGCGCGTGGCCCGGTGTTGCCGACAAAGCGCCCATCGTTCGGCCGTGAAAGCCCTTGAGCATGCTTATAATTTTGGTTCGCCCCCCACCGGCGAGGCGGGCGAGTTTAAGCGCTGCCTCGGCCGCTTCAGCGCCGCTGTGACAAAAAAAAGCCCGCCCGTCAAACGCTTTGGTTTTAAGGTGTTCGGCCAGTCTTATCTGCGGCTCGGTGTAAAACTGATTGCCAACCTGCCACAACGTATTGGCCTGCCGGGTAACCGCCTCAACAAGCACCGGATGTGCATGGCCCAAAATGGTGCCGCCAAACCCGGCAAAAAAATCGAGATATTCTTTGCCGTCCGCATCCCATAACTGGGCGCCCTTGCCGCGAACCAGCACCACCGGCAGTTTTCCGTAATTGCCGATCAGCGACGATTCATGCTTTTTAATAATCAGTTGATTCACACTCTGGCTCATGTATTGAATCTCACTTGTCAGGTTGGGCCGTGGCCGCACACACTGCGGCAGCAACGGCAATGCCGGCTGTTTCTATGCGAAGTATATTCGGGCAAATGCGCACGAAGTCAATGGGCCGCCGCTGCGCCTCGCCGGAGAGCAGCGCAAGTTCATCATCGGCAAAGCCACCTTCGGGGCCGACAAGCGCCGTCAGCTTTCCCGTCGCTTCAGCACGCTCCGCCGACAACCCCGCAACCCAGTCACCAAGCCAATTCCACAAAGTCCGTACCCCTGTCGGCTCCAGCACCAGCAGCGAATGTTGCTCCTCCAGTGCGGCTCGCAGCACACTCGCCATGCCGATGGGCGCAAGCACCTGCATCACATAGTCGCGGCCGCACTGTTTGGCAGATTCCAGGGCGAGCCGACGCCATTTTTCCATCTTGCCGCCGTGGGCATCGGGCTTCACCACCGAGCGGCGGCAATCCATCCATTGCAGGCGGGCTACATTAAGCTGGCTGGCCATTTCCACAAGCGTGTCGGCTCGTTCGCCCTTGGGCACCGCAATCGCCAGCGTTAACTCCATGCGCGGTCGCGGCGCCAGGGTCACAGCGCCGGCCTCAAACACCACCTGCCACTGCTTTTTACCCGCCGATTGCAGCATACCCACAACGCTGCGGCCTTGGCCGTCAAACAGTTCCACGGTGTCGCCTTCGGCGAGGCGCAGCGTTTGCGTGGCGTGATGCGCCTCCTGGCCGGCCAGCACGCACGGCGATGCAAGAATTTCTGCATAAAAACGGTGCCGTTTCATGAGGGCGCTCTCGCAGTGGCAACCGCAGGCCGCGACAGCACATACAACCGGCCATTCGGACGTATGCCGGCAACTTCATCCGGCGGCAGCGAATACGCAGCAACGCGAAAACCCATCGCTGCCGCATGAACCGCCAAATCTTCGGCGCAGTTCCGGCCAGGATCGCTGATCCAGGCAGTGCCCGTCGGCTTAAGCAGCTTTTCGATCGCTCCCAACAGCAGCGGCTGCAGGCGCGATTCATAAAGCACATCGGATGCGATGATCCAGTCAAACGACTCGTTTAGCGGTTGCCGCCAGTCCATCGTTACACCGCGACACTGTGCCGCCGACAGTTGATTAAGCCGCGCATTATGCGTGGCAAAGCCAACCGCATCCGGGTCGTAATCACTGAAGGTAACATCCCAGCCACCGCACAAAGCCGCAATGCCGGCGACGCCCAGCCCACAACCAAGCTCAATGGCCTGGCGACCAAGTTCCTTCTCCGGAACGCGCGGCGACGTGCCATCCGCCGGTACATGTCCCAAAATGCGCCGCGCCATCATAATGCTTGCGGGCCAGAGTATTGGCCAGTACGGCAGGTAATTATCCGCCTTATACCGCTCCTGAACGATGGGATCATCCAGCAGCGAGTCAGGGTCTTTGGGCGCTTCAATCAGCACCTTGCGCGCGGCGATGTCAACCTCATGTACGACGGTCTCAAAACGGCCCAGTTGCCTCGGTGGGCCAACGTTGGCAATCATAAGTTGCTCCAAAGGCACTCCCGGACTGCGGCCGCAGCACACGCCATGCGTCTAAGGTTGGGCCATTACGCCAAACAACTGTTTTACCGGTGCGCCGCGGCATGAGCCGGCATGGTGGCGGCAGGCGGTTGCAGGGCGGGGGTTTTTGATGGCAATTCTGGTGATGGCGGCGCCTTGTGGGTTGTCAGCACAATGCTGGCAATAACCCCTATGGCAATCACAATGCTGCCCCCTATGATAAAACGCGCCGACGCTGAAAGACCAAAACCCTCCAGGGGTTCGTCCGCAAGGGCCGATTTCTTTTTGGGTTCAAGCAGCGGGTCATACGCCAAAATTGCTTCGCCCGTGCCACCGTCCTCGGCCAGCTTCGCCGCCTCAATCTGAATGGCCGCCGCCAGCCGCGCCCATGTCGCCGCCGGCATCGCACGCGATTGGGTCAATTCATCTGTCATCGCCGGAGCCGCAGTTGAAGCTTTGGCGCCATTAACGCCTCCTGCTGTCGCCGCAGCACCCGCAGCGCCAGCCGCCTCGCGATTGATCTGGCTCATTAACCAGCCCTGCAGGTCTCCCTTGGGCAGGCTCATGGCGTTTTCTCGAAACGCAGCCCGCAACGACCGCTGAATAAGACGCTCCGCCGCCACCGGGCTGCCGGCAAGCGCCAACGCCTGCGTATAAAGCGCGTCGCGGCAGGGTTCTAAGAGCTGAATAAAACGTTTGCCGGCAGATTCAATCATGGCGTGGCCGCTCACAGGATATGATCGTCAACATCTAACAGCCGGCAGATTCACAATACGTGCCGCACCGCTGGCCCAAACCATTATCTTATTGCTGCGGCGGCAGGGCATCTGAAATATCCGCGCCGTCGCGCTGCATATCCTGCACCAAACCCGGGGTCTGCGGAGCAATTCGATACACCTGCTTATACAGTTGTGCGGCATGGTCTTTCTGGCCGATGCGGTCAAAAAAGTGCGCCGCCTCCAGCAGCAGCGGCACGTTCGTCGGTGCAAGCTGCACAGCTTTCTCATAGCTGGTGCGGGCATCGTCAAGGTCGCCAAGCCGCACATAAAACCGCGCTACCCGCAGCCGATCCGCCGGGTTCTGGGTGTAATTGGCGCGGCTTTCCAGCAGGTTCATCGCTTCGTTGGGTTTGCCTGCCTTAATCAGGGCCCGCGCCAAGTCGGTTTGCACATGGCCGTAATTGGGATCGCGCGTGGCCGCCACCCGGTAGTACATGGCCGCAAGGTCATACTTGTGCAGTTTATAAGCAGCAGCGCCCGCATAATAGTTGGCCCGCGGCTCGGACGGATCTGCCTTCAAAGCCGCATTAAACTTATCTAAAGCCGCATTGTAATGATTCTGGTTGTACAGCATCAGCCCCTGGTCGCGCAGCTTAACTTCCTGACTTTGGCAGCCGCCCAAGGCCACGCTGGCCAGCAGCACCAACACGCTCGCAGGCACACGAGCCGCGCCTAATACCGAGCCAACCCGGGACGATAACGAAAAACCAACCATACGATTCATGCAAAACTCCAGCAAAATAACCGCCTTGCTTTCACTGATGGTATCATCCTGATATGGTTTGGCAAGACTACACACCTCCCGACGAACTGCCGCAACCCACAACCGACAGCATGAGAGATCCGTCGGCAGCCGCCCACACAACCCCAAATACACTGCGATATGCCGTTTTGGAGCATACTGTTGCAGCTCAGCGCCACTGGGACCTGCTGCTGGAACAAGCGCCAGATCAACCTCTGGCCACCTGGAAAATCAACCTGCCGCCGGAGCAATGGCTCCAAGCCTGCCAAACGCAAGGCTCAATTCCCGCCATTCGCCTGCCAAACCATCGCCGAATTTATCTTGATTACAGCGGCCCCATCAGCAACAACCGCGGCGAAGTGCGGCCGGTGCAAACGGGGCTGCTGCGCTGGCTAAAATTAAGCGAACATTATTGCGCAGCGCTATTATCGTCGGGGCCAAACACCCCACCCCTGCGCTACACGCTCGAAGATCGCGGTCATGGCTGGACTCTTCACATTGAACCGGTCGCGGGCTAAGCGTAATATCTTTGCAGTCTCATTGCACCGGCGTCGGAGCCGCCAAGTACAACCATGACAAGCTTTCCCGCACAAAAATTCATTCACAAAACGAGCCGCCGTGGTTTAAGCCCGGCAATACTCCCGGTCAACCGTCCGACTTTACCGCTCGGCTAACTGCCCGCCTCCGCCGTCGAATCGCGTTAATCCGCAACAGGGCAGCGGACATAAACGGGTGCCTTTCCTTATGAATCAAGGCAAATGCTCCGCAAGACACGCACTCGCGCACTGTAGATCGCGGCGCATTGGAGTCATCATTCTGATCCACGATAGCCCGGTACCGCCGCGGTCATTTCAGCGGCGTAAGCTCAAAGTACTTAATCGTCGCTGAGAAAAAGTTAGTGGACGCATTGAATTTGATAACGTTACGCCCCTTCTTCAAGGTGATATCAACCGGCTTGGTTTTTTGCCAGGCGCCATTGGTCCACTGCACCGTCATTGCCACCGGCCGGGCGGAGTCATTAACTGTGACCGCCAAATTTCCGGTCGGCTTAAGAACCACTACTTTAGCCGTCAAGGCATACTTACCCGCATGAGGCGCATTAACAACATATTGAAGTGTTGGTGCGGGGTTAACGTCGCTTTGCTTGGTCCACGGATGGACATGCCGGTAGTAATGCAACTGCAGACCGCCGAGATAACTTTTAACGAAAACAGCGCCCCGAATTGTCTTTTTGGGTTGGGTGCAGGAAGCTACGGGAATATGGATGTCTCCCTGCTGATCAACCGAAACCTTATAGGCAGAGGGTGGGATGGGTTGCGCCTCAACTTTTTCGGCCAGGGTTGGGCCATAGCGCGCCAGCAATGTTTTATAGTAATTGACAGAGGTCGCCTGCAATCTGCTCTGGGAATGAGCGGGGCCGTACTCATCTAAGGTCGCCACGGGGGTGTGCGAGGCGGCAACGATGGCCCGCTCTTGGCAGTCGGCCAAGGCATACCAAAACCCGCCGGTTCCCGGCACCATACCATTCGGTTTCTGCTCGCCAAGTGCCGCACCAATCCACTGTAATCTCAGCGCCATCATAAATTGTTGCGGGTAGCGCCGCGCCTCGGTCTCCCTTTGGAAAACATCCCCACGCACATGATCCCACCAGTTGAATGCAAAGCCTGCACTAAAAGGTGCAATCCAACCATGCGGCGTCCACTCGGCCATTGCGGCATGGCCATCCTGCTTGACACCCCAGACGGGAATGCCAAAGGCCCGTTCTGCTGCACGGCCGATCCAGGCTCGCATGCCGCACTGGCCGCCGGCGGCTATCCCGGCCGCCAGAAAAATACCGGGATATTTTTCGTACGCAATAGGGTCGCCATATTTCACATCG
>JBMFVX010000043.1:0-22263 GCA_049965775.1 Phycisphaerae bacterium
TCCATGACTTCCACGGCGACTGGAACTATACGATCACGCCACGTCAACCGTAGCGGTTATTTGTTTACGCGCCCTAAGCGCTTCTTTCTGGTAAAACTCATCCACAATGTACAGCCGATCGTCGGCGGCAAGAACCCCCACCAGAATGGCCATCGAATCGGTCCAGCCCCAGTCTATGCCGCCGCAGATGCGCACCGGCTCGGCCGGCGGCATTTTGTCCAGCGGCACGGGGATAATGTGATCGGCAAAGGTTGGATAGACCGCTCCCTCGGCGGCGGCCCATATGCCTTCGAGCAGGCGCTTGCGGCGCACGCCGGTAAGCCGCCCCAGCGTGGCGCGATAGGCCAGGCCGGCGGGCGTCCAACATTGGCGGGCGGCATCAAAAAAGAAGGGATTGTCCTGATGCACCGACTCCAGAGGCGTCATAGAGCCGGCGGTGAGACGATGATGCAGCCAATGCGTCGGCGCACCGGGGTTGCAGTCGGCAATGGCCTGCTGATAAGGCATGACACCGTTGCGCAGGCGGGAGAGGATTTTTTCCCAGTCTTCAAGCTCTATTTCGGTGGCTTCAAACACGGCTGCAAGGTCAAACTCGGTGGACATGATGCGATCAGGATTATCCAGCCCGGCAATGACGAGTTCCGAACGGTTGGCCAGACGATATGACGTCCGGCGCGCCCGCCCGGCCCCGCGCATGGCCGCATAGCCGGCGGGCAGCACTTTTTCTTCCAATGTGACGAGCACCGATTGGCTCATGCTGGCGCGGGTTTTGCGGGCGAGCAAGGCCCGCATGGCCGGGTATTTTTGCGCGCAGATAAAAATCTTTTCAAGCACGGCCCGCGTTTTGCCCGTCCCCGCAGGCCCAACCATCACGAGTTCGCGGTCTTTGCAGTACATGAGATGCCGAGCCGCGCCGAAAGGTTCGTAGGCGCGCTGCGTTTCGGCGATGTCGGCGGGTTTGCGCCGCATGCGGGGCACACGCTTCACACCTGCTCCAGGTTAATGTTGATATACGCCTTGGGCGGGCTTTGATCGGCGGCGGTCTTGGCCGTGGCATTTTGTTTGAGGTAGTGCCGCCCCAACCACAGCAGCATGCGTTCGCTTGGCTCTTTGCCGCAGGCGCGATCCACCTGATGTGCCCGCAGGCGCAGCTTCAGCGCTGTGCGGCCGCGGGCCATTGCCGGCCCGCAGCGGCGTTTGAGCGCGGCAGGCGAAAGGCCCACATGGCAGGCGATTTCGCGATTGGCAGCGCCAATGCGGGCAAGACGCTCGACCTCGGCGGCAAGTTCTTCGCCGGCCAGCGCGCATTTAAGTTTGGTTGGTTTTGGCGACATCGCGTGGCACTCCTGCCTTGCAACAACCCCTGCTCATTGGATGACGGTACACCAGCGAACACACCATGCGCGTGTGACTGGCCGGAGCGGTGCGGCCGGCGATTCGCTGCCCGCGGCTGTACCGGGCACTATCAAGCCGCCAGCACGGGCTGGCAAGGCAGCTGCGAATCATCGCAGGGTGGCTTGTGACAAGGCTCAGACGGTGGCAATCGGGCAAGGCTCTTTCAATGTGTGCAACCGCATTCCGAAACTTTCCACCAATGCCGATGCCCTGGTAGTCCGGCAAAACCACCAACCGGCCAAAACGCCGGTAGCCCTTGTATCCAATCACCGGCGATATGGCCGCAAACGCTGCCGCCTGCCCCGCCAATACGCCGGCATAGCACCGCACGACCGCCGGCAAATGATGGCTTAAATAGTGATAGCGCTTAAACATGGCCCAAAGCGACGGTTCACAGCGGCGAAGTTCAAGCTGCAGGGTGGGCCGCCGAAGCACCCCCCGTGTAAGCCGGCCATCGCTCATGTCGAGCACCCAATCGGGACAGAGCCATTCCAAAATATCGTAGTGGCAGGCCACAGCAACAAAACGCCGGGTGCCAACAAGCCCGCCCCGAATGGCTTTGGCCACGGCAGCCGAGCAAACTTTGGCCACGGTACGATCCACCACGCTGGTGAACTCATCCATCACGGCCACGGCGGCGGGTGCGGACGGGGCGGCAGCCGGCTGCTGATGCAGCAGCAGCCGGGCCAAATCGCAGCGAAATTTTTCACCATTGGAAAGCATGTGGTAAGGCCGCAGCCACGCCGGCGGGCTGGAGAAGCCTACGGCGGTAAGCATGCGCGTAATTTCACGGATGGAACTTTCGCCGAACCCATCCACAATGGCCGCATCGCAGCTCCACGGACGGCTGGAAGCCTGCAGCACTGCGGCTCCAAACGCCGCGCGGGCCACCGTGGTTTTGCCGCTGCCGCTGGGGCCTACGATCAGACCGATTTGCCACGCCGGCTTGCCTGCGGCATCGCATTCATCAGCGGCGGGAATATCAACGCTGAAGCGTTCAGAGCGGCCTGCATCGGCCGGCAGGTCAAACATGCCGGCCACCTGCTCAACCTTAAAGCTGCGGGCAATGGCCGCCTCAACTACAACGTCAACACGCGGCATACGCGCCCCTCCGCCCGCAGACGCGCAAAAAGTTGCTGTTGGTCGGCTTCGCTTTTGCATTCAACGGCAATTTCGTACACGTCGCGCAAATGCGACTCGGCCTCCGAATCGGCGGATGACAAGTCGCCAACGGCAGCGTCAGCAGTGTTGAGCCTGGCAAGCAACTCATCAAGCTCACCATCGGCAAAGCCCGCGGCCTGCTGCAATGGCCCATCGAGAGAGCGCACCTGCTGTGCCAGAGCATCGCCATCCCAGGCGGCAAGTTCGGCGGTGCGGTTGTCGGCAATGGCGTAGGCGACAGCATCGGCCCCGGTCAGCGCGGTGCGAATGGCCTGTAGGTGCGTCCAGCCAAGTTGCCGGGCGGCTTCGAGCGTGCCGTTGCCGGCGCGCACCACATGGGCGGCGTCAATGACAATGGGCTTTTGCTGACCAAAGCGCTGGAGGCTGGCCTTGATGGCCTGAATGTTGCGCGGCGAATGTCGCCGCACATTGGCCGGATCCTGCGAGAGCAGGGCAATCGCAACGGTTTCGATAGGTGGCAAGGTATCCATGCACGCGCTTGTAGCCATACTTGCGGCGGCAAGCGGCGGCCATTGGCAACGGAGTTGAACTACGGCGCTCGCTTGTGCGGTAGGTCATGGAGAACGAGGCTGGTTTTCTGGCAATAAAAAAGGCATTCCAGAGGGCCGTAGTGGCGCCTGCTGGAATGCCGGAATTTCTGAGAAACCTCGCCGCCAGGCTCAAGCGTATTACCTGAAACGGGCCGGGCAAAGGTTACTTGCTGCCGAGGATCGCATCCTTGGCGGCCTTGGCCACGCGGAACTTCACGACCCGCTTGGCCGGAATTTCGATGGCTTCGCCGGTGGCCGGGTTGCGGCCCATGCGCTTCTTGCGGTTCACCAGCACCAGCTTGCCGAGGCCGGGAACGGTGAACTTGTTCTTGGCTTCCTTGTAGGCAAGAGCAGCGAGTGCGTCGAGCGCGGCGACGGCGTGCTTCTTGCTCATCTCGGAACCGGTTTCTTTGCTGACGAGCTCGGCGAGCTTGGCAGCGGTCTGGGATTTGGTGAGGGACTTGGCCATGAATGTCTCCTTTTAACATGGCGGACAGATTGCGAAGATTCGCCCGACGCTCCATGCCCGGGTTTTAGATACGACTCCCCGCAGTCAACGCCTTATAAAATAAGGCATTTTGCGGCGCTTGCAACTCAAAACTGTTAAAAATGGCGGATTTGCGCCCGCTGCCGGTGCCGCCGCCATCCGCGCCCCTCGCGCCGCACGCTCAATTTTATACCCGCCATACGCCGCAAATCACGGCACATGAACACCAATTTTTCACAATAGCCATGCGGTAAATCGAATGATGACACAACAGCAAGCCGGCTATAATTCACGCGCTGGGACGCTGCTACTTGCCGCAGTCGCTACACGCCTAAACGTCGTTGCAACTCACGTTGAGCCTGACTGCCGACAGCAAGTAAAAATGCATCCAGCGGCAGCGTACCGATGCCATCCGACGAGCGATCTGGCGGCAGCGATAAAGTATCGGGCGAGATTAGATAACACTTACCCGCAAACTCCGGGTGGCGCCGCAGAAAGGCGTGCAGTCCGGCCCGACTGTGATGGGCGGACGATCCAACCTCGAATGCCAGGGGCGCGGCCGGGTCTTCGTAGATGAAGTCAACTTCCAGCGCCTTGGCCCCTGCGCGGTCGCGCCAATAGCTGAGTCTGATCTGGCTCTGCTGGCTTAATGCGTACAGATGCGAGGCGGCCATATTCTCGATCAGCAAACCCATTTCCAAAAGGTCAGTATGTCGCCCAAGCCCCCGTTGCAGTGCAGCGCTGCGTACGGCACCGTCCACAAAATACAGCTTGCGACCACGTCGCTGGCGGGAAGTCTCACTGCCGGCATAATTGGCCAGAGTAAAGATTAAAAACGCACGTTCCAAATATGCGGTGTAGCGCTCAAAAGTCGCCTGCGACATATCGCCGAGTTGCTGACACAACGAGGCCGGTGCTAGCACAGCAGTCATCTGACCGGCGAGACTATAGAGTACGCGTTCGAGCAAGCGCGGGTTATGCACGCCAAACGCCTGTGGTATATCTTTGTAAATGGCCCGTTCCACAGCGTCGCTGCGTAAGATACGCTGCGATTCAAGCAGCATTTCCTGTTCGGCGTCGGAATTTTCTGCGGCGGCGTCAAACAGCGACCGCTGCGATGGAGTTTCTTTAGCCAAAGCGAGCGATAATAATTCCGGGAACCCGCCGGCCAATTGCAGCGTGCGGCGAAGGCCGACCATTGAACCCAGCGCCCCTTCCGCCGAGGCAGCGGCGCGCAGCGTCGCCGCCAGAGTTGCCTCCGCTGAAAACATTGTGCCCGATCGCATACCTCGGGCGAGGGTAAAAAACTCATACAACGAGTGAGGCAGCAGGTGCTGCTCCTCCCATCGGCCGATGCCGCTTTCGAGCGCACGGTTGCGCAGGGCCGCGGTAGCGCTCGACGTGGCGACAATTTTTACCGGCCAGCGGTCATCGTAAAATGTCTTGAGCCAGCCATCCCATCGGTCGGCGTAGGCCAACTCATCGAAAAACAAATAAGCCGGGTTTTTAGCGGATGCATTCGATAGCGCAATAACGCGCTGGACCAAAATGTCTAATCGCTGCTCGGCAAGCAAAGGATGGTCCAGTCTGAGCCACCAAACTCGATTGGGCGATATGCCCTCTGAGATAATGCGCTGCACAGTTTGGTACATACAGGTGGTTTTGCCTACGCGGCGCGGCCCCAAGATTATTTCAAACCGGTGCGGCCGGTCATTCAGGAGTCGCCGCCACAGCACTTGGGCCAGCGGACGCTCGATATCGCGAGTAAGCGCAAGCGGCACCTTTCCGGTGGACGTCCATGGGCTTTGAGACGCAATAACTGCGTCGAGATCCTCCTCGCCGGACGTGGAACCCACCAGATTTTCCCGCTTAATTGCCATCAACATATTATAGAATTGACGTCTAATTTGTCAATAAGCATCAAGTAAAGACGCTTATTCAAATATTAAGCATCTTTTTCTTACATAGATGATGGTTAAATGGGCGAGGAAGCGATCACCAAATTTCCCTGCCTTCAATACGCGCGATACTGCTTGATGATACGCGTTATGCATCTTAGGCTTCTCAAAACATCTCGGAGGTCTGTCAATCTATATCAGGATGGGACAGATGCCACTTGTGTCTATTTGCCTACTTTGGAACTTGCCTATTTATGGGATATTGCGCATGGTTACAATCTCCTTACGCGGACCACGCCATCGCCAACGGCGTAAGCTCCTGAGAATAGAGCCTTGCTTGGGTCTGTCGCTGAGTTTTTGAAGGTCGGCCCCTTAATATTTTGTTACCGGGGAGCAAATTACTATGAAGTCACCAATGACTTGGACCCAAGCCGTGTTGAAGGCCTTGCATGCGTATTGCAGCAGAAATCATACGCGGCTAATTAATCGCCAGGGCTTGCTGCATGAGCAACGTGAGCAAATGGTCACTGATACAAACAGTTCGGGTGCAACGCCAGACCAGACCGTCAGCCGCGTGCTCCAAGAACTTCGTGATGAAGGACGGATCGAATTTTTGACTGATGGCAGGTATTTGCTGTTGGACGACAAAATCCCTGCCGAGGCGGAAGATTTGCCGGATGAAGCCCTCGATACCGCCCTGCTCCGAAATAAATTGACGTTTGGGGAAATATCCACCGGTGAGGAAGTGCAATTGACCAGACACAGGCGCGGCCAGGCGCGGCTCAGGCAATTCGTATTGGCAAATTATTCGCAGCAGTGTGCCTTTTGTGACATCAGCGATGGAGCACTTTTGGTAACGGCCCACATTGCTCGCTGGGCCGACGAGCCCGCGGCGCGAGGGGACACGCATAACGTCATTTGTATGTGCCGCATACACGACGCTTTATTTGAGAATGCCTATTTCAGCATGACCGACAAGCTTGACATAATCCACAAAGCGACACATTTTGAACCGATTGCCACCATCCTCAATCGCTTTACCAGATTCCATTCACCAAAACAAAGCCCGCCCGCAGCCGATTTTCTTAGAAAACACCGCAGGCGATGCGGTTTTGAGCCTTGAAGTGGCCGTGCGCGTTTCGCGTCTGTGCCCCAAGTCGTTTATTGGGTGGGCTGCGGACATCTCCCAACGCACACACGTTCCGATACGGCGCCGCCTACTTTATACCACCCCTGCTGTACCCGTTTCGATCGGCTGGGTTACATAGTCGCGCGGGTCGGTCACGTGACCCGTCAGGGCGCTGGCGGCAACCGTAAGCGGGCTGGCCAGATAAACAGCCGATGTTGGCGAACCCATGCGACCGGGGAAATTGCGGTTGGTGGTGCTGATGCACACTTCGCTGCCGTTGAGCCGGCCGAAGGTGTCGGCCGGGCCGCCGAGGCAGGCGCTGCAGCCGCTGGGGCCGACCTGGCATCCGGCATCAAGCAGAATGTCTTCGATGCTTTTTTCGTTGGTGTCTTTAGGCACGCCGCGCAGATTCAGCCGCTTCATATCGGCATGCACTTCGGTTGAACCGGGCACCACAAACGTGGGCACCTTTACTTTGTTGCCCTTGAGGATGCTGGCCGAAAAAATCATATCGGTGATTTTGCCGCCGGTGCAACTGCCAATATACGCGCGGTCAACTTTGACGCTGCGGCAGTTGTGGGCGGTGTCGCGGTTATCCGGCGAGTGCGGCTTGGCGACCAGCGGTTCGAGCGTGGCGAGGTCCCACTGGCGCTGGTAGCAGTATTGCGCGTCGGCATCGTCGCGAAACACTTCCCAATCAGGCCGCGTGCTGCGGTGCCGCACATATTGCAGGGTTTTTTCGTCCACATCGCAGACGCCGTTTTTGCCGCCGGCCTCGATGGCCATGTTGGTGAGTGTCATGCGGTCTTCCAGCGTGAGCGAACTGATGCCTTCGCCCGCAAAGTACATGGTTTGGTAGGTTGCCCCGGCGACGCCGATTTCGCCGATGACGGCGAGAATTAAATCTTTCGCGGTTAAGTAAGGCGGTATCTGCCCATGAAATGTAAACTTCATCGTGGGCGGAACCTTAAGCCAGGTTTTACCCGTGCCCAGGGTAAAGGCGGCGTCGGAATTGCCCACGCCGGTGGCGAACTGGCCAAACGCCCCCGCTGTGCAAGTATGGCTGTCGGTGCCGAGGAGTATTTCGCCGGGCCGTACGTGGCCTTCTTCGGGCAAGGCCTTGTGGCACACGCCCTTGTAATTGGTTTTAGTGGGGTCTTTATAGGGACTGGGCATGCCGGGTTCGTTTTTGACAAACTCTGGGTCGTAGTAGTACTTCAGCCCCTGCTCACGGACAAAATCGCGCAGAATCTGCACGTTGCGGTGGCATTTGTCGTCGGCAGTAAAAATGTAGTGATCAGGAATAATGACCACGCGGTCTTTATCCCACACTTTGGCGCTGCGGCCGAATTTTTCGTGAAAAATGCCGATGGTGCCCGGCCCGCAAACGTCGTGCGTCATAAGTATGTCAACATTTACCCAGACATTTTCGCCCGGCGACACATGCGCCTTGCCCGAATTTTTGGCCATGATCTTTTCAGTGATGGTCATGCCCGGCATGATGAATACTCCTTACGCTGCAAAGCGGCTTTTAGCGTGCTATGGCCCGTCCATAAGCACACGATGGCTGCCCGCGAACCAAGCAAGCTTAAACTGCCGCCGGTAAGCGCCCCGCAACAACAGTTTGGCGGCCGCCGCAAGCCATTAATTATATTGCGCCGGGCCGCTTTGACCAAACGATTGCAACACGGGTTTTCGGCGAGGTTTGCCGAGCAAGCAAGCCGCCAGCCCGCGAGCGCTGCGCCAGCATCGCTGGCTATTTGCCGACAGTACCATTGCCTCACCGCGGCAGCGGAATGCCGAGCAGCTTAAACGGAATATTAAACGCTTTTTGACCCGCCAGCCCCTGCACCACCAGCACGGTCTTGGCATTCAGCGGCAGGCGCAGCGGAATGGTTATGCGATGCAGACCCGGCTGCGTATGGTTATCTATGTAACCTTCGCTGATAAGTTGCCTGCCCGCCATGACCCGCACACTTTTAAACACGCCCTCCGGCCCGCGAACGCGCAGGTTTAAATCATGCGAACCGTCGGCATGCTTATCGTAGCTTAACACCCGCACCGTAAGGCCCAAGCCGCTTAGCTGGGCGCTGTGCAGGTGATGGCCCACCGCTGCCAGCGGGTTTGCAAGGGCTACCGCCTGCGGTGCGCCGCCCGCCTGCACCACAAGCGAGCCTTTGAGCAGGCCCAGTTTGGCCGGCGGATTTTTACCCGGCGGCGGCATATTAAACCGCAGTGTCACCGGAAAGCCCAATTCACCGGCCTGCCGCATCGCCCGGGCCATGGCCGTATTAAGCGATCGCGGAAATCCCGCAGATGGCGGCAGGTATTTGATCGAAACGCCATTGCTTAAAATTGCAGCCTTGATGTTCACCGACTCCAGCAGCGTCGGATGGCCCAACGCCTTGGAAATAATTTTCAGCGTTACAAACAGCCCCACTTTATCCTTAAGTACCGCGGCATAAGGCGTTTTGTCGGGTGCAAAAACCTGCGCCCGCGAAAGCATGACGGCGGCAAGCTTTACCGCCACCGTGCGGTTGGCCGCGCTCGCCGCATTTGGCCACAACGCCAGGAGAGCCGTACCACCAAGCGCACCTACCAGTCTCAGGCGACAAACGACCGATAAAATTCGCAAGCTCATGGCGCGACTCCATGGGTATGCGCGGCAAAAATATGCCGCTTCAACGGCTTTTAATTATCCCATGTTTCTGCATGGCCGCACAGGCATTATCGCATCTGCCGACAAGAGCTTCGCCCCACCGAATGGCATGCTCGGCCCGCGCCACGGGCTTGCGGCGGTGTGGCTGAACCATTGAGAAATTAAAAGTGCCACTTTAGATTTCTCAATGGGTATGCAATGCTTTGGCGATACCACCGCCCCACAGGCAGCGCGGTTACAGGACTCGGTTACAGCGCCAGCGCCGATGCGGTGCTAAACCGCTCTAACACCCATGTTGACGCAACAAAATCGCGTTTGCCCTCCGGCGACTGATTTTATAGGCCGCCACCAAATACATTCACATAACACCCACCACCTGACCGAAAACATTTGCAGCCTATCTCGGCATGGAAGCCCATGAACAATTTGCAGGGAAAGTTTGGATCGAGCAAGATCGGGGGATTTTTTATGGCTTCGTGCCTGAAGATCGTGATGACCAGTGCAGCAAGGGAATTATCTCAGCCGCGGCCGCAGGGCGGTCAATTACGGCAAATAGCGGCCAACAACTGTACCCGTAGTTACCGGACGCCCAAAGCGCAGCGTGTGCTGCGAACCGGCAACGACCTGCATGTCGTCTGGTTTTGCAGCAGAGAAACAACCTAACAGAGAGTTTAGCGATGATGATGGCAAAGAAAGCAGCACAACCGTTACCGAGCAACCGACGCAGAGCCTTCACCCTCACCGAAATACTGGTGGTTATGGTGGTTATTGCAATTTTGGTGGGTCTGCTTTCGGCGGCTTTAGGCCGGGCACAGGAATTGGCCCGCACCGCCGCATGCCTTTCAAACCTGCGGCAACTTTCGTTGGCTTCCAACAGCTATGCGGCTCATTTTAAG
Source organism: Phycisphaerae bacterium (assembly GCA_049965775.1). GTDB lineage: Bacteria > Planctomycetota > Phycisphaerae > WQYP01 > WQYP01 > JABEVB01. The sequence continues at coordinate 10,177 of JBMFVX010000043.1, forward strand.
GGGGCTTATCCAAGCGATTATGCCAATACAGCCGGCAGCACCGGGTTCTGGTGCGATGAACTCGTTGGTTATGACAGCAACATGGCCGCGAACGAAATTTGCCCCGATGCCTATCAATCGTCGGCGGCGGGCGTCGGTACAGCCACCACGGCATGGGGGCCGCTGGCGGCTGGCAGTTCTTCCAGCGGTCAGCTGTCGTACGCGACGGGCTCGCAGACCGGGTCCTTTAGTCAAGCCATGTACAGCCAAAGCCATGCTGGAAACGGTAACGGTAACGGTAACGGTAACGGCAACGGTAACGGTAACGGCAACGGTAACGGCAACGGTAACGGTAATGGCAACGGCAATGGCAATGGCAATGGCAATAATGGCGGCAGCGGTAGCGGTAGCGGCGGCAGTGGCAGTGGTGGCAGTGGTGGCAGTGGCAGTGGCAGTGGCAGTGGAGGAACTGGCGGAGGAAGCGGTGGGACTACGCCCACATCCGTCGGCAACCTTGCCAATGAGTACCCTTGGTTAGCCAACATCAAAGCCAGCTACGGCCTTAATAACTGGGCCGATCCATACTCCAGCGGCGGCGCGGCGCTGGCCAGCTTTAATGCACTGGATTTCCGCGGCAATGAAACCTTTAACGGCACCGTTCTCTCGGCGGTTGCCATCACCAGCAAGGGTGGAAATACTTTTAATGGCAATCTGATTTCCGGAGGCGGCATCAGCGTCAACGGCGGCGGGCAAGTCAACGGCACACAGGAAAGCAATGTGCCCAACGTCGCCCCGCCCAATGTTCAGAGCATCTGGACACAAATTGTTGATCATTACAGCCCCTACGCCATCAGCGGCGGCAACACGATTGATTTCACCGGACACCCCTACCTGATCATCAATGGCAGTTGGAGTGCCAGCGGCAGCGTCAATGTGATCGGCTCGGGTACGCTTCTGGTTTCGGGCGATATCACCGTTAATGGCCAGTTCAGCGCCAACATGAATATCGTAACCCTCGGGAGTATTACCATTACCGGTCAGTTCAACCTTACCGGCAGCATTTACTGCAACGGCGATTTCACCAACCATGGCGGTCACAACATTTTTGGTGATGTGGTCGTCGGAGGCACTTATTGAAGCACCGGCAACGGCAGCATAACCGAAACTACGCCGCCCGCCTTTGACCCGCGCTCCAGCACACGCACGGTAAGCAATCAGCTTCCGCTGTTTGCCGACAGCATTTGGGTGGACGCAAGCCCGCAGGATACCGATGCGGTGCCCGCCAACCTGCAGCTTGGCTCTTCGACGCTTGATCCTAACGATCAGCTTGGGCGATTCTGCATTGACCGCCACCTCGGCGCGGTAAACGTATCGTTTACTGACGGGTCGGCCCGCACGGTGCCGCTGGCGCAGCTCTGGCAGTTGCAATGGTCGAGCAACTTCTTTTCAACCAATGTAACGGTCAATGCGCCGTGGTGATGGCGAAGCTGTTATGCAGCACGCCCACGGCATATTCACAGCAGGCTGCAGGCGGCCCGGCTACGCGATGCAAACCAGCCGCGAGCACTGCCCCAGCTCATCTTTGCGTTGCATTTGCCAGATGGCTTAGCACAATGCGAATTTGCTCGTAAGGCACACTTTCGGCAAGTTCCATGAAAATGGGCTTAAGCGCGGACGACCCCACCTTGCCAGCGGCGGCTTTAACGCGTGCAGCGACATCATCACTCACCCATGCCGCTATTGAAGCCGGTTTTTGCTCGTTAACATACTCGGCCAGATATTGGCCCGTGGTGGAAGCCGCTCGGCCGATGCGCCCGGCCACTTCGACAATAGACATGCCCTGGGCAAAAAGCTCAAACGCCTGCCGCCTCGCAGCAGCCAGCGGTGGGCGCGGCTGTGCAGCCGGCGCAGCGTGTGTGGGTTGCTCGGCGGCGGCGACATCCATTGCAAGGCCGCGCTGGGCGCAGGCCGTGTTAATAATGGCGGCCACCTCCTGACCAAAGGCATCGAGTTTGGTTTTGCCAATGCCATGAATATACGCCAAGCGCGCCACGCTCGAAGGCCGCTGGCGGGCCAACTGCCGCAGCGTGGCATCAGACAGTACCATAAAGGGCGGCACGCCGCGTTTGGCGGCGGTAGCCTTGCGCCAGGCGCGCAGTTGTTCAAAGAGTTCAGCATCCACGCCTTGCCATGATATTTCGCCGCCGCGCGTGCGCCGCGCTTCGGCGGCCTGCTTTTTGGCGGGACGTATAAGGCGCACCTCTCGCGTGGCCCTTAGCACTTCCATCGAAGCGCCGTTGAGCTTGTAAATGCTCACCACACGGCCATTCTGCAGCACCAGCCTCTCCTGCGGCAGAACGCCCTGGCCTGAGAGCTGCCCCATAAAGTCGCGCAGCTCTGAGGCGGTAAAATCCTGCATAAGGCCAAAGACCGACAATTCATCGTGATGCAGCTCGCGGATGCGCGGTGATGCCTCGCCACGCAGCACCTGCCCCACATGGCCGGCGCCAAAACGCTGCCCCGTACGCGCCACGGCGGATAATATCTTCTGGGCCAGCAGCAGGGCCTCCGGCACGCTTTCGGTATCGCCAAGGCAATGATCGCATGCCCCACAGGTTATGCCTTCACGCCCAGACTCGTCCGCGGCGGCCTGCGCGTCATTTGCGGCAAGGGCTACTGCGTCGTCTTGAGCCTCGGCGGGCGGTTGGTAACGCTGGCCAAAGTACTCCACCAGCATCTTGTGCCGACATACCGCGCCGCGGGCAAAGTTGTTCATATCCTCAAGATGCGCCATGGAGTTGTTTAAAAAGTTGGGGTCTACCACCGCGCCCGATGCCTGGGCCTGCGCGACCGATTGCTCCACCAGCGACTTCCAGGCGATGAGGTCTTGTGCGGAATACAGCAGCACGCATTCGGCTTCGAGGCCGTCGCGGCCGGCGCGGCCTGTTTCCTGCTGATAGGCCTCGACCGACTTGGGCATGCCGGTGTGCAGCACAAAGCGAATGTTAGAACGGTTGATGCCCATGCCAAACGCCACCGTCGCCACAATTACGTCGCATTCTTCCCGTGCGAACGCTTCTTGAATGCGCGTGCGGGTATCGGAGGTCATGCCGGCATGATAGCCGAGGGCTTTTATGCCATCAGCGGCCAGCGAGGCTACCGTGTCTTCAACATCGCGCCGGCGGAGGCAATAAATTATACCGGCTTCACCCGCATGCCGGGCAAGCACTTCGCGTATTTGCCCCATCAGGTTTTGGCGCGGCAATACCCGGTAGGTAAGGTTAGGCCGGTCGAAATTACCCACCAGCATCAATGGCTCTGTAAGCTGCAATTGCTCGGCAATGTCGCGGCGCACCTGCGGCGTAGCCGTGGCGGTAAAGGCGTGCACCGCGCTATTCGGAAACAATCGCTTAAGCTGCGCAAGTTGCCGGTATTCAGGCCTAAAGTCGTGGCCCCAACTGCTGATGCAATGGGCTTCGTCAATGGCAAAGGTTTTAACGCCCGCCTGCCGCAGCAACCCGACAAACGCATTGGGATCGCTATTGCCGCCGGATGCTTCATCGAGCGGGCCGTCAGGGCCATCGGCGGCCGGCCCGCGGCCCACAAGTCGTTCGGGCGATACAAACAACATATCCAGCCGGCCGCTGCGCAAGTCGTCAAGCACCATTCGCCGCTGGGCGGCTGAAAGCGAAGAATCAAACTGGGCCGCGGCGATGCCGTAGCCCAGCAGGGCATCCACCTGGTCTTTCATAAGCGCGATCAGCGGCGAGACAACAACCGTCGGCCCGCGTCCGCAGCGGTTAAGCAGCACCGCCGGGGCCTGATAGCACAGCGACTTGCCGCCACCGGTCGGCATAACCACCACCGAATCGCACCCATCCAGCGCAGCCTGCATGGCCTGCTGCTGCAAAGGCCGCAGTGTGCCATAGCCCCAGGTTTGTTTGATAAGCGTCAGCAACTCCGGCATGGATGCGGTGGCGGCGGTGGCGGTGGCACCCGGCATGGTCAGCACTCCAAACCCAAACAGACGCGGCGGTCGTTGCCGTGTGGGCGAAGTGTAACGCAGGCGGCGTCATGGCGGCAAATGCGCCGCAACCCTGCTGCGATGCGGGCTTTAAAGCCGGTCTCGTACCCTCAGAGCCTGTTTGAAAAGGCTGGTGCGGTCGGATTGCGGCCCAGGGTGGCCGGATGCAAGGCCGCAGCTCCGAGGCATATTCGAAAATATGGCCAGGAGCGAGAACGCAGCAGACGGCCGCCCTGGGCCGCAAGACGATCCCGCCGGAGTTTTCAAACAGGCTCTCAAGCAGGCAAGATGCCTGCGTTACAGGCCAAGACACAATTACAGCGGGCGTCGGTCAACAGTTTGATCGAACATTTTGAGGAGCTTTTCTTTATCGAAGACCATTTCTTCGCGCGTCAGGCCAACAAGGTCATATTCCTGGGTAAGCTCGATGGCATCCACCGGGCAGGCCTCTTCGCACATGCCGCAGTAAATGCAGCGGAGTTCGTCAATGTCGAATTTGATGGGGTATTTTTCGCGGTCGGACCATGCCGGCGGAGCGGCATCGCCTACAATATGAATGCAATGGGCGGGGCAGGCGGTGGCACACATATAGCAGGCGACGCACTTGACGCGGCCCTGCTCGTCTTTATTGAGCCGATGCACGCCGCGGTAGCGCAGCACATCCATGCCGCCCTGCAGCACGGGTATATTTTCGCGGCGTTCTTCGGGGTATTGCATCGTGCGAACCTTGCCGCCGACCGATTTAAACAGGTGCAGAATCGTGGTGCCAAGGCCGGCGAGCACCGCCGGCAGAAACATATTTTCCGCCGGCGTAAGCTTCGGCGGCTGAAGTTCAATAACATCCTGGGGTTTCATCGCGTCATTCCTGTCATGCCTGCCGGCGGCCCCATGGCCCCTGCCCAAGCACCCCATCATAAATATCGCGGGCTATAAATGCCAGCCAAGACACATTTTGTTGCACGGCGGAGGGCCAGTGCCAGCTTATGCTCCATGGCCTCGATGACGGGCCTTGGCGCCCTGTACGCTGATCTGCAGCTTTTCGACCAGCTCGCTCTGGCCGATGTATTCAGCAACGCGCTTGCGGCAGTGGCCATGGCGGCGGCCTCCAGTGCTGTAATAGGTTTAGGTTCTTCTTCACTCATAATGCACCTCCAGCTTCGTTATGTAGAAACGCTTCCCCGCATATAAAAGACCTTGTCGAGGATACGAAGCAGACTGTTGCTAATCTTGCAGTCACCCGGCTGCGACCGATAATCCGCCTTGAATAACAATTCTCTTTTATCATGTCCAAGGTTCTTTATAAGATAACTATAGAATTCTACCCATTTAGAATAGTCCCCACAATGCGAGGCCGACGGAATTAATCGCTCCCGTGGAACTTTTATTTTACTCTGCATTATGCGAATTTGCGTGCGTGCATAGCTATCAACTATAGGGAAATGAACACGGGTGCACCAATGGAAGAACTTCGTTGCAAATGAGTAGTGCTTTCGAGACGAGGCATCAAGAATTATGGGCATCACCCTCTCAGCCGTTTGAATGATTTGACTTGGCCTTTTTTCAAGATCATCGGCCTCCAGATTCCCCAATAGTTCTATCAATACATCAGCGTACTGCACAATATTTTCAGCAATTTTCACAACAGCACCAGTATCCATGGATAAGTTCGTTCTCCACAAGCGATCGACGGCCACAATACGATCCGCGACAGATTCGGCATTACGCAAATCCGTAAGGGGACCATTAAAGCACCGCATGACAATGCGATCCTCGGCCATGCTTATGGTGTCGGCATTCATTTTGTTGATGTAATAAACTGCATTGGTCACATCGAACACATCGTTACAGCTATAGCCATTCATCGTTCGCTCTCCATGGTTCCAGAGAATATTAGGATGTCATAATTATACCCGCTTCCAACCAAACTATAGATATCATAGCAGTGTGCCGTCACGGCGGAGGGCCAGCGAGAGTTTACTCAGTCTTCTTTGCGGTGCGGACCAAAACTTGAGCCAACCGTTTGGCCCGGAGGTGTTCTTGGCAGGCAAGCCACCTTTCCGGCGGCGGTGAACATCGCAGAGCAGGTGAAAGTCGAGCAGGCGATCAGGAGATCGCGGCTGAGCGGTAGAAGGTTGGGGGCAGAGCGCGGCCGCGCCGCGGATTTGGGGTGTGAGCAAACATCTATGGCTATTGCGCGGTTTTGAAGGATGCCAAGATAAAAGCGGCGAATCATTGGTGTTTTCCTGAAGGATGCCAAGATCGGTTTTTGAGAAAGTGGCAAAACGTTGGGGTTTTGCTGAAGGATGCCAAGATGCGCGGCTGCGCCGCGAGAGCCGCGATCTTTGGCTCCCTGCCACAGAGGCCTGTCCCGGCCAGCGCCGGGAGATTTCAGCGTCCATGCTGCAGCGGCGGGTGGCGAAGAGCAAGGGGGCCAAGTTAGGGGCCAAGGTGGCCAAGTTGTCGGATGGTTGGCCACCTTGAAAAACGATGCTTTTGCTGGGGTTTTGGGCAAGGTGGCCAAGATGGCCAAGTTAGGGGGGGCGGCGGCAAAGCCGCCGAGTGGGGAGTTTTGAGTAAGTAGAGCGCGCGCGGATTGGGCGCTGGGCTTTTGAGGTGGGTCGTATTCACTTGTCAAAGAGCCATCCGCTTGGAGCGGTCAGCGTTCGGCAACAAACAATTTGTCACCGGGGGCATTGTAGGCCGGGCATGAGCCAGATAGATGAGGGGGATTAGCCACCGAGGGCGCCGAGAACCACCGAGAGTTTTTGCCGGGGCGCTTCGTGACGACGTTTTTGCCACAGAGGCCGCCGAGGTGCACAGAGAGATTTTTTAATCCATTGGGGCGCTGCGCGACGATTGGCGCGCAGAGCCGCAAGGTTACGCAGAGACGACTGACGATGATTTACCTCGAAGATGATTGTGCAATGGGTATATCCAGAGATTACTCATATTGCTCAGATTTTATTCTTTTTTTATTATGAGTTTTACTGTAAGACGTGGCGCTTTAGGGATTTATTCCCCGCTCAGTTTCGCGAACTGATAGCATTTCTGATGTTACGATTGCCGCGTCCATGACTGACCGGTTTTGCCGAGTGATGACAGATTGGCGAATGGTTTGTATTTGTACCGTTCTTGCGGCGGGTTAAAATGTCGGCGTTGCGTTTAGGATAGTCGGTGGCTGCTGAGGATTCGGGCGGACTGATTCAACCAGCGCCTGCCGGGTATGGCCGGCGCAAGTAAGGTGGACGAAGACATTATAGATTGGAATTCATGACCGCGCAGCAATCGCAATATTGGGCATACGCTCTCACTGTAGGAGGACCGATTGGCACGGTTGAGAGTTTGTCGCGCTCTATTGCCAATGCCAAGGTGGATCTGAACCCGCATCAGGTGGATGCGGCCCTGTTTGCCTTGCGCTCGCCGCTATCCAAGGGTGTTATTCTTGCTGATGAAGTGGGGCTGGGAAAAACCATCGAAGCGGGCATAGTCATTGCCCAGCGCTGGGCGGAGAAGAAACGAAAAATCCTCCTGATTGTTCCCGCGATGCTCCGCAAACAATGGCAGCAGGAACTCATGGCCAAATTCTTCCTGCCCTGCACAATTCTTGATGGCGCAACCGTTCGTAAGATGAATAATTCCGCCGCCAATCCATTTGATGCACCCAATGAAATTATTATCTGTTCCTACCATTTTGCCGCCGCCAATAAAGACCGCATCCGCGCCGTACCCTGGGATATCGCGGTTATTGATGAAGCCCACCGGCTGCGTAATGTTTATAAAACCGGCAGTAAAACCGCCCATGATGTGACGGCCGGCGTACAGGAGGCCTTTAAACTTCTGCTGACAGCCACCCCGCTGCAAAACACACTTAACGAACTTTACGGGCTGGTAAGTGTCATTGATGAGCACGTCTTTGGTGATATTGAATCGTTCCGTGATCAGTTTACCAATAGCCGGCTCGATCCCGAGTGCGGCAATCGCCTGCGGGACCGTATCGCACCGATCTGCATTCGCACGCTGCGTAAACAGGTGGTGGAATATATTCCATTCACGCGGCGCATTTCCCTGACCTGGGATTTCCAACCCACGCCGCCGGAGCAGGAACTTTACGAGAAAATCTCAACCTATCTGCAACGCGGCCAACTTTTCGCGCTGCCTGCCAGCCAGCGGGCACTTATTACATTGGTGCTGCGCAAGCTGCTGTCTTCATCCACGTTTGCCATTGCGCATACCCTTTCCCGGCTGGTAGAACGGCTTGAGAACTTATCCGCCAATCCGGAACTGCTCAGCGATGATGATCTGGATGGTATTGAAGAGATTCAGGATGAAATGCTGGAAGCCGAACCTGCTCAAAGTGCCGAGGCATCAGCGAACCAGCCGCCACAACTGGAACGGATTCGTGCGGAACTTGCGGAACTGCGCGCTTACGCCCGGCTGGCATCTGAAATTCGTGCCAACGCCAAGGGCCAGCAACTTATTCCCGCATTGGCCACCGCATTTGAGCGTATCGCGTCCCTCGGTGCGCAACGTAAGGCGGTGATATTCACTGAATCGCGCCGCACCCAGGCGTACCTGTTTGATCTGCTGTCGGCCAATGGCTATGCGGGTCAAATTGCATTAATTAACAGCTCCAATTCTGATCCCGAATCCCATGCCATTTATCAGCAATGGCTCGAACGCCATAAGGACGATCAGAACGCCACCGGCTCGCGCAGCGTTGATATCAAGGCCGCCATTGTGGAACACTTCCGCGACCATGCCTCCATCCTTGTCGCCACCGAAGCTGCCGCCGAGGGTGTTAATCTTCAATTCTGTTCGCTGGTGGTCAATTATGATCTGCCATGGAATCCGCAGCGGGTGGAACAGCGCATCGGCCGCTGCCACCGCTATGGCCAGAAGCACGATGTTGTGGTGCTCAACTTTATCAACCGCACCAACGAAGCCGATCAACGCGTATTTGAACTGTTAAGCGAGAAATTCAAACTCTTTGACGGCGTATTCGGCACCACCGATGAAATTCTCGGTGCGGTTGAGTCGGGTGTGGATGTACAAAGTCGCATCGCCCAGATCTACCAGACCTGCCGCACGCCGGCAGAAATCGCCACCGCCTTTGATCAGATGCGCCGCGAACTTGATAAACGCATTCAGACTCGCATGGCCCAAACGCGGCAACTGCTGTTGGAAAATGTGGATGATCAGGTCAGCGCCCGTCTGCGGGTGCATCGGGATCAAGCCGCGGAAACACTCGACCAGCGGCAGCGCTGGCTGCTTTCGCTGGCCAAGGCCGAACTGCAAGAGCACGCGGTATTTGAAGATACCGCCCCGCGTTTCACCTATAGCGGGCCGGCCGCTGCTGGAACGCCTGAAGCCCTGCTCTACGGCCGCTACAACCTTGACTGGAAAAAAGCTGAAGAACTCGGCGATATATTCTTTCGGCAGGATCATCCCCTGGCCCAACAATTAATTCAGCAATCTATTGCTCGAAAACCGCCGCCGCAGCACCTGCAATTCCATTATGACCGCAAGCTCGGCATTGCCAGCGCGGTAGAGCCATTGATAGGCAAAAGTGGCTGGCTGGAACTTTCTAAGTTGACGGTGCAATCCATGAGCACCGACGAATTTCTGGTAGTGGTCGGTGTTACGGATAGTGGGGAAGTTCTGGATGAAGAAATCTGCCGGAGAATGTTGGAACTCTCGGCCACAGTCATAGGTACAGTGGAAGGCGCTGCGCCGTTGGCCAATGCCAAAGACTCCGAAATTCAGCGGTTTATCAAACAGGTAGAGGATCGCAACGCGCGGGCATTCGATGAAGAATCGCTGAAACTGGATCGCTGGGCCGATGATCTCAAATTAGGCTTGGAACGTGAAATAAAAGAACTGGACCGCCAAATCAGCGAACGCCGCCGGGCCGCGGCGCTGGCGCGGTCCTTGGCAGAAAAACTCGACGCCCAGAAAGCCATCCGTGATTTGGAAGCTGCCCGCAAGAAAAAGCGCCATGACTTTTTCCAATCTCAGGACGCCATTGATGCCAACCGGGATACACTCATTGGGGATATGGTAAAGCAATTGCAGAAAAGCCACTCAATACAGCAGGTGTTTGTCTGCCGGTGGAGCTTGCCATGAACCGTGGCATGGTAAATAATCTGAAAATAATAGTAACCTCATGGGTTACGTTATCTTGACAAAAGAGGGTCTATGAGGATAATATTCAAGGATGACCGCCAGAAGCAACTCTAGGAGTCGAAGAGTCGCCTGAATGCGGAATATGGCGATCAATTGGCCAAAAAGATCATGCAACGTCTTTTGGAGGTTGACGCCGCTTCCTGCCTCGATGATTTGCGCCAGGCGCCGGGCAAGTGGCACGAGCTTGCGGGTGATCGGAAAGGACAACTGGCATGCAGCCTGACCGGTAACTGGCGGCTCATCTTCCTGCCAATAGTCCCATCCGGCGCTAATAGCATTAAGGGTCTTGATTGGAAAGCAGTTACAGGGTTGTCTGTAGTTGAAGTTATTGACTACCACTGAATTGCGGATTGAAAAGGGGATTGATATGGACAAACTTTCGGAACATTTTGATCCGGATTATGCCGTTGCACCGGGTGAAACGCTGCGCGAAGCAATGGCCGAGCGCGGCATGGCCCAAAAGGAACTTGCGGCTCGAACCGAACTGGCACGCAAAACCATCAACGAAATATTGAAAGGCAAAGCCCCGATTAGTCCAGAAACGGCGGCCAAACTCGCCCTCGTGTTTGCCATCCCGGCGGAGTATTGGACAAATCTGGAGGCAAAATACCAGCAGCGAAAGGCCCTGCTGGAGCGGCGCCGGGAAATGGCCGAGGTGGCGGGCTGGCATAAAAAGTTTCCGTATACGGAATTGGCAAAGCGTGGACTCGTCCTCGTGACCCGCGATGCCGTTGAGAAGGTCGAGCAACTCTGCCGTTTTTTTGGGGTTTCTTCGCCGGACTCGTTCGATACGGTGGTGCTGGCGCCGATTCAGGCCCGATTCAAGCAGTCCCCCAAGGTGGCCCATAAGCCTTTTATTATTGCCACATGGCTGCAGGCGGCTCGGATTGCGTCACGAAAAATTGAGGTGGGTAGCTATAATCCAGCAGCTTTTGCCGATGCTCTCTCGCAGCTACGATCGCTCTCTGCCGAAAAAACGGAACCGCAACAGCAGATACAAGAGCACCTGGCCAAGGCCGGCGTTGTTGTGGTTTTTGTGCGGGAGTTTGCAGGTGCGGCGGTAAGCGGGGCCGCATTTTGGGAAAGCGGCCGGCCTGTTATAGCCTTGACGCGTTGCGGCAAGCGGCTGGGCAAATTCTGGTTCACACTCTTCCATGAGGCCATGCACATTTTGCATCATGGCAAATCCGGGATGTTTGTGGATATGGATCAGAGCGGCTGGGATAAGTTGCGCGAAGAAAGCGACGCCAACCGCTGGGCAGCGCAGTTGTTAATTCCCCACAAACACGACAAACAACTGGCCGCATTAACCACGATTCAGGAAGTGGACGCATTCGCCGTGAGCCTGAATATACACCGCGACATTGTGGTGCATCGCGTAGAAAGGCTGCAGAAGGATTATAAAAAATGGGCGCCATACCGAACATGGCTTGCTTGGGAGAATTAACATTGATAAGCCATTGCGGGCTGCTGTTGTCGGTTAGTCGGAACCAATATTCCGGCAAACATCGGTATGGTGATCGCGGAACAAACCGGGTAATGGCCTTATGCAAAAAGGACGGAGTGGCAACGCCGGTATTCGAGGATCGCCATGGATTTTTGATCGTTACGTTCAAGGCGCAGATGGTAACTCCGGGCCGACAGCCAGAGCCGCAGCCAGAATCGCGGCTAGAGTCACTACCTCAACGGGTGATATTGTTACTCAAACCGCAGCCGCTCAGTAACGCCGAAATTGCGGCAAATCTTGGCCAGAAGACGGTTTTCGGCCAACTCAACAAAATAATTCACACACTTCTGTCTTGCTTCAGTCGGAATTGGACAAGAGGGCTTTTGGCGTTAAGGATACAATGGCGCCGTTTTTAGGAATCCGTTTATGTCCAGCACCGCCCGTCGCGGTTAAA
>JBMFVX010000044.1:0-22154 GCA_049965775.1 Phycisphaerae bacterium
ACGGATTCCTAAAAACGGCGCCATTGTATCCTTAACGCCAAAAGCCCCCTTGTCCAATTCCGACTGAAGCAAGACAACCCGCGGAGTTATACAAAGCCAAATCGAGATTATTAAGAGAGGTTTGCAGGGCCTGCGAATAGCCGTCGGCATTGGTGAGTCCAATATTCCACACGAGCGTTGCGGTTAAATCGTAAGCAGCACCTTTGGCCACTGTCGGCAAGCTGATAGAGTAGTGGTTGACGCCCGGCGTCTCGCTGCCGCTGTGAACCGTATTGAAGTCCCAGCCGACAAGCTGTGTTATGGGATGAGCCGCAGCTTCTGCAGCGGTGTTGGTGTCTGCCTGGCTGTAAGCGGCCCTGCCGGCTGCCAACTGTTCATACGAATTGTAAACATTAAGCACGCCAGCGCCATAATGCGTGTCGAGCGGTTGCGAAGCGGTATGACTCCAGCCTGTTGGCTTGACGGCGCCATTAAGCAAAAGGGCCTTGACGGTGCGTTCGTCGGTGGCGGCGGCAGCGTAGGCGCTCTGCGTAAGGCCGCTGCTGGCTTGATAACCCTTTGCCTGGCTGCCCGCCTGTACCAGCAATGCAGCCGCCCCGGCAACCAACGGCGTAGCGTAACTGGTTTCGCTGCCGGGGGCGCTGATATCAGGCTTGCTGCGAAAGTCGTCGGTGGGACCATAGCCGCTTGAGCCACCGACCGCGGCAACGGCAATGGAATTATATGCGGTGGCGGGCGGATTAATTTCGCTGTACATCTGGGTGTAGCTGCCATTGCCCACCGCCGATACAAATATTGTGCCGTAGATGTCGGTATAGTTGTCGTAGGCGATGTTGGCCTGGGCTTCCTGAGCGGTGGTGGCTCCCTGCCCCTGGCCGCTTTGAATAATAAAGCTCTGGTTGACCACCTTGGCGGCAATGGCGGGCGGGTTGGCGATAAAGCCATTGGCCCCCACCACCGAGTTTAAAAAGTAATTCGCGCTGTAGTTGTACACGCTGCTTACGCCGGGCGCCACGCCACCCGACGAGCCATAAAAATATTGTCCCACCAAATTGGCATGCCCCGATGCATTACCGGCATTGTAGCTGCTTGAAACCGCGCCGCTGCTGTTGATGTAAGTGAATGCGACGCCGGCTCCGGCGATTGTGGGGTTGGCTTCAAACGAATTGCCCGAGCTGCCGCCGGATTCAACCTGTGCCACCGCCACGCCCGAACCGTTAAGGCCAGGAGCCACAGCCTGCAGTTGGCCGAGGCCGATGGCGTCGCCAAGCGAGGTCTGTGCCGCCATCAGCGGCGCAACAACCAGCCCAGCGCAGGCCATGAGCAAAGCATTACGGCTTGGCAGATGCGCTTTACGAATGGACTTCGCGACGGTACGAAACGAACGATCGGTTGCAATGCCCCACATTGCGAACTCCTCTGGTCAAAGACCAACTTAAATGTTTTGCCCCACCGAGTGACTATGTTGGCCTCCGTCGGCATGTGCTTACGCACAGCATACGGAACCTACCAGCAATTCTCGGACGAAGAGTGGTGACGTGTATCTCTCTGCCCACTTTCGCGTCTGGTTACTATTGCAACCCCACTATCGGCCAAGTCCGCTCGGCAACTTCGATAAATTGTATGCCAGCGCCCCGGCAAAAGGAAAGCAAAACTTTAGAAAAATTTCATAATTTTTTTATAGGCCGTTAAAAATTCACTTCAAGTGCGATTTTATGGGACTTGCTCAAGATATACCTTCATGTGGTCGCTGACCGACTGCGGATTGACCTGCTGCGCATAGAGATTTGGATCGCCATGCCCCGACCATACAAACAGGTCGTCGGTATCCAACGGATTGATATCCATGGAAAAATGCCCCATCGCATCGGTTGTGGTGCTCTTATGAACATCCATGCCTCCGGGCCGGCCGACCGACACTTCCGCTCCCGCCACCGGCGTGTGGGTACCCGCCATCAGCACCTGTCCGGCAATGTGCGTGCAGCCGCCGAGCACCGGCAGTATTGCCAGAGCGAGCAGGCAAAAAGCGATTCGAGTAGCGATCTTCATGATTTTTCCTTTCAGCTGCGACATCGCGAGCCTTCCCGCCTCACGCGAACAGGCGCCTCATGGTTGCGGCAACCATAACCGTTGGGTGTGGCCACCCTTTCGGGCCGCGGGCGAACTTAAACTAAGCGGGTGGTAACACCCACGATCCCATGACGCCGGCCGTGGCGGTTGCAGCAACCAATAGACGGTATGTTACCATCCAGGGCTTTGTTTTGCCGCTGCGGCAACGCCACTTTTTCTTGCGGGCGACTTTGGCAACCCATTTTACAGCAGCCCTCATGAAGTCTACTACTTCAGGCGCAGGTGTCGCAGCCGCAGAGCGTTGCTGATGACCGATACCGAGCTAAGGCTCATGGCCGCGGCGGCGATCATGGGGCTTAGCAGCAGGCCAAAAACGGGATATAAAACCCCCGCCGCCACAGGAATGCCGAGACTGTTATAAATAAACGCGAGAAACAGATTTTGTCGAATATTTTTCATCACCGCACCGCTGAGTTCGTATGCATGAACAATGCCTCGCAGATCGCCTTTTACCAGCGTGATGCCTGCGGCCTCGATGGCTACATCGGCCCCCGTACCCATGACGATGCCCACATCGGCGACGGCCAAAGCGGGCGCGTCGTTTATGCCGTCGCCGGCCATTGCGACATGCCGCCCCTGCGATTGCAAGCGTTCCACCACCTGGGCCTTTTGTTCAGGCATAACCTGAGCCTCAACCTGTTGGATGCCCAGTTTGGCGGCCACGGCCTGCGCGGTGGTGCGGTTGTCGCCGGTAAGCATGACAAGCTCAATGCCATGGCGTTTGAGCCGCGCAACCGCCTCGGCTGAATTGGGCTTGATGGCGTCACTGATTGCCAACATGCCCAGCAGGGCGCCTCCGGCGGCCGCAAACACCACGGTTTGGCCCTGCTGGCGGAGCGTTTCGGCGCGGGCGGCGTAGTCGCCCAATGCTATGCCCGCATCGGTCAAAAACGCACCATTGCCAACCAACACCCGTACGCTGTGGCCATCTTGCGGCATCATCGCTACCGCTCCCTGCCCGGCCCGGGCCTGAAAGTTTTGAACTAACGGAATTGTTACATGCCTTTTTGCCGCTTCACGGACAATAGCCTGCGCTACAGGGTGCTCGCTTAACGTTTCCACGGCGGCCGCTGCAGCAAGTAAATTTTGTTCGCTGACGCCGCTGGCAGGTACAATGCCGGTCACACTGGGCTTGCCTTCGGTAAGGGTGCCGGTTTTGTCCACCACGAGGGTGTCTATTTTTTCGAGCGATTCCAGCGATTGTGCATTGCGAATCAGCACGCCCGCGGCCGCACCGCGGCCCACCCCCACCATAATAGACATGGGCGTCGCCAGCCCCAGCGCACAGGGGCAGGCAATCAGCAGCACCGCCACAGCATTGACGACCGCGTAACCCAACGCGGGGGCAGGGCCAACCGCCAACCACACCACAAAGGTAATAGCCGCCGCGAGCAGCACAATCGGCACAAACCAGCCGCTGACGGCATCGGCCAATTTTTGAATGGGCGCTTTGCTCCGCTGTGCTTTGGCCACCATGGCAATGATGTGGGCCAGCACGGTGTCGCTGCCGGTTTTTTTGGCTTCCATAAGCAGGCTGCCGGTGGTGTTGATGGTTGCTCCGATAAGTGCATCGCCGACCTGCTTTTCGACCGGCACAGGTTCGCCGGTAATCATGGCTTCATCCACGGCGCTGTGGCCTTGAAGCAAGGTTCCGTCCACTGGAATCTTTTCGCCGGGGCGCACGCGCAGGCGATCGCCGGGTTTGATGTCGCCCGTGGGCACATCACGTTCTGTGCCGTCGGCCAAGACCAATCGGGCTGTCTTTGCGCCGAGTTCTAAAAGAGCCGTAATGGCCGCGCCTGTGCGATGGCGGGCGCGCAGTTCCAACATCTGCCCCAAGAGGACGAGTTCTACAATGACCGCGGCCGCCTCAAAATAAACACCCACCGTTCCGGCAGCGCTGTGCATGCGCTGCGGAAATATCCCCGGAAGGGCAACAGCCGTTAAGCTGTAGCCGTATGCTACCGCCACGCCTAACCCAATGAGCGTAAACATGTTGAAGCGCCGCAAAACAAGCGATCGCCATGCCCGTATGAAAAATGGGGCAGCGCCCCACAGCACCACGGGCGTGGCAAATACCAGTTCGGCAAGCTGCTTGAGACGCGGTGCATTGACGGCTCCTTTGGCCAATTGCGCCAGAGTCAGGTGCATGGGCACCATGGCAAAGACGACCAGAAATATTGTGGGCGTCAAACACCACCAGAATCGCCGCGACATTGCCGCCAACTCGGGGTCGGCCGCAGCATGTGACGATTCCGCTGGAGCTGGGGCAGCCATGGCTTCTAACGCCATGCCGCAAATGGGGCAATCACCTGGCGCATCGCGCACAACTTCGGGGTGCATCGGGCAGGTGTATTTATTGGCAGCAGCGCCGGGCATGGTTGCCGGCGTGAGGTTCTCCAGTGCCATGCCGCATATCGGGCAGTCGCCGGGCATAGGCTGCTCTACTTCAGGATGCATGGGGCAGGTGTATCGCTTCGCGGCTGTGGATGGTGTCGGTGCATGAGCGACGGCTCGCTTTATGGAAATACCCAAGGATATGGGCGCAGCGGCACCGGCAGCCGCAAGGTGTTGCGGCATCGCGGAGCCAGGACTTAAGAGATATTTTTCGGGATCGGAGGCGAAGGTATCGCGGCACTTTGCGCAGCAAAAGTGATAGCGACTCCCCTTGTATTCAAATGATGGCTTACCCGCGTCGAGTCGCACGGTCATGCCGCAGACCGGATCGGTTGCGGTTGTGAGTGCAATGGGCGGCCCCGATTTTTTTGCACTTAACTTTTGGTCTGATTCAGAACTGTGATCGGTCATGGCTCGACTCCTATTTTTGGCGAATGGGGCATGGCATTGTCATGGTTGGCGAATAAGCTTCATAAACTCGGCCTGCATGGCGACGGCCTGCTTGCCGCCGCTGCGCAGAGCATGGGTCAGGCAGTGCTCAAGATGGTTCTGCAGGAGCGACGCCCGCACCGCCGCAAGTGCCTCTCGCACAGCGGCCACCTGAATAAGGATGTCGGGACAATAGCGATCATCCTGCACCATCTGCTGAAGTCCGCGCACCTGGCCCTCGATGCGTTTAAGCCGATGCAGATTGGCGCGCTTAATGCCGGGCGTTACGCCGTGTGCACGGCGACGAGACGGCGGCGATATATGTTTTTTATGACTGGTCATAAGCTCATCCCTCGCGCTAAGAACAGGGGGCATTAAACAGAATACATTATACCCCATAGGGGTATATAGAATCAAACGGCCGCAACACATTTCACGCACGAAATGCGATCCGGGGGTGCGGCTGCGATCGCCGGCACTACAGGCGGCAATAATCGTAAAACGGGGCGATTTTGTGCGGCCAGGTCGCCGCATAGTCATCGGCAGGCATTCTTTGCGGGCGGCCACCCGGGCTTTGCTGGATACGGCCGGGGCATCGGCGGTTTCAGGCCCTCAACTTTGGAGGCGATCTTGCTTGCTGGGCCGGGCAGACGAGATTTTACCCATCGCACGGCGAAATTTGTTCTGCTTGCCGCGTTTAGCGCGGCTGGCGAGATAATCAGATGTTTCAAGGGCGGAAATTTTTTCCGCCAGGGCCAAAGTGACAAGTTGATTGATCGAAGTCCCCTCATGATCGGCGAGCCGGCGCGCGGCGGCATGGAGGCTTCTGGGTAATCGTAGACTTATGGCGGTCATGGAAGTTCTCCTATCTCTTTAAGGAACGCCTGGGGGCGTAAAGCACGAATTCCAAATTGCGCTGCTGCGGCAAAATGTCTTACATTGAAGGTGACGATGGTGCCGCACCGCGCCGTTACGGCAAGTTCGAGAATCATTTCATCACCCGGGTCTGACAGGCTCGGCCTCCATAAATATGATATTGGCCAATGCCTGGCTACCGCGCAGAGATAATGTCTTGCTTCAGTCGGAATTGGACAAGGGGGCTTTTGGCGTTAAGGATACAATGGCGCCGTTTTTAGGAATCCGTTTATGTCCAGCACCGCCCGTCGCGGTTAAACCGGAAGTGAAAAGATCGCTATACGGAAGCGAGCAATGGAGGCGTCCAACGCGCCAGGGATCGTCGGCTGCGAATGCGACGAATAAGCGCCACGGCCGGCGGCACAACGCCCCCGGCCGCTCGCAGCGCACATGCTATTCAGAGCATCTCGCCCATGCCTAAAAAAACGCAACCGTCCGAACCCGACAGTACCTTAGGCGTCGGTACTGATTGTCCAATTCCGGCTGAACCAAGACAATAATCGAGCATGTCGTCTATTGTCCCGTCCTTTTATGGGTTGATACTCCGTAGGGTGTATGAGAGGAGTTGGGCTTTGCAGCGCTGCCGCCACGGAGGTATCGGATCGGACAGGCTCCTATGTGACCTTAAGGGCAACCATGGTGGTATCATCGGAGCGGCGATTGAGGCCGACAAAGCGGCGGGTTTCCCAGAGTATCTGGCGGCATATCTGGTCGGCGGGCAGAGCCGCGTGGCGCAACAGAGCTTCGCGCATGCGGGGCCGACCGAACTTTTCGCCGGAAAAACTCATCGCATCGGTGACGCCATCGGTATAGGCAAAGAGCAGGTCGCCTTTTTCCAACTGTACAACGTCCTTTTCGTAGCGTTCGTTTGCGTCTACACCCAGCACCATGCCGCCGACCGAAAGCTCCTTAAGCTGTCCATTGCGAACAAGCAGAGGTGCATCGTGGCCGGCGCTGCAATAGGTAAGTTGCCGACGGCTGAAATTCAGTGTGCCGTACCATACGGTTACAAACTCGTTGTTGCGGGAATCCAGTGCCATGGAGCGATTGACGCGGGCCATGATTTCATCGAGATCGTAAATGTCGTGGGCATAGGCGCGAATCGCCGCGCGAACCGAAGCCATCAGCAGCGAGGCCGGCAACCCCTTGCCCACAACATCGCCAATGGCAATGCCGAGGGAGTTCTGCTCGAATGGAATAAAGTCATAAAAGTCGCCGCCAAGTTCAAAGCACGGCACATAGAGCGCGGCGATGTCAAAGCCAGGTATGATGGGAGCCTTCTCCGGAATCATGCGGCGCTGCACTTCGGCGGCAATTTGAACCTGCCGGGCCAAGCGCTCGCGCTCGATTGACTCCTGCTGCAGGCGGGCGTTTTCAATGGCAACGGCGGCCTGGCTGGCGATGGAGCGGAGGAGCTGCACCTGAAAATCGGAAAACTCTTTGGTTTGCGCGGTGTAGACGCGAAGAACGCCGATGGGCCGGCCCTTGTACAACATGCCGGCGCTTAGCACCGAGGCAATGCCTTCACGGCGTGCGTCTTCGGGATAGGCCACACGTGAATCGGTGGCCATGTCAGCAATGTACACGACATCGCCGGCAAGGGCCTGGCGATCAATGGCGCTCTGGTTCACGAGTATAGGGCCTTTGCGCAGGTATGCTTCGGAAAGGTTGAACACGCTTTTGATAACGAGTTCGTCGCGGGCACCGTCGAGCAACCGCAATGAGGCAGCCTTTACGCCCAGCGCCTGGGTCACGCTGGAGGTTACGCGGTCGAGCGTCTGCTGCAGGCCGCGCGCATCGGTGAGCATTTGTGAAATCTTAAAAAGCGTTGAAAGTTCGGTGATGCGCCGCCGCAGGTTCACTTCCTGCTGGCACATTCGCGCCAGCGCATTGGCCAACAGGTACAGAAACTGAACGCTGGCCGTGCGCTGGGCAAGACCTTCAGCGGCAAACGCCTCAACCACAGAACGCACTTGAGCGGCCGGTATGTTGAGTTTGCCCGCCAAATCATTGACCATTGCAGCGCGAACCGGCGCGGGTTTGGCCGGCTCAATAACAATTGAACCGAGTTGGATATTTTCAACCACAATCGGAGCGGAAAACGGTTCATCAAGCGAGCTATCGCCCTTTTGGCGGCGGGCGTCGGCAATAGCTGCCGACCGCGACAGAAAGCGCTTGCTGGCGGTTTTACTGGTCAGCGGAGTTCCTGCCGGGTCGAGAATGCTGGCTTTCACCTGCGCTACAGCCGCGAGCGAATCTTGAATGTCCTGGAGGGTGGCGGCATCAATAAAATCAGTAAGTTTGGCGCCGGGCGCGACCAGCGCGCTGTCTGCGATGGGGGCCGAGATCACACCAAGCTCGTTGCCGACGAAAGGATCGGGCGGCGACGCGGCTGCAGCGACAGGCGTTTCTATGGCGGTAGGCATCATTGGCGCGCGCACATCTCCGGGCACCATTATTTGCCTCCGCCAACAGGATGGTCCACCCAGGCCTTGAGCAGTATGTTGGGCCAGCGGTTGTGCGGCGCAAAATCCTTCCAGCTTTGCAGGGTGGCCTTCAAACTCTTGGCGTGCCCAAGTTGATAATCAAGATATGCCAGCAAAAATGCCCCGGTATTACTGTTCTGGTTAAACATTCTAATGAGGTCTTTGCGATCTTCGCGGAGAGTGGACACCGGCAGCAAACGCGCCAGGTTGTAGTGCACCGAGGCCAGCTCCGGATGATGGGCTATAACCTGCTGCAAATTAAATGCAGCGCTGTCGTATAAACCGGCTCCAAGCTCAGCATGTGCCAGGCCAACCATAGCCAGCGGGTTGGTAGATCGGGTTATCATAGCCTGCTGGTAGGCACTAAGCGCCTCCATGAATTTGCCTTGCTTGGTCAATTGCTGTCCTTGCCGCATGAAATGGTTGAACTGATCAGGCCCCGGCCCGGCGAGCGAGTCGAGTGCAGACAATGCCCGTCCAGCCTGCAGCACCTTGTTCAGTTGTGCCTGCTGCCGGGCCTTCTGCCCGGGCAAATGCAGCGTTGGCACACTTATGGCGCCCGATGACTGGCCAGCAGTGCCACCGGCCATATTGGCGGAGGTTGGCGAGGTCGCCTTTGCAGGCGATTTAGTAATCGGAATTTGTTCAAAAGTCGAGTTTTGTGCGCCGGCGATCGGCAGGCCGGTAATGGGGTCTATGAGCAATTTATTGGCTTGATCCGGCGACTGCGGTGTGAGGTTTGTGAGCACCATGGCCGGCTGACCGCCAATGCCGGGGGCGACAATGTTTACTTTCTTGCCGGTGCGGAGTTCATTGAGCAGAGTGGCATACACATCGCCGGCTGTTGCGAACTGCACCTGATTCTGGGGCTTTACCTGCCCCTGCACCGGTTTGCCAGCGCCGCGCCCGCCCGGCTTTACCACGGCCGAAATCGCGGCGGCGCCGTTGATCGTCTGGCCCTGTGCGCCGGAGGTTGTCGGCTGCGCCGGCTCCAATGACCCGGAAGCTGCTCCGGAAGCATGCAACGGTTTATTACGCGATTGAGGAATCGCTCCGGCACTGGCGCCGTTGATCGTCCGCAAACCAAACAGCGGACTGACCTGCCCGGTCACCGTTACCTGATTGCGCGATCCGGCTGTGGTTTGGCCGTAGGTTTGCGTTCCGGAGTAATTGACGGCGGCATTCGGGGCGCCGATGGAACTGTTGATGTTGATAAAAGGATTGGTGACGCCGGACTGGGCGGCGGCCGCCGCATACTGCGTCAGCGGCGCTGCGTTGTAACCATTGGAGCCGCCCGTGTTGATGTTATAAAGCTGTGTTGATGTATAATTATTTGGATTGATAGCCCCATTGATGCGCATGTCCGGCCCGCCCGATACGGGTTGATAGGCCCCCAGCCCCGCCAGCGAAGGCAGAGCGTTTTGCGCCTGCACCTGCAGCGGCGTAGGCACCGCCGGAATGCGGACGTAAGAAACGCCGCCCCCCGGAACCGTCACCGGCACCACCTGATATTGCTGGCTGTTTGCAGGCAGCGCCCCGGTCGCCTGCGACTGAGACACATTCTGATTGAACGGGACATACCCCGGTACGGGGGCATTACTCCCGCCGGAGCCTACCTGATTGTTGGCATCGAGCACCTGGCCGTTTTGCGCCAGCACCTGGGCCTTGACCGAAGCGTTCATGGCCGCCACGGCAGCGCCGGCGGCCAGCATCATGGCGACAAACGTTGCGCGAGACGACACCCCTCGCAGGCGTTGCCATGCCCTTGGGCTACTTGATTGATGCATCC
This sequence comes from Phycisphaerae bacterium, assembly GCA_049965775.1. GTDB lineage: Bacteria > Planctomycetota > Phycisphaerae > WQYP01 > WQYP01 > JABEVB01. The sequence goes on from JBMFVX010000044.1 coordinate 10,147, forward strand.
GTTGTTTAGTCATACTCATAGTACACCTCCATGCGTTAATCCCTATAGTATACTCCGTTCACGGGCCAAGTGTGCAAGCACATGCGTGAACCAGCCCTTATTTTTCGTAAATAGGCAATCGGCATGCCAAATCGCTATAAACGCCCGATAATATACGCCTGCTGCATTCAGAAATTATGCTTGCCTGTTAGGTAAATGTTTTGTATAGTAACCGAACAGAATCCTTACAGATATTCGGCCTTGTTGTCCGAATATTAGTAGCGTGCGGCTCGGTAAGGTTCCCGGACGAGCAGCCATGAGGCATCACTCCACAGAATTGATGCACCCAGCCCGGCAGCGACTATCGCCAAAGCAGTTGTCGCCGGTTATTTCGGGCAGCCTTGGATCTTGGAAAGGAAAGGAGTCCTTCGCCATGATTATCTCTCCGACAAATATATCGCTCTTTAACCGTCGCTCGGAACATTGCGGTAACCCTTCGCAGGAAGTGCGTATTGCCACGGCGATGCCGCGGCCGCAGCGTACCGTGCCATCAACATCCGCAAAACCCGCGGTAAAGCCGGCCGTCAAGCCTTCTCTACTTACCGCGGCCGATGCCGATGCAGTCTTTGGCCGGCTGCGGGACGTACCGCTCTGCACGCTAGGCCCCGGCGGCGACTACTTAGTTGACTGGTACGCCCATCGCCACGCCCCCAAACCAGCCGTGGAGTCTGACGACGGCGAAACTGAAGCCTGCGCCCCGCCAGGCGTGCTGGCGCCGATTGCCCTGCTCTTTGCGGAGGTTCGCGATTGGGTGCTTGGCGTACATTCGGGCCGCGTATATCGCACCGACGAACATCCGACGTTTTTAAAGCCTTGCCCCACTTGCGGAAGCCTCGATGAATGGCGATGCATTACCAACCCCCTGCCGGCCTCATCTGCAGCTACGCGCGGCACAGCACCCCTATCCGAGGCTGAAGGTCCGCGAAGCCAATACAGCACCAACCCAGCAGACAATGGTGATGAAACATCGGCCGTCGCCCCTGGTTTTGGGCGAAGCACCTTGCTGTTCAGTGAGGCGGCCGCCAATATGAAACTCACATCAACCACCGCTGGCCCAAATGTGCCCGGCTCCGCCGATGCACCCGGTGATTTTTTGGAGAACGCCTATGAACCCCACTCCCAAGCAGCTTGCGATTCTCACGGCGATCCGCGACTTTCGCAAACTTCACGGCTATTCGCCGACGATGCAGGAACTCGCCGACCAACTCGGCGTATCCAAGGTCACCGTATTCGAACACGTACGAGCGCTCGAGCGCAAGCAACTGATAGATCGCGAGCCGCACAGGGCACGCTCTTTGGCTCTGCCCTCGTCGCTTAAACTGCCGGATGAACACGCGCATAAGCTGCTCGGCTCGATTGCCGCCGGCAAACCCATTGAGGCCATTGAAAACCCAGATACGGTTGAGCTTGATCAACTCTTTTCGTCACGTCATGGCACGTATATGCTGCGCGTCAAGGGCGACTCCATGATTGAAGATCACATCGCCGACGGCGATTTTGTCGTCATTGAGCGGCGCAGCAGCGCCAGCGACGGCGACATTGTCGTAGCCCTTCTAGAAGACGGACAGGCAACGCTCAAACGATTTTTCCGCGAGAAGGATCGCATTCGCCTGCAGCCCGCCAATGGCTCGATGAAGCCCATCTACGTTGAGGGCAATCTGCATATTCAAGGCGTGCTGATTGGGGTATTGCGCACTTTTGGACGTACAGCGTTGGGTGTTTGACAAGATTGCAAATGTCTGTGACCGCGGCCGCAGTGTCCATCCCCTCTAAAATTTTATTCGCTGGCCCAGCGGCCAAATCGGCGGTGGGCGCGTTGGGGCTTTAATCGTCGTTCGCCTCTTTATCGGGCAGTTCAGGCGGGGCAAAGCTGGCGGCTTTGCCAGGGCGAACGATAAGATGCTGCGCGTGATCCATTAGAAATTCGACCCGCGGAGCCTGCGGCATTTTGGCCATGGCGCGAGAAAGAACGCCCGCGGCCCAGCGGATATACGTACGACGCGACACATGGGAGATGAGCACCAGTTCGTTGCGCAACTGCGGCAGCACGGCAATAAGGTCGTCCACATGCATATGCTGCCCCACCGTTGCCCGCTTTTTGTGTGCTGCGTCAAAAAACGTACATTCGGTTACCAGCACTTTCGCGTCGCAAACTGAAGGCTGAAGCAGCGTTTCGCCCATGGACGTATCGCCGGTGTAAGCTATCAGCGGAATATCCACGGTATAAGTTATCTCTTCGCCGCGGGCCTTCATGTCGCGCAGCACATGCCCCGGCAACTGCTGCTGGGCCAATTCAGGCTTAAGTTTGCTGCGGCGGTCGAGCAGCACAAAACCCAGGGAAGGCACCGTATGCCGCGTTGGAAATGCCCGGGCGATAAGCCCTTTTCGCAATTCAAACTCGTCACCCGGGTTCATGGGCACGATACGATGCTGCGGGACCTTGCCCTCCAGCGCGGCCCACGCCTGGAGAATGCCCTCTATGCCGGCCGCTATCTGGCTGTGGCATAGCACGGTCCCCGGCGACATGCCCTGAAAAAAGCGTTGCGAGAGGTAATATGGTACGCCCGCGCTATGGTCTATATGCCCGTGGGAAAGCAGGCAAAAGTCGCTGGTTAGCGCCGGCCGCGGGCATTTGCCGATGTCAAACACCACATTGAGTTCGGGTACCTGCACCACCGACTCTTCGCCGGCCACACTGTAGCCAACGACATGAAAATCCGGCGTTTTCACGACCGCCATGGCCGGCAGCAGCGGGGCCTCGCGGGCGGAATCGAGCCGAGCGACGCGGCGCGGGTCAGCCGGCTTCTGCGATGATTCTTCGGGCATCGGGTCCGATTGAGCATGAGGTTTATTCATGGCGTGAATGTTATGGCCTCGCGCCGGTTCTGAAAAGCGCCCCGGCAGGAGCAGCCCGGCATGTACCTGCGGCCATAAAAAAGTTGAGCGAGGCGATGTTGACCGACAATGGCCGCCGCCAGTATGCAAAAAACTCAACTACCGGCCGCTGCGCCGGCTGGAGTGAGCAACGGCAGCGGCTCTTCTGAGAAAATATCGGGAAGAACCTTGCGCGTTTCATCGTTAAGAAAGTTCAGTATCTGCTGCGGCTGCTCAAAGCTCATCACGCGTCGGGCGATTTTTTCAGCATCTTTGATGGTGATGTTGCGCAACACCTGCTTAATTTTTGGAATATTATGCGGCGTAATTGAAAGCGAACGCAGGCCCAAGCCGACCAAAAAAATCGTGAATTGCGGGTCTCCACCCATCTCGCCGCAGATCGAGGTGCTTATTTTTCGCTTACGACTGACGCGCATAACGTCGCGCAGCAGGGCCAACACCGCCGGATGAGCTGCGGTAAACAGAGTCGCCACACGTTGGTTGCCTCGATCCACCGCCAGGGTGTATTGAATCAGATCGTTGGTGCCGATGGAGAAAAAATTAACCTCTCTCGCCAGCACATTCGCCATCAGGGCCGCAGCGGGCACCTCTATCATAATTCCCACCGGAATGTCGCGCCGAAACGGCACGCCAAGCTCGTAGCATTCGTCCATGGCGTCTTTCAACAGCATGTGTGCCTGTTTAAGTTCCATCGGCGATGAGATCATCGGGAACATGATGCGAACGTCGCCGAGAATGCTAGCACGCAAAATAGCCCGCAGTTGCACTTTGAAGATACGGTGATTCGCCAGGCACAATCGAATAGAGCGGCAACCCAAAAACGGATTGTCTTCTATCATTTTTTCGCCATGCGGCCAGAACTTGTCGGCTCCGAGGTCCAGCGTACGAATGATGAGCGGCTTGCCTTTGAGCTTTTCAGCAACGGATGCGTAAGCATTGTAATGATCTTCCTCGGTAGGCTCTTTATCAGATGCAAGGTACAAAAATTCCGTGCGGTACAGGCCGATACCCTGTGCGCCTTTATGCAGGGCGTTATCCACCTCTGAAGGAAACTCAATATTACCCAGCAATTCAATGGGCGTGCCGTCGCGCGTCACGGCCGGGAGGTCTCGCATCTGATCCAGCCGGGTCTCAAAGCGCATCTGCCGCTGTTCGTAGAGCCGATGCTCAGAAACAGTTGCTTCGTCCGGGTTAACAATCACAACGCCGCTGTAGCCGTTGACAATCAGCAAATCACCGGAGGACACATCCCGCACAAGGTCTTGCACCCCCACCACGGCCGGTATACCCATGGAATTGGCGATGATGGCCGTATGGCTGGTTTGTCCGCCAGCCTCAATGGCGATGGCCCGCACAATATTTTTATCGAGATTTGCGGTTTGCGACGGCGTGAGGTCTTTGGCGACAAGCACCACAGGTTCTTTAACACCGGCAAGCCGCATGCGGCCCTTGCCCATAAGCTTAATCAGCAGGCGGCGTTCAAGGTCGTATACATCTTTTACACGATCTTTGAATAGGGGGTCCGGCTGATCGAAAAAGGCTTTGCTGAAGTCGCGCAGCGTCCGGCGAACAGCATATTCGGCGGAAAAACGCTGATTTTCTATGCGCGAGGAAAATTCGCCCAGCAGGTGCTGATCATTAAGCAAGCCGAGGTGATAGTCGAAGATGGCGCCCGTTTCTTTACCGAGGCTGCGCGTGGTTTTGTCACGTAAATCGCGCAGATCATCGCTGCTGGCCGCAACCGCCTTGAGCAGCCGCTTGCGCTCCGCCGGAATCTCCGATGGGGCAATTTCGCGCCGGTCAATGTGCAGTTCATCATCGGAGAGCAGCCATGCGCGGCAAACAACCACACCCGACGAAACCGCGATGCCTTTTTTGATGTCCATGAGAGGTTTCCCCACTGCGAAGCCCGCCGCACGATAGCCTGATTCAGGATCGTGACCAGGGGGTTTCGGAGTTTGGACCGGCTGGCGCAGGCCGTCCGACGACGCCTTAGCCACCAGCAGTTCTTATAGAATAGCCGATTATGCAGACATAATCCACCATCTCAGGATCAAAGCCCACCGCCGCGCAGGCAATAAAAAAGGCATGAGGTTGAGCAAACCCCATGCCCTTTTAATTATTACGGGCGTACCGGCTCAGCGGGATCGCCGCACTATACGCTAAACGATGATCCGCATCCGCAGGCATGCGTGGCATTTGGGTTCTTAAACACAAAGCCACGGCCCATCACTTCATCTTTGAAATCAATCTCGGTGCCGTTAAGGTAGAGATAGCTCTTGCGGTCAGAGACGACTTTAATGCCATTGGATTCCATCACTTCGTCGTTTTCGGCGGGAGCGTCGGTAAGATCCAGCACGTAGCTGAACCCCGAGCACCCCCCTCCTTTGACGCCCACGCGCAGAGCCACCGCCTCAGGCAACCCCTGATCGCGTATGATGTTCTTAATTTCCTTGGCAGCCGTTTCGGTAAGCAAAATCGCCATAATGCAGGTACTCCTAAAAAACCTTCTGCTTTATAATACAAACTGAACGTGCAAAAGTGAAGCGTCTTGACCGCATAGGGCAAGGCGGTTTTAATGCGACGTTTGTAAGGATTTTGAAATGAAACAGTTCAATCAAGGTCGCTGCATTCACGGCTATCCGCCGGTGGGAGAAGGCACCCGGCGACTCGGCCTGTACCTTATCGGAGCCGGATACGAATCCATCAAGCCCGGCGAGCCATACCCGCTGCCCAGCCACCCAGAGCTTTACGCTTTTACCTGGCAGCGCGGCCGCACACTTCCGGAATATCAGCTTGTGCATGTTAGCGCGGGCACCGGTGAGTTTGCATCTGAGGCGACCGGGCATATAAAGCTCGAAGCCGGCATGGTGATGCTGCTCATGCCTGATGTGTGGCATCGCTATCGGCCGGACCCGTCCACCGGTTGGGAATCACACTGGATATCGTTTGACGGCGAATTGCCTCATTTGTGGGGCAACGCACGGGTGATCGGACCTGAAACCGCCGTCTGGTCGCCCGATCCAAGACTTGACCTGTCACCCCGTTACAGAGAAATCATCAACCTTGTGGTCAATCAACCGGAGCACGTTTCGACGGCGACTACCTCCCTTGCCCTGGGTCTGCTGACCATGGTGCTGGGTGACCGGCTGGCCCTGCAGGAGCAGACCGACACGACGCTTAACCCGCTGCTCACCCGGGAGGTGAATGACCCGATGGTTGCCAAGGCTCTTAAGATAATCTGGACACACAGCCACCGAGGGCTGTCGGTACCCAAAATTGCCGCAGACATCAATGCCAATCGGCGGACGCTGGAACGTCGCTTTGCCCAGGCGCGAGGGCGCAGCGTTCTTTCTGAAATTATTGACTGCCGGATTACCCGGGCCAAACGACTGCTTATCGAAACGCACCTGCCGATCAAGCGGGTTGCTTACGGCGTAGGATTTTCTTCACCGACGCACTTTGCCGTATCATTCCGACGAGAAGTGGGCATGACGCCCGCCACATTTCGCAAGCGATTCCGCAAACGCCCCAGCCGATAGGAACACCCTGCACCAGTAAGTGCAGCCAGGCAACGCGGAGAACGGTCTATGCTTTTGGATGCGACTGTTTCAAGGTGAAGCGGCGCGTCAATTACGATGGCCACGTTTACCTTTGTCGTGCACGATTGTGGCAGCAGGGCATGTTTATCATTTTGATTCTGGCGATAACAATTGCACCGCGCCTGCCGTGTGGCGCTTACGCCTAAACCGCGTCGGCGGCCCGCACCGCATGCACCCGCACCACGGCCGCGTAATGCTCCAATCCGTCATCGCTGGCCATCTGTGGAAAAAGCCAATCACGGGTGGCCAGGCCGATGCCGTAGCTCGCCAGCATCGCCGCCGCAGTGCCGCAGGCGGCCCGGCTCGAGTTGAACGAGAGGCTCTCGCCGGTTTCGGCAATGAGTATCTGTTCGAAGCCGGCGGCTTGAAGCAAATTGCGATAGGTTGAAATTTCAACGGCCCCCGCGAGGCCGTCAACGCATTCCATGAGGGCTTCAGCAACTTCCGCGGGCAGCAAATCTTTAAGGGCTACGTCGCTGATCATCACGCGCCCACCCGGCCTTAGCACCCTGTGCATTTCGCGAAAAATAGCAGGCTTGTTGCCGGCCCCATTGATGGCACCATGGCTCATAATACAGTCAACACTACCCGCAGGCACAGGCACACTGTCAATGCGGCAAAGGTAAAACGTGACATTGCCTGCACCTGCGGCGCATGCGTCGCGCCGGGCCTGCTCGATCTTTTCAGGTGAGTTGTCAATTCCAATAACGCGTCCGGCAGACCCTACGATTCGCGCAGCGGCGAGCACATCGCAGCCATTGCCGCAGCCAATATCCACAACGGTTTCACCCGGACGAAGCGATTTCATTGCTGCGGTGTTGGCACTGGCTCGCCTGCCCCCCCCATCGCCAGACAGGGGCAGCGGCGCATCGTCCATCAGTTCGGCGGGCCAAACGGGCCGGATCAAAGTTGGAGCCTTGCGCGGAAACACGCTGGCTGCTGAAATTGCCGGTTCTGCCACGAATCGCCTCCCACGAAAAATGCGATAACGGTATGCTTTGCGGGTACCGGGGCCACACGGAGATAAACCGGCCATGGCTCGGTGCACAACAACGGGCGACTGTTGCTCTAATAGCGTGCCGATCGCACCCCCGCAGGCATCATGCCCGCCAACGTGAACACAGCATCATCCATAACGCTGCCGCAGGAAAAAGACCCCACGGTTTAGCTATTCACGCACGTTGGTTGTTATCGGCAGGGTTCTTACAAAAACTTAAACCAATTTCCGTTTCGTTCCCCTTGATGTTTTGGCACAGGCTTTGCACCGGACAGTTCGCCACGGTAAGGGGCTACCACGAAATAAAGTCTACAAAGTATGACGCCAAGATATTGGCATCTGGCAAGACGTCAGCGCGGAGAATATCGGCATGGATATCTATACCGCTTGCGGTCAGAATTGAAGCATCTCTCGTGGTGCTGCGGCGTAACCCGGGCACCCCGGCGGCGCTGCCGCTTGCCGGGGTGGGCAAAAAGGCTTGACCACGCGGCTTAACCGCGTGGCTCGTTGCGCCGTTTTTGGTGACAATGGATTTTTGCCGCCATGTTGCCGCGCTGGCTTACCAGAGCTTGTGTATTGCCTCGGTGGGGTAATAAAAGTTGAGGATGTAGCGGGCGGATAGGCCTTTGAGAGCGAACTCCTGTGCACCCCATTGCGACAGGCCGATGCCGTGGCCGAAGCCATGGCCGTTATAAAGGACGATGCTATCGGGCGTGTTACGAATGTCAAAATTGCTGCTGGGCGGAGCCGAGACATTGCGATTGGGGTCGGTAACGAGCGCAAGCCGAAACTCTTCGGAACGCATGGCGCCCTGGTGGCCATAAATATCGGTGAAGGTGATCACTGTCGGCCGGTTGGTAATATCATTACGCTGGGTTATCTGCACAGTGGAGATGGGGCCAAGCTCGCTTAAATAGGGTAAGGAATTCTTTTTGCCCCAGAGCGTAACGGCCTGCGTGACAAGGGCTTTGTTGATGGTCATGGGCGGCCAAGAGTACTTTGAGCAATCAGCATCCACCGGACCGACGATGCGGGCGGTAAGGGTTGGCGCGTTCTCATCGCCCCAGGCATCGGATGGAGTCTGGGTGGCTCCGCCGGTGCAGGCGGAGTAAAACGCGCAAAAAATGCCATGCAGTGCGCCTTGATGGGCAAACATCACCTCGCCCCAGGTGGCACGTACCGCGGCCCAGGCGCGAGGTGTCTCGGCCCGCATGCCGCCATAGACCTGAGAGTTTTGCGTACCGGTAACGTCCCATGCGTGCGTGAGACCAAAAGTACGCATCTGGTAGAGCGCGTAGGTTCGGGCAGCAATGGCCTGCGCCCGGTAGGCGGCGGGTTGCCAACTTCCGTAAAGCTCGCGTGAGAGCACGCCGGCGAGATAATCTTCAATGGGGAGTACGTTAAGGCCCACATATTCGCCGGTTGGCAACCGCACCACTTCGACGCGGCCTCGGTAAAAACGCGGATCGAGCCGCGGGGCCGTGGGTTGCGGCTGGGTAATGGCTACGCGAATCGAGGGTTCGGTTCGTTGCCACGACACCGGCACAATTGCCGGATAAACCGGCCCCAGGATTGCCGGCTTGGGTAGGATGGTGGGAATGGGTGGAAACGCCGGGGCGATGGCGGGGCTTGTGGTGCTTGCGGTCGGGGAGTTGCCGATGGAGGGTGGCGGCGGCAGCGCCATCTGCGAAGAACTGCTCTGGCAACCTGCCAGCAGCAGGATGGTCGTGGAGGCCACGAGCATTGCGGCAGAAAGTACAAAGTGTCTGGGGCGCAAGTGGATCATCCTTGATCCTCTAAAAAATAAAGCAGCAAAGCCCGCAGCACCACGGCTTTGGGATTGCGCCACGTTGTTTCTACGTCGCCGGCGGCGTTAGGGACTGCGCGGGGCCGCATCGTGGGCTCAGCGTGCCCTTTAATCTACTTTGCGCAGAGTCAAGCCCAGCTTACCGAGTTTCTCTTTGACTTCATCAAGGCTGGTGTCGCCAAAGTTCTGCACGCCCAACAACTCGGCTTCGGTGCGGCTGATCAAATCGGCCACGGTATTGATGCCCAGCAGCTTGAGCGCCTTGCTGCTGCGTGCGCCAAACTCCATGTCGCTGACGCTTTGGTTAAGCACTTCGGGCGGCACGGTGGCGGCAACCGCCCTGAGAGCCTCGGCGCGTTGTGCCGCGAGAGCCTCCTCGGAAGCCTGCCCCAGACGCAGGCCCTTGCGCGAGAGCATCTCGCGAATTTCCTGAAGGCTGGTTTCGCCGAAGTTTTTGTAGCTCAGCAGTTCGGCCTCGGTAATTTTCAAGAGGTCTCCGAGGGTGCGAATATTCATCTTACGCAGGCAGTTGCGGGCGCGAACCGAAAGCTCAAAATCGGTTACGGGCGTTTCGAGCACCAAATTGCGCGGGCCGTAGCGGCGGTCGGTGTCATCCGGTATCTGCATGTCGAGCGAGCTGTCTACATGGCGGTAAAACATGCGGCCCCTGGCATGATTGGGTTGGCTGGTGAGAAGGCGGTGCAGACATTCTTCAGCGTCGTCGTAAAGGCCGGCATCTTCGTAGAGCACCGAAAGATTCAGCAGCACACCCTCGTAGGTGGGCTGGCGGGCGGCGAGGCTTTCGTAAAGAACGATGGCCTTTTCATCTTCGCCGAGCAGATCGTAGTAATAGGCGAGTTTGAACGCCACGGCATCGTCTTCGGGATCTATTTGGTTGGCTTTTTCCAGAAGTTCAAGCGTGGTTTCAAGCCGGCCGTCTTTTGCGGCTTTGAGGGCTTCGTCATAAAGCTTTTTAACGTTTGCGGTTTCTTTTGCGGTTTCGGGCATGGGAAATAAGTCTCCGTAGTTAACCAAATTCAAGACTATGAATTATACTCTTGGCGGCGATGGTTGACAATGCCGCCGCTTTGGCCCTGTGAAAATGTCGCGTGCGACGGCGGCGTGGTTGCAACGACGGGCAAAAGCCATTACACTTTCTAGTTCGGATTTTGGCGGAGTCTGCCGGGTTCCGGCGGCCGAAGAGGCTGTTGACGGAACGCCGGCCTTCCGGGTGGCTCGCTTGCCGGTCGATGGTAGGCCGCAGGTGGCAGCAACGAAATAAAAGGTTAACTATGCCGACAATCAATCAGTTGATCAAAAAGCCGCGTCGCAGTCTCGAACGCATCAACAAGGTGAAAGACCTTGAAGCGTCGCCGCAGCGTCGCGGGGTTTGTCTGGTGGTCAAAACCATGACCCCCAAAAAACCCAACTCGGCTTTGCGTAAGGTGGCCCGCGTGCGGCTCTCCAACGGTAAAGAAGTTACCGCCTACATCCCCGGCATAGACCATAATTTGCAGGAACACTCGATTGTGCTCGTGCGGGGCGGCCGCGTACGCGACCTGCCCGGCGTGCGTTATCACATTGTTCGCGGCGTGCTCGATGCCGGCGGCGTAGAAGCCCGCCGTCGCAGCCGCTCCAAGTACGGAGCCAAGAAACCTAAATAATATTGTCAAAATTCAACCGGCGGCTCGGATGTTCCGACCCGCATGCCTTGAAGTATCCCGAATCTTGCTGATTCGAACCGGAGAAATGAAAGGAAGCCATGGGCGCCAAATCGTTTACTGTCAGTGCCACGAATCTCAAACCCGACCCGGTCTATGGGTCGCTTACCCTGAGCAAGTTCATTAACTGCCTGATGTATGACGGCAAAAAAGCGACCGCTCAGCGCGTGGTTTACGGAGCCTTGGACCTCATCGGCAAGCGCGTTAAAGACGCCAAGCCTATTGAGATTTTTGAGCTTGCCATGAATAACGTCAAACCCAATATCGAAACACGATCCCGTCGCGTCGGCGGTCAGAACTATCAGGTGCCCATGGCTGTGTCGCGCAAACGGCAGCAAAGCCTTGCCATCCGCTGGATTCTCGAAGCTATCCGCTCCAAGGCCGGCAAACCCATGATGGAACGCCTCGCCGAGGAACTCGTTGCCGCGAGCAAGCGCGAAGGCGCTGCGATGCAAACCCGCGAAAACGTGCACAAGATGGCCGAAGCCAACCGCGCCTTCTCGCACTTTGCATGGTAATTGCGAACTCTTAAAACGCCTGCTGCAGCATCATCCCGATATGATAGATCGGGATGATGTTTTTATTGCGCCGTGCCGTGGCGTAGTTAGTCTTTTGGGTTGTGTCAACGTGACAATCTTGACCGGATTCTTGGTCGGCAATCCGCTTGATTGCGCGGCTGTCGGTGCAAGATAATATTATCTGCATGGCACGGCTTGCGATGGCCTCAAGCCGCCGCTGCGATGAAGTGATGCCGCTCACGCGGCGAGATATCTTTTCCGCTCTCAAGTGAGGTTTTCAGACAGGCTCGGCTACACCATTGGCTCTGTTTTCCAACGCTCTATTTGGGCGTAGGCGTTGTGATTGTGGATGGATTCAAAGTTTTCGCTTTCAATGCTGTACCAGGTGATGCGCGGGTCGTTCTCCATACCGATGGCCAAATCGCGGAT
>JBMFVX010000045.1:0-22000 GCA_049965775.1 Phycisphaerae bacterium
GGGGGCTAAAATCAACCGTTGGAAATCAAATCGTGTACCCTGTCATAGGTGCAGAAAACCCTTATTCTACAAGCTTAAAGTTGCTGTTGCCCATGTCGTTGACCGGACAGCAATGGGCAGTGATAAGGAATACCTCTGCTGCGGTGTGGGATTGAACCGCCCCACCATGAAGAAAGCAATGAGCACGTCTGCCTGCGGATTGCGTCTAAAATGTTTCGCAAAAATCGTATTGGCCCAATATAATGAACTTGGCCATAGGGACGCTGCGTCAGGCCTAGAAGCCGGTCCGAGTAATGGCCAGGATTGCGATGGAGCTGAAATGTCCCGTATGCGCGGCGTAGGATCGAGCCGCCCCGCGGGGCGGGGTGCTCTTTGCCTCTCCTCTGCGGTGCGGCGCCTCTGAGTAACATCTGCGTCAGGAGAGCCAAAAATCATGCCGTCGCAACCCCGCGATTACCAGGACTGGCTCCTGGAATCGTTTTCTAAGGCATGCAGTGAATTACCATTCAGGAGTATTCATATGGATACCATTACCTCGGCAAGAATCAAATATAAACTTGCAGGCAGATATTTTTTCTTATTTGCCGCGATACTAGTCCTATGCTCGTGTCATTTTGTCGCCGCGGGCGATGCAACTGTCTTGGACGACACGAACTTGAGTTCAGAATTCGTGCATCCACCACTTATCTACCGCACCTATGTTTGGTGGCATTGGATGGGCTTGACTATAAGCAAATATGGCATCAAGCGCGACTTAATCGCAATGAAGAAAGCGGGCGTAGCAGGCGCCACCATATGCCCTATCGCTTCTCAGGCGCTGGTGGGTAAGGATATGCCTAACAGCGGCGTGGCACCAATTCACTACTGGACCGCCAAATGGTGGCAAATGGTTCAATATGCCTGCAAGGTTGCTCATAAGTTACATCTTAAAATTGGCATGGAAAATTGCCCCGGATTTTCTGCCAGTGGTGGACCATGGATGACCCCGGCTCTCTCCATGAAAAAAATTGTCTGGACGAGTACAACAGTAAAAGGCCCCGCCGATATACGTCTTACGCTGCAAAAACCCCGAACCATCCTGAAAGTCTATCATGATGTTTGTGTTTTGGCGGTGCCGGTCGCCAAAGTTGTTGAGCCGGACAGCATTGTCAATATTACTTCCCATATGAATGACAAAGGCCTCTTAACATGGCATGCGACGGCGGGCTTGTGGCGCATTTATCGCTATGGCTTTACCTCGACAGGTGCAACCGATATTCCGGTACCCGATGGGGTTTACGCTCTGGAGGCCGACAAGCTTAGCGCTAAGGCAGCAACTTTCCATATTGAACATGTCCTTCATGGCGTCGAAAGCCACTTGGGCCTGGCAGTTGGCCACACGTTTACGCATCTTTTGTTTGATAGTTACGAGGCAGGCCCGCAAACATGGACCCGGCATTTCCGTAAAGATTTTATTGCCCTGCGGCATTACGATCCCATTGCGTGGTTGCCGGTACTTGACGGCGTGGTTGTAGGCAGTCCCAATCAATCTCGACGCTTTCGATACGATTTTGCCAGAACAATTGCACAGCTTTTTAAACTGCGCGACTTTGATGTTTATCATAAAATGATTGACGCGGCCGGCCTCAAAATGTGCCTCGAGCCTTATACGGGGCCATTTAACACGGTCGCATGCGCCGCATCGTGTGACGTGACCATGGGAGAGTGCTGGAGCAGCACCCGGTCCGGCATCTCCTATGCCGTCGCGGGGGCGGCCCGCGCTGATGGACGTACATTAGTAGGTGCAGAAGCACTCACTGGTCATCCATGGAACAGCTTGCTTGATGAGACGCCAGCCTATCTGAAGCCGGCCCTGGACGGTGAATTTTTAAGCGGCGTTAACCGATGTTATCTGCACGACTGGACGCATCAGGCCCTTAATAAAAAATACAAGCCCGGTATTCTTATGGGGTGGTGGGGAACACAATTTGGCGAAAATGAGACATGGTTTAAGCCCGGCATCGCTTTTTTCACATACATCAATCGCTGTTCAACGATGTTGCGACAGGGGCAGCAGGTATGCTATACCTGTTACCTTAACAGCGCTCCACCGCAATTTTCAAGAGATGCCGTCAGCCTCTCACTTTTTTACCGTGCCAGCGTCAAACAAGGCAACATTATTCTTCCAAGCGGACGCTCGTACCGGGTCATGGTGCTGCCTGATACGCCCAAAATGTTGCCGCGTGTTGCCCAAAAGCTGGAAGAGCTGGTTTCCGCGGGAGCTGTGGTCATTGGCCCCAAGCCGACGGCATCGCCCAGCCTTACCGACTATCCTCAATGCGACTCAACTGTAGCCTCGATCGGCGAAAAAGTTTGGGGTAACTGCAACGGCACCAGCATTAAGCTGCATCGGTTCGGCAAGGGGCTGGTTGCCTGGAATGTATCGGTCCGTGAAATGCTTCATCGCCTGGGTGTACCAAGTGATTTTCAAGCCCCGGCTCCGCTGGTAGCCATCCACCGTCATGCTCCAGGTCTGGATCTATACTTTGTTGTAAATCGCGGATCGAAAGCGATATCAACAACTGCGTGGTTTAATGTGCAGGGCAAAGCCCCGGAGTTGTGGTATGCCGCCTCCGGTCGAGAGGTAAAAGCCGGTGAATTTTCAGAAGTACACGGCGGCACAGAAATGCCACTTCAACTTGAGCCGTTGGAGTCAGTATTTGTGGTTTTCAGGCATAGCCTGGGAGCTTTCAGCCATGTGACGAAGGTATTTAGAAAGGACCAGCGTTCGACGCATACCAATGTTACCATCAGTTCAGACCATCATCTTCGTCTGATTGCAACCAAGGCCGGGCATTACGAAATCACCCTCGCCAATGGAAAACGCGTGAACATGACGGTGCCCCCTTTACCGAAAGCTTTGATTATTCACGGAGCGTGGCGCGTGAACTTCACTCCCGGCTGGGGGGCACCGGCTGAAGCCAACTTTGCCCACCTGATGTCATGGACGGCATCATCTGATGCCGGCATCAAATATTTCTCCGGAACTGCAACCTATCGTAAGACAATCAGCATCCCAAAATCTTTTCTGGCGCCCAATCAGCACATCGTATTAAATTTAGGACAAGTCAACGACATGGTTCATATATGGGTTAACAGACACGATTTTGGCGTGATATGGTACGCACCATTTAAAGTTGATATAACACCGGCCATAAAAGCTGGTCTTAATAAGCTGCGACTGGTAATAACAAATACCTGGCAAAATCGGCTCATTGGTGACGACCAACTCTCAACGCACATGCAGTGGGGACATCCACTCTGGGGCCGGCAGGATCTTGGCGGGCCGCTGGTGCGCTTTCCAAACTGGGTGATTCACGACTTGCCCCGTCCAACGCCGGGACGTTATACCTTTGAAACGTGGAACTACTACAACAAAAATTCTCCCTTGCATCCTTCCGGATTGCTTGGGCCGGTTCAGTTGCAGGCACAAGCGAGTGTGACCTTACCACCATCAGCAGGAGCACGCAATTAAATGTACAGGCAACATTTTGAGAAACTGCCGGCATTTTCAATGCGGGGTGAAATTCATGTACTTCCGCGGAGGCCGTGGAAAAATCGTTATTTTCCGCATGATCGCTCGGAGTGCTTGCTATAACCCAAAGTTCCACCTCACTCATCTCACAAGGCTCTTGACATCGTAACCTCGTGTTAAATCCAGCTTTATGTCACGTTAGAGCGATTGCCAAAAGTTTACTGCTTTATAGCGCAGGTTCTGACGTTGTCGGCGGCGTGAGCGACAACCCAGTTGAGGCCTGATCCAGGCGCAGCATTAAAGCCTCCCGGTCCTTGGCTACAAAGTCGGTGAACCATTCCGCCTTGAGCAAAAGCTATAACCGTTCGACGGGGTTGAAATCCGGCGAATATCCCGGCAGATAAACCGGTTCGAAAACTCCCCACGGCAAGGTCTTGGCCTTGTGCCAGCTGGCATTGTCCATGATCAGCAGATTCCGAGGACGGGGCCGTTGAATATCGCGGTTGGCGTGTTGGAGAAAACATCGGAAGGTTTCCGTGTCCGTATGGGAGAATTCCAAAGCATAGAAGGCTCCCGTACGCGGACAGACCATGCCGGTGACGTTCATCCGCAGATGATCGCCGTTCTTGGTCACCCGCACCCTGGCTCCTTTCTGCGCCCAGCGCCGGCGAGGATGCGGATCGCCCTCCACCCCGCACTCGTCGAGATACCATAGTTCGATATTCTCATCGGCCAGATAACGCCGGAGCCGCTCCTGGTAAGCGTTTCGCTCGAGTTTGTTTTGTCGGTCGGGCCACGGTTGCGGCACCTTCAAACAAAAGTTGTTCTCATGCAGCCATCGAATGACCGTGCGATAGCCAACTTCCAGGGCCAATGATTCACGCAGGTAACCATGGAACTTCTTACCCGTCCAGTGTGTCACGCCGATTTGGGCGGGCTGCTCAACCAATTGTTTAAGTACAGGTGTTTGTTGCGGCAATATCTTGCGCGGCCGGCTAGGACGCGATTTGTCGATCAGGCCATCAATGCCCGAAGCGTTGAACCGCCCCACCCACACCGAAAGCGTACGCGGCTTGACCATCGCGAGTTGGGCCACAATGCCCGGCTCAACTCCCAGCAACAGACTGCGAATGGCTTGCAGGCGTATATGGCTCTGGCGACTTGGCGCACAGGTCGCCGCCGTCTCCAATTCCACCAAGGAGCAGTTCTCGCCATTCGGTTGTGTCGGTTTCCTTGCCATACACATAGTAAATCATGTTTTTCGCGATCGCGCAAGAGATAATTCAGCAGTGCATTTTTGGCAATTGCTCTAAATAGTGGGCCTCCGTCATGCGTACGGGCGCAAATAATAACCGGATTCCGAAGACGATTTGACTCGGCCGCAAATTGTTGGCGATTGTTATTCAGATAGCTTGCACACAAGTTGTATTCATGGAGCCGGCTCCACGCCGCGGGCCGTCCAAAGACGGGTCATGCGTTGAATACCCGCAGCCATTGCGGCATTGCTTACAGGGGCATATTCAGCGGCGGGTGGGACCGACGCGGGATTATGCTTAATGCCATAGGCCGAGAGTGACACATGGGCCTTGCGGCATAAGATAATAAGAGGAGCGAGCCGCGCATCAACGCTATGATCATCGTAGCTGGACCAATTTGGTTGTGTTATCACCGTATGTATGTCGGCCAGCAATTCCGATACGATTGCATCACCCGGCGTATGCACATAGATTGCAATGGTGTGGTCAAACGTGCGCCACCGCCGAGTTACAAACGCAATTCGGTACAGCGCGCCGCTGCCATGGCGCTCTTCGCTCGCATCGGCAAGCACATGCGCATAGAGCGATCCGGCATAAGCTTTGCGCTGCAGCAACTTAAACGCAATATCCTTGGTGCCCCAAAAGATAGCGTACCGCCTCGCAGGTTTAGTCAGTCGCGGAATAACAATGGCTCGATCACGGTACATCAGGTGCCAATTCCCATCATATTGAATATTGCCTATAGGCAGTTGCAGCGTGGTTGCGAGATGCCATAAAGAATGAACCGACTGCGCGACAAGTTTCATGCCTTGCAGTGCTTGTATGGCCTGGCTCTGTACTGACGGGTGACTGCTATGCAGCAGATGACATAATATCCGCTGACTTTGCGGGCTGCTGTCGGCGGCAAGCTCACGACAAGCATCACGCCTGCTTGTCGGCGCCGCCGCAAAAGCCAGCTCAACATTTTCAATGCGACTCGCTTGACTGCCCCACGCAAGCATGGCAGAACACCGCGCCTGCGGCAATTGCATTGTCCAGAGATACCAGAGTTTAATCCCCAACCGGAGTTGCGTAAGGCTCCCGCGCGGAGTCCGATTATCCTCACGCACCTGCCGTGTGGCTGCTGCAGGTGCGGCAAGGCCACCGGCAAATCTCTGAAAATGCCGACGGTGACAAAGCGCCCGCATGAACGAAATGGCTTGAGCTTGGGTTTGTTGCGTCTGCGCAACAATAATTGGCGACACCTCATGCCACACATTCGGCACATTATGCCCGATTACCACAAGGCCATGGTGCGTCGGATTGACGCCCAGGGCTACCATCAGCAAAAATAACGCATCGGTACGCGAACTCTTGTAATACGACCGGCTGAACGTCGGCCTTCCCTGCGGTGAGAGGCTCGCGCCGTCGTGGCCTGCCGTGTAAAAAACGGCGTTCATCAGGTAGCCAATGGCCTCACGAGGCCGGCAAGCGGCAAACAACTCGGCATAGACCAGCTTATTGAGTCTTACGGCTCGCTTACGATAACCATCGTGTGCAAGCGCGGGCGCTTCAAAACTTGCCAAATGCGCCAGCAGCACCTGCTGCACAGCAGGTTTGCTCCAGTGCGTCAAAAGAGCCATTATGCGGTTATGGTCCGCCGCATAAAAACGATGAATTTCGCCATGGAGCCGCGGACCCGGCATGGCAATGGTCAGTGCCGGCAATTGTGGCGGCGGCTTAAACAAAGGCTTCCATACATGCGCACCGCGATAGTATACGAAGTCAACGTCGTCATTTACTTCGGCTTCGAGCCAAAACAGTTCTTCGGCGCCTTGGGCATCGGGCGGCATCGTCCACAACACATTCATTGCTGACAGCCGCACATACCGGCTTGGGTCGAGCAAAAGAGTATCAAGCAACGCATACCGGAGCATATCATAAGACGGCGCCAGCCCTACGATATATTTTAACGAAGCCGCACGCATCCGCCGACTGGGCGCGAATGCTTCATCAATTGCTTTTTGCGCCGTTGGCTCAAGCGTATAGGGTTCCAGCGATGCTCGCCGCGGAGCCGGCAGCGACATCAGCCAGTGGTTCCAGTTTACCAAACCTTCTATTTGCAACTGCTGGGACGCGGATTGCTGCGTGGCGGGCGGCCGAGAGCCGTTGTGCAGTCCGGATTGCTGCTCGAAGTGAACCAGCGACTGCCGCAGCAGTTGCGGCCAGTCCCTTAATTTACCTGCGGAGGCCCCGTCCGAAGCTGGCTCCCCATGTCCGGCGGCCAACAGCAAGCTCATCGCCAACACTACAACCAGGGCATACCATGTGTACCGCTTCACGCCGTGTGCTTGCATAGGCGCCATCCAAAATATCATCTTCCGAAAACTATGTTATACTTTCTTGTGATTAGCGACAACGCCGCTCTCAGCAGCAGATGCGACAGACCAGCGAGGTAACGCATGTTGAATCGTCCACCATTTAAGCATCTCCTCCAATATTGCTACATGTCAGCCGCAGCCTGCATTTTGGCCTCAGGCTCGCATGCTCTTGCCGCGCCGAACGCCGCACTACTGACGCCGCCCCATAGCGCTAAGCCTCCACCCGCGCAACTTTACATTCGACGCTTCAATATTCATGCGCCATGTATTACAGCTCTGGCCGAATCTGCATCGGGACGACTGTGGTTTGGCACCGAAGGCCAGGGCATTGTCTCTTATAATCCAAATGTGCCGACGGCAAAGGTTTGGCAGCACTTCACCAGCCGCGACAATGCGCCCAACAACGTCTACGCCCTGGCCTGCGACCGCGATGGTCGCATATGGGCCGGCAGTTTGAACCATGGCGTTTGCGTTTATAACGGCAAAAGCTGGAGAGATTACGCCGTTGTAGCCGGAGTTGGCTACGGAACACCCACCCACCGATCGCCGAACGAGCGACTTCTGGCACGCAATAATGCCATTGGCCCACTGGGATCGCGCATCTTCGCCATCGCCATCTCACCGCTCGATGGCAGCGTGTGGCTCGCCACCAATCGCGGCCTTAGCTGCTACAACACCTCCGCACACGCATGGCATTACTACACAGCCGCCAATGGGTTACCCGCCAATGCGATTTCGTGCCTCGCCTTCGCACCCGATGGAAAGCTGTTTGTCGGCACTCAAAGCCATGGGCTGGCGATAAGCGGCCCCGCAAGCCATTACACCCGATGGCTTCATGTCCGCGGTCCCGATCATCTGCTGACAACGCCGCGAGGCAAAGGTCTGCCAAGCAACCTGATCAACTGCATCTTAATTGCCAGAAATCCCGATGCGCAAAACCACCCGCCTTATACCGTGTATGTCGGCACAGATGGCGGCCTTGCATGGAGCGCCGATGCGGGCAGGAGTTTTGTGTTTCTGCGCGGCCGTAACTACGCCGATAAGGTCCGTGGTATGTGGCATCAGCCGCTGCATTGGAAGTCTCCCACGGCGCAAATACTCGCAACACTGCTGTCATCTGATTATGTGACGTGCCTGGCTCAGGCCACAAACGGCAATGTGTGGATTGGCCACCGTGCCACCGGCTTCGATGTGCTCAACGCAGGCAGCGGCAACATTCGCCAAACATTAGGAAACGCCGGCACCACGCATGTTGCAGGGTTTATTGCCAGCCTCCTCGCTTTGCCTGGCAATGCCATGATGATCGGCGGCTATGAGGACGGCCTGTTTGAGCGCGTTACCCCCGAATCGCAAGCGATGCGCCCCACGGCCGCACCCGCCGCCAAGAATTCTCCGCCGCATTTTCCTGCCGGCGCCAAGCCGCCCACCGCATTACAACTTCAACATCTTATCACCTTGATAAAGCACGGCGCAGGTCCAGCACCGGAGGCAGCTTCGTTCGGTCAAGATTGGCAGACTCAGGGCGACTGGTTGGGGCATTATGGCGTTAATTTTGCCCGGCTGTGCGCGGGCACGCGCAATTTCGCTGATGATGAAGAACGATTCTTCGGCGGCCTCGCTCAAGCCAATATTCAACGCCTTTCATCCCCGCATCAAACGGATGGCGACGTCGCCTATTACCTTTCATGGACGCATTCGCAGCTACGTCGAACGCTGTTCTTTCCCGATGCCAACGAACGCATAGAAGGCGAATGGAACGATGCCGGCGGCCGCTACAATCGCTTTTACCAAGGTCCGGACATGTGGCTGCGGGTGACCGTGCCGCGAGGGCTGTACAAAGTCAGTTTTTATTACCATAACAAAGATGGACAATACGGTGAAAACGCCCTCCGCGATTATGTTATAAAAGTTTATCGTGGAGTTGCCGGGCCGCACTACGCCTGGCTGCACGAAAAGCCGCTCGCTCATAGCCGCGTCATGCAGTTTTGGGGTGGCGTTTATATATCGTTCCTACTTAAGGGCCCGTATTCATATTTGGTGCGGCTCCAGCGCAATAATGGATACTGGATGGCGGTGCAGGGCATGTTTATGGATCGCCTGGCCGGGCCAAAGCTTGATGCTGGCTATACCAATCTTGATGGGCTCCCCATCTCCCATTACCGCCCGCCAAACCCGCCGGCCAAACCAGCGCCGGCCCTTGCGCCGGCGCTGCAGCTTTGGCAACTCCTGAACGAGGCATCAAGCTACAGCCAGACGGATTTAGCCTTGCAATGGCCCGCACGCGTGCTCGCATACCGATATATGAAGGCCAACGGTGCCTCTGCGCCACTGCTGCAACACTGCCGCTGGAAGCTAAGTTTATGGCAGCCCAGCGACCGCCAACATTTTGACGCCATGATGGCCCAATTGGCGAATCGGCCATAAAATATTGCGTTATAATGACCATCGAACGGCGATGTTTACTGCCGCAGCTACTTGTAACGTCCAAGATTGCCAAATACGGAAGGACTTGTATGCTAACGATCGTAAAATACCACTCTCGCCGCCTGCCGCTTACCGCCTGCATATCTGCGGCAATGGCCGGAGCCATCGGCATAGCCACGGTCTTGGCCGCCGCGCCCGGCAGCCAAATTGTTCTAACCCCCAGCCATCCTACGGCGACCAGCACGGCACCAGCCGCAGTGCCGCAGGTAAAAATAGACATTTCAACCATCGTTGCCCCCCTGCCGGGACGGTCGCCAAAACCATCGCCTGTGCCATTGCCAACCCCGGCTACCGTACCGGCTGCCAAACGCCCTGTGTCAGCACAAAATGACGCGGCTGAGCAAAAGCAGATTCAAAAACTCATTCACGCATTACTCAGCGACCGCTACGAAGTGCGCCACGCCGCAGCGACCAAGCTCCTCGCCCTGGGCGATGCCGCCCTGCCCGCCATGAAGACCGCCCTCCAAGGCCTGACCACGCCTGAAATGCGCCATTTGCTGCGGCAAAACATTCGCGAAATAACACAGAAAGACCTCCTGCGTGGCCCGCTCATCACGCTTAATCTTAGAAATGCATCCGTCAATGATGTGCTTAAAGCTGTATGCAGTCAGGCAGGAAGTCATATTTCGTTTATGCAACCCAACTCGGCCGGTGCGGTAAGCCTCAACGTGGTCAAACAACCTTTTTGGAAGGTCATCCAAACCATCGCCGAAAGCACCGGCGTTTCACCCATGATGGGTTATTACAACAACACACCCGGCATTGCTTTTGGCCCCAACGGCCTGCTGCAAAAAGGCGACTTTGCATCGTTCGACGGGCTTTTTGCCGTTACATTGCAAAGCCTCACCATGCAGCGCAGCATCATGCTCAGCGGCGCCAACCCACAAAAGACCAGCTCATTCACAGCCTCAATGAACCTGCTATCCATCCCTGGAAAGGTCGGCCCATTGCAGGTGCAGCAGCCGGTTATTTCAAAAGCGATAGACAACAAGGGCAGCTCGCTGACCTCTCAAAATCCAATCAATCAGTGGTGGCAGCAGGGCTATATTACCGCCGTTTACAATGCCACAGCGCAACTGCAATGGCCCAAAAACCATGGAACTGCCATTCGTGAGCTTAAGGGCTATATACCCGTTATGGCCAGCATGCACAAAAAGGTCATCAGCTTGACGCTCAACAAAAACGGCAAGGCCCATACCGCCATCGGAGGCTTTACGGTATCCATCAACAACCTGCACAGGGTTGGAAACATGTGGCAGTATCAATATGTGGTGCAAACACGGTATGGTGCAAACACCCTTTCGCCGGCTCTGCAGAATATTGCCAATCAACTCGATAGCTTTAATGCCCTGCAATGCTACAGTGCCACCGGCGCTCTGCTGCAATATGGGGGTGGCAACGGCGGCGGCAACCAGGCCCGATATACACTTCAAGAGAATGTGCAAAATGGCAAGCCGGCAAAGTTCGTGCTGACGGTATACCTCGAACAGCAGAACTTTCATGTTAAATTTGACTTTAAAAATGTACCGATGCCTTGAGCACCCGCGGCATCGTCGTTGCATGAATTGCGCCGGTTTTTAAGGGTTGTCGCCTTGTCTGGCGACCAGACTGCGATTTAAATCTGTCAGCACATCATGCGACGCCCGAGGACCAGCAATCTTCTCCGGTTCAAAACCCAAGGGTACCCTTTTGGCCGCAAGATGGAAGAAGTAGTTAACCACAAGGGCACCAGGGCATGAAGTTTTTGAATGAGCACTGCGGCGAAATCTCGTGCAGAGAATCAGCGTCGCAGAGGACGGGGGTTTACCAAAATCCCGATCACAGATGAACACAAAAGGATACCGGGACAGGCGGCACGACGACACGAGGGACCGGACGATGAGGTCTGGCTTAATATTTTTTTCACGTTCGTTGTGTCGTTGTGTTTAACCAAACCTTCGCTGGGCCGGCTGCGCAGCACCAGACATACCCGCTTACGGATCGCAATGGAGCGTTGGCCCGGTTTCATTCATTGGGCATAAACCAATCGGTAATAGGTGATTGCATCGCTTCAGAAAGCGTTACGTTGCCGTTGCCGCCGCTGTATTGCGGCAAGTTGTTGAATTCAACCGCATGTACAAACTCAACGTGGCCATCGAGAAAGCCCACATTGCCGCCGCCGAGATGGCGCGAGGTCAATTGATCGCCTCCGTTAAATGCCGGCGGGTCAAATACCTCATCGTTAAAGGGCGAATTGCGAGCCGACTCTTCAATAAATACGACAAAGTTGGCATTGGTAATGGCTCCGCGCGTCAGCGGGTAGGTCCAGGGTGTGGCGGGCGACGATGAGCCGCTGCCTGAATTGTAAATCTGGCTAAGCGTGGCCGATTGCGAGTTAAGTACCGAGTTGATTGAATAGCTCCAGTACCCACCCGATTGGCTCACGCCCGAGTTTATTTGACCGGCCGGGTCCATGGTAAGGCAGGCGCCACCGTGGGTGTTGGTTGAACCATCCAGGCGATCGCCAAGGTCCGCCGGGCACATAAATATTTTAGCTATGTTGGGATTCGCCGGCGGATACGGCGGCCCGCTGAAGCCCCCCTGGGTAACCGCGGCCATGAGACTAGACATCGAGCCATTGAGCCAGTTGTAAAGAGCTCCGCCCTGGAGACGATAATCCTGCTGATTATTCCAGAACTTTGTATTCGGATCGCTTGGATTGCTAACGTAAGGGTCATATTTCGCAGGATGCGGGAACAATATGCCATTAAGCGGAAACTGATCATTATCAGATACCAGGTACTCGGTAAGCCCTTGGGTAAGGCCATGCATATTGCTGGCGCACACCACGGTTTCTGCTTCAGACCGCGCCTGTGACAGCGCTGGCAGCAGAATTGAAATAAGTAGCGCGATAATGGATATAACCACCAGCAATTCAATCAGAGTAAATGCCTTACGGGTAAACTTGCCTCGCAGCTTGCTGCCGGCGGCCACAGCGGCCGTTCCATGGCCGATAACTCTCGCGAATTCCATAGTTGTCTCTCCAAGGGGTTAAGCAATCCGTTTGCCCAGGAGCCTGTACCAACAAACTCCAAAATACACTGGCCAAGCCGCTGCATAGCATTGAGATCTTCAAAAGCTGCAGTTGCCGAAGGTGCTTTCCGGCCAATGCCCTCATCCGCTCAGCAGGCAGGTTGTGTTACCTGCAACAACTAAAATGCCGATACAGACTAAGGTTAGTTGCTGCGCCCCAAGCGCATCAACCGCACGCCAATTACAACGATCAAGTCGCCGCTTTGATGCAGGAAAACAATAAAGTCTATAATTCGTTTCTGCGAATATACTTTATATGCTATCTATATGCCACCTACCGGCACTTATAGTTCTTATTGACTTCCCCAACTGTTCTTTTGTTCTACCGCTCCCATGCTCTCGCGGCCCGCAGGCCGCTCTGCATATAGCTTTGCGCAAGTAATGATACATTTTGCGTAAAATATGATAGACGTTAACATGGGATAACGATAGCATTTCGCTTTATAGGCTGTTGGCGGCACTCCATTTTATTGCACCGGCCGGGCCGACAGGGCAGGCATCTTCCGTCAAGCCTGCGGAAAGGACTTTATGAACGCGAATGGCAATAAAGCCTCGGCAAAGGCCGCCGCACGCAAGCACCGGCACGGACCGCCCGTCGTGGCAATTCTCATGGAAACGTCCCGATCTTTTGGTCGTGGCGTCGTCCGCGGCATCAGCAATTACGCGCGCGCTCACACCACATGGAATTTTTATATTCAGCCCGGCGATTTTGAACAGCGGCTCCCGCCCAGCGACATCTGGACGATTGATGCCGCCATCGGCCGCGTTGCCAATGCTGCACTGGCCGGCGAACTGCAGAGCCGAAATATTCCGGTTGTATGCCTTGAGCCGGGACCATACCCAGGCCCCCGCTGGGTCACCAACAATACCCGCGAAGTGTGTCGGCTGGCGTTTGAGCATCTGCGTGAACGCGGGTTCAAGCGGTTTGCCTTTTATGGCACGGGCACCTACTGGGGCAATGCCCGCGGGCAGCATTTTGGGCAGTTGGTGCAGCAGGCGGGCATGTCATGCGAGGTCTTTGCGCCGGCCAACCAGGCCCAGCACGATGCGCAGTTGCAGCTCGCGGCCTGGCTGGAAAAGCTCACAAAGCCGGTGGGGCTTTTTGCCCAGGACGACCTTTCCGGCCGCGAAGCCATTGACGCCTGTCGCTACGCCGGGGTCGCAGTCCCGCAGGATGTCGCCGTCCTCGGAGTAGACAACGACGAACTCGTATGCGACATTTCGCTGCCGAGCCTTTCAAGTGTGGAACTCAACTGCCAGCGGATCGGCTACGAAGCGGCCCGCATCCTCGATGGCCTTATGCACAACCAGCAGCCTGAAACGCCGGTAGAAGTCGCCCCGGTCGGGGTGATGGCGCGACATTCAACGGATATTGTCGGCGTGGAGGACCCGGTCGTTGCGGATGCCATACGGTTTATCAGGGAGCGTGTCAGCAAGCCCATTTCGGTGGAAGATATTCTCGACCATGTGTGCGTGTCACGGCGTACACTTGAGATGCGCTTTGAAAAAGCGATCGGCCGGCCACCACACGAAGAACTGCAGCGCATACGCCTGCAGCGGGCGCGGGAGATGCTGATCAACACCGATCTCAAGCTCACAAGCATCGTGCGGCAAGTGGGCTTTTCAAGCATTCAGTACATGCACCGCATTTTTAAGCGCGAGTTGGGAGTCACACCGATTGAGTTCCGAAGAAAAAACCGCGCCTATGGGGCCTGATAATCCGATCGCGCCAAGCCCCCGCAATAACCACTACGATCTCAATCACCGATGGTCAGAAGGGCAATAGCTGGACACTCGGCCCAATAGCACGAAGCGATTCGAAATTTTTGCGAGTCTGTGCTGCCCCGGCATTTCAAATATTACAGCAATACAAAAACATATTAAAAGCAACTTTGCATCTTCAACACTTTGGGTCTGATTTCCCCGATCTACAAGCCTGTGCGGGTTAACACACTCTCAACGATTCACTCGCGTTGCGGCATAACTGCCGCTAAACTTGCCTTCATGTCGCACGGGGCGACATGCCCAGGAAAGAGGTTTCATGCCCATTAAGATTTTGTGCATCGGCGACATCATCGGCAAGCCTGGCCGTCAGGCGGTGGCCGAGGTGTTGCCTGATCTCATAACCCGCGAAAACATTGACCTCGTGGTTGCCAACGCCGAAAACGCCGCCGGCGGCTCCGGCCTTACGCCTCCCCTGCTGGCCAAACTGCTGGCCACCGGCATTGACGTGTGCACCATGGGCGACCATACCTACCGCAAGCGCGAAATACTGCCGCTGCTTGAGAGTTCCGACAGGCTCATTCGCCCCGGCAATTATCCGCCCGATTCCATCGGCCGGGGCTGGACGGTCGTACAATCGCGCAGCGGCGTAGCCGTGGCCGTATTGCAGGTCATGGGCCGGCTTTACATGAACCCTCTGGACGACCCGCTTCGCATCATAGACCGCATGCTTGCCGAGGTGCCCCGCGAGGTAAAGGTGCGTGTGGTTGATTTTCATGCCGAAGCCAGCAGCGAAAAAATCGCTATGGGCTGGTACCTCGATGGCCGCGTCTCTATCAATTTCGGCACGCATACCCATACACCAACGGCCGACACCCGCGTTCTGCCCGGCGGCACCGCCTTTGTATCTGATCTTGGCATGACGGGACCTTACGACAGCGTGCTGGGCCGGCTCAAAGATCGTGTCATCAAACATATGCTCACCGGCATGCCCCACTTTTTTGAAGTGGCCACCGGCGACCCACGGGTATGCGGGATCCTCGCCACCGTTGACGAAATTTCTGGAAAGGCCCTCTCCATCGAACGCTGCGACACAAAAGCCACCGAACAGGCCGCCGCCTACGATGCCGACGACGGCAAAGGCAACAACAAAAGTCACTATTAATTTACGGCCCGCAACCCGAAACACCCCGGAATGCAATCACTGCAACTGCCACTTGCGACGAAAGTACCACTCGGTGGTCATCAAGCCTATAAAAATAAGAAAAAACGCCCTATTGTCATACAGCGCAAAAGAACTGCGCTGCACCTGCGCCGCCGGCGGAAGCGCGGCTTTAATAATCCGCGCCAAATCGCCGACGCCCGCAAGCTCGGTATAACTTCCACCCGTCAGCCGCGCTATACGCTGCAGCTCCAATGGTTCAGCGGCAAGCTTATCCATTTCACCGCCCGGCGCCATCACATAAAAGTCGGTGGCGTCTGTGCCGAGCTTTTGATGATCTTTGGAGGCGACAAACACAACATGATACTTGCCCGAACCGCGCGGCATGATGTTGCGGTAATACATACCCACCTGCGATTGCCGCGCGGTTAAATGCACCACCCGGTCTTTGCCATCCGGCCCGGTGATGGTGGCCTGCACCTGCGCATAACGGGTGGATTGCCCATGCATATCGGTGACGGCCACGCGCAGGCGAACCGGCTCATTGGGTTCGTAGCGCTCCTTACGAATCATGGCGGTTACCGATGGCCCGTTGCTGGTTTTAACCTTCGATTCCCCTGCGAGCCAACGAATAAGCTGCCCCCAAAAGCGATTGTACGGCGACTTATCGCCCATGGTGCGAAGCATGAGTTGCCAACGAAAGGTGGTGTCCGCGGCAAATGCCGCCGTACGCCCTTTGCCGTAGTGCTCAACGGCAAGCACCACCGCAGGCTTGCCATTCACCAGCGCCGTCGGATGCGTAAGCAAAACCGTAGCTCCGGGCTTGGCGCCCGCAAAGGCAACGCAACCGGCCAGCGGCGGCAATTGCTGCTGCGCCGGAGTGCCTGCCGGCCCGATAAACCACTGGCTTATGCCCTGAAATATGGGGCTTTGCGAGCCAAATGCCGTCAACTGCGGCACAAACGGCAGCGAAATTTGCGCTGGCGTCGTCACCTGCAGGTTGATTGGAAACACCGGCCCTAAAACTGAATCGCCCCAATCGCCGGCGGCAAAATTATGCTGCCCGCCTATCATTAAAAATCCCGAGCCATGCGCAATGGCCGTCTTAATATCCTGCTGCTGCTCAGGGGATAAAAACCGGGCGCTCTCATCCCCCAAGATGATGACCTTAAACATTTCCCACTGCTTAAGCGTGGTGGGCACGCCGATAAGATGGTCCCCCTCACGAATGCCGTGCATCAAAAAATAGTTTTGCCTCGTGCGAATCATGCTCACCAGGTTGATGTTCGGGTCCATCTGCAGCACATTGCGCAGCGGGCCGACTTCGGGGCGCACGCGTCCCTCAAGGTACAGCACGCGAATTTGCGGGTTGGTTATCAACATCGGAAACTGCTGCTGATTGCCGGCGGAGGTTCGCTCTTCCGGCACAACCGGAATGTGCACGTCCAGCACCACGCGGCCCACCTTATGCGGCGTAAACTTCAGATGCACCAACTGCGGCGTCGGCCCCGATTGCAGCACCAGCCGGTGCTCCATCAGCGTCGCTTTGTTTTGCCGCAGGTAAACCTCCACCGTGCGGTCATTAAGCGCCGTGGAGCGAATCACGGCCGTAAGCGTCACCTGTGTATCCACCGGAGCGGTTTGCGGGCCGTCCACACGCACAATCTGGATGTCCGGCACACCCTTGGCCTGCGTGGCGGTACTGCCCACGCGTACGGTGTATACCGGCACGCTGCCACCCGCCAGCGAACTTATTTTGGTCGGACCGTTTTGAATGCCATCGCTGAAAAGCACCACCTGCCGGCAGCCGTTGTCGGTTGCCATTTTTATGGCGGCGGGCAAATCGGTGACATTGCCATCGGGCGGTATGTTATTCCATTCATCCGCCGAGGCCAGAGGTCCATTGTGTTTGCCGTCGTAGGCAAAACATTCAACGCGCACCTGCTTGCCAAGCTCCGTCATCAGGATGCGCGCCGCAAGGGTACTTTGCAGATAGCGGCTTGGCTCGTTGGGTTGGTCGCTCACGCTCATTGAACCGGATGCGTCCACCACAATTCCCACCGTATTAACGTGATGAGGCTTTTTAATGAACGCCAGCACCGGCTTAAACAATAGAAGCAAAAGCGAGAGTACCGCCAGCACCCGCAAGGTAAAAAGTACGCCAAGCCGAAAACGCCCCAGGTATTCAAACATGCGCCGATAAAACAGCCACACCGCCATGCCCGAAACAGCCAGCATAAAGGCCATGGCAACGGGCGCAGCACGCATCATGGGCAGCATTGCGGCACCCAGGCCATACACAATCGAAGCTGCACCGGTCACCACCGCTATCAGCATCGTGCGGTCGGCGGCATCGGGCGCCGGGCCTGCAGGGGTTGCGGGCGACCGCCGCTTTTGCATAACACCATACGCAATAAGCGCTGCACCCAGCGCACACAGAATAAGCGCCCACCAGGCAAAACCCCGGCTGCCTAAAAAGTCCAGTTCAATGCCGGCCAATATGTTCATGTATGATGCCCAGCCACGCCGTTAATGCCCCTCGTGTGCGCTCTTACGCCTACGGTATCGGCCCATGGGCGCCCATAAATCAAACGCTCCAGATGGCAAAATGTTGTGCTGATTGCCTCGTCATGGCGGCCGGCATTACGAAACCAGCGTGTTAATGACCATACCGGTTGCCAGTTTCGGGTAAAAGAAGGTGCTTTTCTGCGGCATAAGCTCCTGAGCGTTGCATAACTGCCGCACCGCCTCCAACGGCGTTGGTTGAAGCACAAACCCGGCCTGATACTGGCCGGAGCGGCACAAATCCACAACTTCGTGCGCCTCATGGGGGAACGCCCAATGAAAATCCTGACCGCCGGCAAAGTGAGGCTTTACAATGCGGTCAAAAATCAGGTGCTGCAGAATAGCCACGTCCAACTGCCGCCACGCCCCGGATTTTCCAGCTAAAGCGGCATCATCGCTTAAACGTCCCAGCGGGTCTGAGTCGCTTGGCGCCACCACCACCGCCCGGTCGCTCGCAGGGTCATACACCCCCATGGCATGAGGACCAAAGCCCGCAAGCTTTTTCTCAAGCTCATCCAACTGACTGCCCGTGAATTGCCCCGGCAACACCTTAAGCAATCCGGCCGCTTTGGCCGCAAAACCATCCACCGAAAATCCCTGCAGGTTCGACACCACCCGATGCGTCGGCAGCACAATCAAACCCGGGTCCTGCATGGCCACAAGCACAAACAGGGCAAAATTCGCCGGATGCTCTTTAGGCAAATGCCCGCCATGCGATTGCGCAATTTCCCTGCGATACGTCAAACAGGTGCTGTAACGATGATGTCCATCGGCAATGTATAAATGCTTATCCGCCAGCAGGCATTGCACATCTGCAATGACCCTGGCATCCGTCACCATCCACAATTCGGAGAGCACCTGCCCCTTGCCATCCTGCGTGGGCAAGCCCGCCGTTGCAATTGGCGGCCCACCGGCTACATACTCAAAAAGCCGATTCGTTACCGCGTTCGCTGCATCGTCATAGAGGCCAAACACCGGCGAAAGGTTGGCATGGGTGCTGCGCATAAGCAGCAACCGATCTTCCTTTGGCCCGCTGAAAGTCTGTTCATGGGGGTGAATGGCACCGCTGAGGCCGAACTCTTCGAGTTCAACACGGCAAAAAAGCCCGCGGCGCCGGTAGGTCACGCCCGCATGCTCGTACGTTTGCTGGTAAGGATACAGGGCGGGCTTGGCATCGCGCTTAAGCACGCCGCTTTGCAGCCACGCCTCAAACGTTTTGGCCGCAGCAGCGTATGCAGCCGCTGGCCCGGCCGTTTTGGGTGGTACATGCGGCAGGTCAACGGCCACAATATTATGCGCGTTCTTTTTAAGGTAAGCGGCCTTATCGGCTGCTGAGAGCACATCATAAGGCGGCGATATCAAATCGGTCTGCAGCGATTGCGGGTACCGCACCGCTGCCATTGGTTGCACATTGGCCATGAGTATTTCCTGTGAACTGCTGACAAACCACTTTGAGGCATTGCCGCTTGTTTTACTGCATGCGGCCAATATTAAAGCAATATAAGCAGCGCCGCACAACGAGCCACGCGGTTAAGCCGCCCGGTCAAACCTTATTGGGTTCGCCCCGGCCGGCGGCCACGCTGCCAAGGCGCCCGCGCACCGCAGCACCATTACAGAGTCGGCATTTATGACCGCGTGCAGTAAATATCCGCTGTAACAACTGCGGCACGCTGCGCAGCAAGCCATTTATACCACGGCATTACACACCTGTAATATCTTGCTTTTCTGACGAGAAACGCGCCGATTGGCACCCGGGGTTTATGACTGCCGTCTCCCGTCTTGCGGCCCGCAGGCCGCGCTGCGCCCCATGCCCAGCCGATGGATCATTGAATATGATGCCTTGCCTTCCACTTGGCATGACGCTTCTTGCTGCCGATTTTACGACGGCGACGAGGTTTGGGCATAACAAAAACTCCTAAGGTAAAGGCAGGCAATTCCGCTCACCTGCGAACTCAATACCTTAGGGCCAAGCCATCGCATTGGCAAGTGACTTGGATATATTGTATTGCACGTTGATAGGTTTTTAGTTGCAGAGGCATTCCACTATCACCCTTTCTTTGATACCATAATACTTATGGTGCCACTGATAAAGACTAATGCTCATTTGACTAATCCGCTAGCACGCCGTGCCATGCTGCGGCGCAGCGCTCTGGATTCCAGTATTTTCGAGGGGGCCTTGGGCCTGCTCCAACTCAAAGCCTGCTCCTCGTCTTACCCCAAAGGCCGGGTATCCGCCCGTGCCAAAGCTTCTGCCAACTCTCGCCGCAAACGCCCATAGTCTTCGCCGTAACCCGCGGTTACTGCCACCAGGTACGCGCGGCGGCGCCGAATGCTGCCACTTCCGGTAAAGCCGTAGTCCAATGGCCGCAGCCCTGCCTGCAGAGCCATTAAATCCGTCAGCCACCGGGCAAGCCGGCCATTGCCCTCGCGAAACAGATGCACCAGCAGCAGTTCCGCCTGCACACGAGCCATTGCTGTTGTGATCGCATCAATTGAACCCGGACGGCAAGGCGTATACTGCTTAAGAGTATTGCGCTCAAATGCCTCCATGTTCTGCGTTACCAGACGCGCCGGCGGCCAAACAAAATTTTTCTTGGATAGTTCCACTTGGCGGTATTGGCCTGCCCAAGGGTAAATGCCGACAAGCCAGTCGTAATGCATGCGCCGGATGATCTTAGCGGTAAATCTGGTTGCGCCCGTAATACTCCAGAGATATTTTTCCTGGACTTTAACCAACGCTTCGAATTCCGCCCGGTCTATCTGCCGCTTTGTACAGATACCCAATTTGTTCTTCAGCACGAGGCCATGCGAGCCGGCCTGATATTCACCCTGAATGCCGGGGGCAACACGGTAGCGGCTTGGCTGATGTTTTGATTCGCCTGCCACGCGGAACCTCAACTAACCCTGATTTCGTAAGGCAACTGCCTGAAAACAATTCCTTCTCGTTCCAACCGGGCCGGGCCAAACCGGCACCCCTCACCAAATATTACGCGCGGACTGCCCGCGCCGAGAGGATGGGCCGGCAGTTGGTGGAGTGTCTTTTCGGTGAGTATGTTGCTGCCGCTGACCGATTTATCGCCCAATATGCCATTAAACAAAAGATAATACGCCACGCGTCCGCAAACGCCGATGAGCGGGCTTTTGCCGTTGGTCGTTTTAGGCTGGGGCTCACCAGTCTCCGAGAAATAAACGTGACGGGCAAGGTCGGCAAACCGGACCTCACCGGATATTTGGCCGCGCTCATCAAACAACGGCGTGCCCAATGTAGCGAACCGAAAGCCTCCGCCAAGGCCGGACGTGTCGCCGTAGCCGTTGATGACGCGCTTGAGCCGCTCGGCGGTAATATTGCGGGCGATATTCTCTTCCATTTCCACCAGGATGAACTTTCGATTGCCGCCATCGGCGGCATTGAGCTTCATCACAGCATGGCCCGTAGTCCCGGAGCCTGCAAAAGAATCGAGGATTAAGGCGTCACCACTGGTCACGAACGATAAAACCTCTTCAACAAGCCCGGTTGGCTTCGGAAAGTCGAAGACACGTTTCGCCTCCGGGAAAATCGCCTTGATCTCGTTCGTACCGCGCCTTCCGTCAAGATCGAAGATGCTTGACAACTTGGCGCGATAATCCTTGGCGTAGACCTTTAGCTCAATCATCTTCCTCTCGTCTTTCCCGAACAAAATTCGGCCTTCTGCGAGGAGCCCCTTCATTGTCTCCTGTAGAAACCGATACCCCATTAACGGCTGGACGCACGGCCGCCGTGTGTTGGGGTGGATCACATCGTAACGGTAATGTCTTGGTTCAGCCGGAATTGGACAATCAGTACCGACGCCTAAGGTACTGTCGGGTTCGGACGGTTGCGTTTTTT
>JBMFVX010000046.1:0-20892 GCA_049965775.1 Phycisphaerae bacterium
CAATGGCCGCTCGTTTACACGGCGCAATCGGCTGCATCGCCGCCTCGCCCGCTTGCCGGCTCGCTTGCTTCAAAAGTGTTTTGGCGGGCTGGATTTATGGAGTTAGCGGGTAGCAAACCCATGGCGTCGAGGCGTTTATGCACCTGCGGAAAGAGAATTTCGTCCTCCTCACGGAGGTGCTGCGTATGCTGGGCATCAAAACGGCGGAGCATCGCGCCCAGTTGGCGCACGCTATCGGGCGTACCCTGCGAAAATGTGTAATCGTTCGTCCACAACCTTATCTGCCCCAACAGATCATTGAAGTGGGCATGCTGAGCCTGCAATTCGGTTATGGCAGAGGTTAAGTCGTGCGGCGGGCGGGAAGCCAAACGAACGCGATCCAGCTCGCGTATTTGCGGGAATAAGTCTTCCTCTTCGCGGCATACATGTGCGTTGGCGTCAATCTGCAGGTCAAAAAATTGCTCTGCCAGTATGTGCAGCCAGCCGAAGCGGTCGCCCCACTCGCGGCTGGTATGCTCCAGCATGAGCGACAGCCGCGGCAATTCGCGCTTGAGCCAGCTATGACGATGCAGTTCAATATGTTCAGTCAGTTGCGAAAAACTGGTAAAAACCACCGCTCCTTGTTGGGGACGGGTGGAATCGAGCGATTCCGAAAGCAGGTAAAGTGTATGTACCGGATCCGCCAGAGCTTTGCGGCATAGCTCGTCGCCGGTGGTGCGGGGGCACTTTCGGCATTCAACGCCAAAATGACTGAGAATGCCGGCCTTGCCGGGATGAGTGCAGATCAGCTCTGGCGGATCGCGCAGCGGCAGGGCCAAGCCGATAGTTGTCCGATCGCCTGCCTGCTTGTCACTCATTGCGAAGTGTTTTGTCTGCGGCATGTACGCCTCCACGCAAAGAATACCTGACTAAGGCACACAAATTTGTCCGATGCGGGTACAAAGGTTGGCCGATAAACCTCGCCAAGGTATACATCGGCTTTCAGACAAGCGAAAAATAATTATAAAGACCCAAATAAGCGTTATCAGACATGCGAACAGGTTGGCTGTGTGGCCTGCGGTTGTCCGTGCAGGCCGTGCGGTTGCCAGAGGCGCGGTCCCCGCCTATCGCCGCAGGATTTGAAGGCTGGCAATAACACCCTTAAACCGTTGGGAGCGGTTCGTCGGCTGCGGCCGTGGCGGCGGCGGTCGGGGCATCGCCGT
Organism: Phycisphaerae bacterium; assembly: GCA_049965775.1. Classification (GTDB taxonomy): domain Bacteria; phylum Planctomycetota; class Phycisphaerae; order WQYP01; family WQYP01; genus JABEVB01. The sequence goes on from JBMFVX010000046.1 coordinate 1,203, forward strand.
GTATAAGCTGCGTTTCGCAAAGTCTTTGGTATGGCTCGCAGGTTTTAAGCAAGTCGTCGTGCCGGCCCATGCCGGCGACCACGCCCTGATCGAGGCATACGATCAAATCTGCCGACACCACTGTGCTGAACCGGTGCGCGATGACAAACGTCGTGCGGTCGCGACGAAACTCTTCGAGGGCTTGAGATATTTTGGCTTCGCTTTCGGCATCTACCTGGCTTAGCGCCTCATCAAGAATAAGGATGGCCGGGTCGCGCAATATGGCGCGTGCAATGGCGATGCGTTGCCGCTGGCCGCCCGAAAGCCGCGCTCCGCCTTGACCTATCGGCGTATCGTACCCTTGCGGCATGGCGCGGATAAACTCATCGGCAAAACTCCGCTGGGCGGCCTCCAACACACGCTGGCGCGACGCATGCCGCGCTCCATAGGCAATGTTGTTGTAGGCGGTGTCCGCGAAGAGAGCGGTCTCCTGCGTTACCAGTCCAATTTGCTTGCGCAGCGAAGCCAGCGACACCCCGGCGGTATCTATGCCGTCTACAAGCACGCGCCCTGTGGTTGGTGGATACAGGCGAGGCAGCAGCGACAGCAGCGTTGTTTTTCCCGACCCGTTCGTGCCCACAACGGCAACCATCTGGCCGTGTTGAACCGTAAAGTCAACATCACGCAGCACCATTTCATCGTGGCCGGGGTATTTGAAGCTTACATGCTCAAAAACAATGCTTGCACTATGCCGCGGCAGGCGGGGAAGCGTGTGCGAAAGATTTTCTTCTGGTGGAAGATCTATGATGGCAAAGCAGCGATTGGCGGCCGCTTTGGCCATTTGAATTTTGTTGTTTACATCGTTGAGTTTGCGCATCGGCTCAAAAATGGCCAGCAGACACGCGAGCATCAAAAAGAAAGAGTCTTTATCTATCGAGCCGTCAAGCACCAGATGGGCGGCAAAGATGAGCGGAATGCTCACAAGCATGATGGTCATGGTTTCAAAGGCGGGTCGCGAAACGGCCAGATAATGCAGCACCCTTCGCACTGACTTAAACAGTGTGCGGTTGGCCCGGGCAAACCGCCGGCGCTCATAGCCCGCCGACGAATATGCCTTAACCACGCGAATGTTGGTCAATGCCTCGTTGCTGATGGCCACCATTTCCGACCAGCCTCTTAGCCCCCGGTCCATTGCTTTGTTGATGCGTTTGCCCAGCTTGCGAATAACAATGCCGACCGCCGGCAGCAAAATCAGCGTGCCCACAAACAGCCGCCAGTCCACCAGCAAAGCAACAATCGCCACCCCGATGGACTTGGTAGGCTCTAAAATAGCGCGGCCCAGCAGCATCGAAACGCCATCGTACAAACTTGCGGTATCCACTGTGATGCGGCTGATTAAATCGTGCGTGCCATTGCGCACCGTGTACGAAATGGGCAAATCTAAAATGCGGTCAAACAGGCGCCGGCGAATGGCAATAACCACCTGCAGCGTCACTTCGCTGCTAATAAACGTCTGGTAATAGCGAAAAATGCTGCCCACAATGCACAGGCCTATAAACATCACCACAATCCACATCAGGCTTTGAAACCGTCCGCGCGGCAGCCAGTGGGCGCTGGTAAATATGGCGTAAGCCTTCCAGTGCAGCGGTGTTAATACAACGGAGATATCGCGCGCAGCGCCGCCATGGTTGGCCGCGATGGCCAGCGTCGCCTTTGACCCGGCCGGCGCTTCGGCCAATTGCGCCATCATCTTGAGCCAGGAATGGTGCACGGCGGGCGCACCGGCCGGCGTTGGTATGCTGACCTGGGTTATTTGATCTCCGGGCAACAGGCCTTTGAGGGCCGGCTGCACCTGCTTGGCAGGTTTGAGCACAACAATAGAAAGGCTGCCGCGCTGCACGGAGCGGTCCAGCGGCATGAGGTCGAGTCCAAGGCGGTCTTGCGCGGCCTGCAGGTTGGCCCAGCCATGAACCCCCTCGGAACTCAAAAATATTTTCATCACCGGGTACAGGGTGGCCACGCCCGACGCATAAGAAAAGCTCACGCCAATGGCGCAAATAAAGGATAGCAGCACCTTAAACCGATACGGCCATATTGCCTTGATGACCCGCCAAAATGCCTGCATGCTTTAGCCCGCTTCCTGAACACCCAAACCCGTCATTATACGCGGGCGGGCCAACATTGAAACAAAGGATTATGCCCGCGACGCGCGACGCCTCACTGCAGCAATCGCAACGACCTCCGGGTTGCATGGTCGCTAAGCGGTTATCGCAGCAAGCCGCGCAGGCCGGTGCCTGCGATATGCGTCAGGGCGAGCCGTGGCGCCGCAACTTACCGTTAATCGCGTGCCTCGCCGTGGCAACCTGCTATAATCGTGCACCATGAGCAGCGTAGCGTCCAACCAGAATATGCCCCACAAGTTCAGCCGCTCTACGGAAGTTGATCGCACCCTTGCAGTGCGGTTATGGGGTTTGTTTTTTCTGGTATTTTTTGGCTGCATTCTCGGTTTGGGGCTGTACCTGCACCCCAGCCACAAGGGCTTTGCCCAACACGAACTGGGCCTGCCGCCCTGCGGCTTTCTGCTGGCTACCGGCTATCCGTGCCCTACCTGCGGGTACACAACAGCGGTATCTTACGTAAGCCACGGCCAATGGCTTATGGCATTGGCCGCGCAACCCGCAGGGGCGGCCTTTGGCTTTTTAGCCTTGGCGCTTTTTGTGCTGGGCACGTTGTCGGTGGTTAAGGGGCGCTGGTATGGCCCATCCCCTTTTTGGTTGGGGTGGCATTGGCAGCGTATCTGCTGGGTTTCGCTGCTGATTGTGCTTTTGGGTTGGGGCTATAAAGTGCTGGTCGTACGCGGCTTTTTCGGGCATCATGGCTGAACGACCTGATGCCGCGTTTGAGGAACATCGAATGATTCAAATGACATCGCACCGACTCCTGTATCGCATGCTGGCTTTGACAGCTCTTTTGCTGGCGGGCACATGCCTGGGTGGCTGCGGCTTTTTTGCCGCTGCCGCACAGCGCTCGGTAGGCACAAAGGTTTCTGCGCCCTACCACGGTTTGGCCAACCACAGTGTAGCCGTGGTGGTTTATGAAGATTCATCCACGGCGTTTATGTATCCGCAGGCGCGGCGGGAAGTGGCATCATTTGTTTCGCGTGAAATTCAGGACAAGATACCTACTGCCAAAGTACTTGATTACAACCTTGTGCTGCAATATCAGGATCAAACCCCTTCATGGGATGCCCTGCCGATCAAAACCATCGGCAAGCATTTTGGCGTAGATCGTGTGTTGTATTTGGAACTGACCGACTATAGCACCCACGCCGCCGGGGCCGAGCACCTGCTCCAGGGCCATATCGCGGCCAATGTTATGGTATACGACACCACCATGCCGGGTGATGCGCGGGTATTTTCACAAACCATTACCGCATCTTGGCCGCGCGGCGGCCCGGAACCCGTGCTTGATAACGACGATAATCTGGTGCGTATGCGCACACTGGAGGCCTTTTCTGGCAAACTTATCAAACTCTTTGTAGATTGGCGCGACTATGGGATGGGCAACAATGAATAATCGCCGCAGGCTTTTGCTCGCAGCTCTCGTGCTGCCCACGCTGCTGACTCTGGCCGGCTGCGAGGTGGGGTATTTTATATTCGGCCAGGGCGACCAACCAGCGCTATTTAAGATTCCTAAACAATCGCGCGTGCTGGTGCTGGTGGACAAGGCGGCCAACAGCCCCATGACCGTTTCAGACTTGCAATCGCTGATTAACACCATGAACCTGCTGCTTTATCAGAATAAAGTGGCCACTCAGTTTGTGCCGGCGTTTCGCCTTACCAACCTGCAGCGCAACACCGAGTTGTATCAGTCCATGGGCATCGCCGACATTGCCGCCGCCGTGCGGGCCGATATTGTCGTATACATATACATGCGAAAGTTTTCCGCCAAGCTCATCAGCGACAAACAGATTTCCGAGGGCTACGCCTCGGCAATCGTAAAAGTGGTGAATAAAAACGGCACGCGGCTGTGGCCCAAGGATGCCACCGATGGCTACCCTATTACAGTAAAAATTCCGCAGGCGCTGGCCTCGTCGCAATCGTCTGCGGCGGTGCACAATGCCCTGATTCAGGCCGTGGCGCAAAAAGTCGCATTGCTCTTCTACAGCCACCCGCAAAGCAGCGCGGCCAATGCCGAAAGTTCGGCCAATCAGTAACGCCGCGCAATGCCCGGGCGCGGCCCATGCGCCTGCGGCCCGCAATGCCCGTTTTACAATGCCAGTGCGGCGGCTTCCCGCATAATCGCGACGCCGGCCGAGCAACCAAGCCGATCAGCCCCGGCCGCCAACATGGCCTGCGCCGTCGCGAGGTCTCGTATACCGCCGGCGGCTTTTACCCTCAAGCCATGGCTGTGCTTTTTCAACAGAGCCACGTCGGCCAGCGTGGCCCCGCCCGCCGGGTGAAAACCCGTGCTGGTTTTTACGTAGTGGGCCTGGGCCTGCCAGGCCGCTCGGCACCCAAGGGCGATTTGCCGCGGATTCAAAACCGCCGTTTCAAGAATCACCTTGATTTTAGCGCCCGGATTTTCGCGCTGGGCGGCCCGCACAACAGCTCGAATGTCGCGCTGTACCTGGGCCTCATCGCCCATTAATAGCGGCCCAAGAGCGGCCACCATGTCAATTTCCATTGCGCCGTCGGCAACACATTGCGCTGCCTCGGCAGCTTTTATGGCGATTGTTGATGCCCCCAACGGAAAGCCGACGCACGCACACACAACCACCGCACGGCGATTGTGAACAGCGCCGTGCGCCGGGCTGATAATGTCCCGCTGCCGCTTTGCCAGTTCCCGAGATGCCAGCTTGACCCATCGCGGGTTGATACACACGGCGGCAAAGCGCCAGCGAACCGCCTCGGCCACCAGACGAAGAATTTGCTTTTCGGTTGCTTCGGCCTTGAGCAAGGTGTGATCAATAGCCGCGGCAATAAACTCGGCATTGTGCATGGATGCTCCTTTTTCAGCCAGTGTTCTGTTGCGCCTGCAAAACCAGTCGGTTGCAGAGCGACGACGAACCGCGGCCCGCCGCAGGATACAAGCCGACAGGCTTGCGCGGCAAATGATTGCCGCAGCGGATATTATAAAATGCGGGGCGGGTTTTTAGGACGCCCGCCAATCTGCCGGAAATTTTTAAAGTTTTTTCTCCTTAGCGCTTGGCGAACTCGCGGGGAAGGCTATAATCGGATGTAAGGTTAAGTTGACTTCCGGAGGAACCCGCAACATGGCTCGACCCGCCAAAAATTCCGGCAGTGATGATAACTTGGGCAACATGGATATTTCGCCGGCGCTGCAGGGCTGGCAATACCGCCCTGATCGTCACAATGTAAGGCTCATTAGAGGTCGCGACGGCAAGCCTAAAATTCAGGTTCGATTGGACCTCGGCCTGCTTCAGATGGAAGTGAATGGACGCCCCGACGGCAAGCGTCCGCATAAAAGCCCCACAGAACTTCACTATCATCTCCAGCGGCTGGCGGAATACCGCAAAGCCCATCGCTCGGACAGCGGCTTCATGCTGACCTCGGCCGAGTGCGAGGCTCTGCGCGAAGAATCTTCGATGTTTTATCATCGCTACCTTAGCTTCTTTGTGATGGAAGAATACAGCGGTGTGGTTCGTGATACGCAGCACAATCTTAGCGTTCTCGATTTGTGCCGCGCTCACGGCGAAACGCCCCGTGATCGCTCCATGCTCGAGGAGTTTCGGCCCTACATCATCATGATGCAGGGCCGGGCGCTGGCATGCGACGCCATTGCCAAGGGCTTCGCCCGCACGGCCATGGCCTATTTGCGCGGGGCATTGCGGCGGATATTCAAGGCCTACGCGCTTCGCGGCGAAGAAGTGCGCCGCCACGCCCGTCACTCCAAGGAAGCCCTGGTTCTGCTCGATATGCTGCGGCAGTTGCGCCGGCAGCTTCCACCGGACCCGCGGATCAAAATCCGTCGGCAGATTAAATATGCCGTCGCCCACGAAAAATATGAGCAGGCCGCCGTTCTGCGCGACCAGCTTATGGCGCTCGATACCGCCTCAGCCGGCAAGCCTATGGTCCGGCCGGCGAGAAAAAAGGCTCGGGCGTCTGCACCGGTGGCGGTGCGGCGCAGAGGCTCCAAGCCGACGGGTCCGAGCAATGACGGCTCGGCTGCGGGCTGATTCTCTTGTGTCAAACGGGGCTCAAACGCCCGCCAAAAGGAATAACCCGCCAAGCTCACAGGATCATGCATGGCTTTTAGTCTGGTGACCATAAATGTCAAGGCGTCGGCAACGCAGCCTTCCTTGACCGCAGCGCATGGCGGTGGCAGGGCGGGACACCTGCATCATGCTATTCATCCGCTGCGCAGCTTTTACGATACCTTTATCAAGCAGATAGACATCAGTCATCTGTTTACCGTCAACAGTTGGCGCAATTGGCTGGTGCTGCTCATCGCCATCTTTGCAGGGGTGGCGATGGGGCGTTTTGCGGGCGTGTTGATGGACCGTCTGTCGCGCCGGCTGGAAGCGAGCCATTGGCATGTGCAGTCGCTTATGTTTGAAGGACTGGTTGGCCCGGCGAACCTTTTGGTTGTGGCGGTGGGGCTTTTTATCGGCTTGGGGCAACTGCACCTAAGCGGCCTGCTGGAATCCGCATCCCGTCGGGGCGTGCTGCTGCTGTTTGCCATTGCCGTATTCTGGTATGTGTTCAATATCGTTTCCATTGTTGAACATGGCCTGAAGCATTTTGCCAGCCGCCATGAACAGGGCTTCAATACCCAGTTCATACCCATCATCCGAAAAACATTGCGTATTTTTGTCGCCATTATCGGCGTACTGTTTATTGTGCAGAATGTTTTTGACCGCGACATCGGCTCGTGGCTGGCCGGGCTGGGAATCGCCGGGCTGGCGGTTTCGCTGGCGGCGCAGGATTCGCTGAAAAATATCTTCGGCTCGCTGACCATCTTTCTTGACCGGCCGTTTTTTGTGGGTAACAGCATTATTTATCAGGGCTTTACTGGCACGGTTGAAGAAATTGGATTTCGATCCACCAGGGTGCGCCAGACGGATGGCTCGCTCGTAAATATTCCCAATTCCGACATCGTAAACAACTCGGTGTGTAATTTGGCCAACCGGCCCTATTTCCGGCGGATTTTAAACGTGACAATCACCTACGATACGCCGGCGGTTAAAATTAATCAGGCGATAGAGATTATCCGCAGCTTGCTGGCATCTGAGGCTTTCGCCGGTTCGGTTATCAATCCTGATAATCCTGCCGATAACCCGCCGCGCGTTTTTTTTAACGACTTCAACGCCGACTCGCTCAATATTCTTGTTAACTACTGCTACCGCCCTACCACCGACTGGTGGGCCTTTGTTGGCTTTAACGAACGGTTCAACCTGGCATTATTTGAGGCCTACGACAAAGCCGGCATCGAGTTCGCCTTCCCCACCCGCACCTTGTATTTGGCCGGCGACGCCAAACGCCAGCTCGCCCTGCGGATGCTCGGCAACGATGGGCAACAGCCTGCTTAACTCTGCCGATATTTGGGGTGATGCGTGCGTTGGACCGATGGCAAACCGCTCGCTGCTGACACCGTCCATTCAGCCGCCGGCTTGCCGGTGGTAATCCGCTATGTAGGCGCGTCCCCAACAGTTCAGTTCACGCCATAGCCGATTCACTGGGTAACCCCCCCGGCTGCGACCTGCCTGGCGCAGTTTTATTTCTGCCGTGCCCCCGCTAAGATGCCCCGGTTGCAAGGAACGCACCCATGGCAAAAAAAGCGAAGGAACCGCAGTGGGCAAGGTTTGGATCGGGCAATGATTATTTTCATCGCTCGCATTGGCCGCTGCAGTGTCTTATTTTTATTATGCCGCTGCTGCTGATATATCAGATTGGCAGCGCGATGCATCCCTGGACCCCCGCGCCCGATTCGCCGGCGCGGCTTGTTGCCTTTGCGCTGATCTTGCGATTCTTCGCCCTGTTCGGCGTGGTTGGCAATTATTTGCCGATGGCGGTGGTGGTGGCGGTGCTGTTGGCCTGGCATCTGAGCCGCAAAGACCCCTGGCAATTTGATCCGCTGCTTTATTTGGGCATGGCGGCGGAAAGTTTTGTCTGGGCCATGCCTATTCTGGTCTTTGCCCTCGTGGTGGCCAATGGTTCAGCCATGGCCGCAACCAGCGGCGCTCCGGCAATGGCCTGGCAGGAAAAATGCGTTATAGCCGTGGGCGCCGGCGTGTATGAGGAGCTTCTTTTTCGGTTGGTGCTCATCACGCTGCTGAACATGCTCTTGGTGGATGTTTTGGGCCTTTCACTCGGCAAGGCCATTCCTATTATTATTGTGGCCTCGGCTGTTTTGTTTTCGCTTTACCATTACCTTGGGCCGGAACACTTTACGATGCAGACTTTCTTTTTCCGAACCGCCGCTGGCATTTATCTTGCAGCTATCTTTATTTTCCGCGGCTTTGGAATTGATGTCGCCACCCACGCGGCCTACGACCTGATGGCCATCGGTTTGCCCATACTGGTTCGGCACGGTTGATGAACCTGCAAAACAAGGGCAACCCGGGTAAATGTACACCAACCCTGCAAAAAGCTGTGGCGTTTGCCGCCGGCGCCGCTGAGGAGCGTCGTCACATTTGTTATGCTGCAGGCTGCTGCGCATACCACTGAATGGTTTCTTTAAGCCCTTGGTCAAAATATTTCACCGGTTCATAGCCAAACAACTGCTTGGCGGCGGCTATATCGGCCAGCGAATCGCGCACATCGCCGGCGCGCGGCGGCAAGTATTGTTTTTGGGCCTGCCGGCCAAGCTGCTGCTCCATACGTGCGAGCATGGCGTTGAGGCTTATGTTTTGGCCGCAGGCGACGTTGGCTGTTTCGCCGGCCAATGGCGTTTGGCAACTGCCCGCGAGCAAGTTGGCCCGAACCACATTATCTACATGGCAGAAGTCGCGGGTTTGCCCGCCATCGCCATAAATGCTGACCGGCTTGCCGCTCAGCAGGGCCGAAATGAATGCTGGAATTACCGCGGCATACTGGCTCCTGGGGTTTTGCCGCGGGCCGAAAACATTAAAGTACCGCAGGCTGACGGTGGAAAGGCCATACACGCCGGCATATACGCGGGCGTAAAGCTCGCCGGTAAACTTGCCTACCGCATAAGGACTTTTAGGTGCTGCGGGCATGCTCTCAACTTTGGGTAGCGAGGGGCTATCACCATAGGCGGCCGAACTTGCCGAATAAACCACGCGCTTCGCACCGGCCTGGCGGGCGGCTTCAAGCACCTGCAGGGTTCCACCGATGTTGACCGTGTTGTAGTGCACGGGGTCGTCCACCGACCCAGGCACGCTGCCCAGGGCCGCCAGGTGAAATATGATGGTGCGGCCGGCCGCAGCGCGGCGGCAATCGTTCATGTGTGTGATGTCGCCTTCTACAATTTCGATCTGCGATGCTACCTCGGCAAGATTGGCGCGCGAGCCATTACAGAAATTGTCGAGCACGCGAACGTCGGCCCCATGGGCCAGCAGGCCGCGCACCAGGTGCGAACCAATAAAACCGGCGCCTCCGGTCACCAATACGCTCATGCCGCGGTAGGCGGCCAGGGTGTCTGTCATAGGTTGTTACTCCAGGTTGCTGCTGTCCCGTGCCGTTTACTTACGGTCCATGGGGCGAAATGGCATTGTAAAGTCAAAAGACCTCGCAGCCTAGGAGCCTGTCTGAGTAATGCTCTTTCAGGGTAAAACAGGGTAACAAATGCAGCCAGGATGCAAAAAACGCCGGTTCAACCAGCAGTATTGCCGCTCATGCAGGTTACTTGGACAGGCTCCTAGCATTAAAGGCGTCCGATAACCTATTGTGGTTGCCGAAGGGCCTATATTACTTAGTTTGCGCGATTACACGAAAACAGGGCTATTTTGAGTGCCTGCAAGCGTGCCAGCCAAGAAAGTTTGACATTGCCCGTTGACTTCCGGGGCAGCGTGCCTATTGTTAGGCGTTGATGAAAGACACATCAACACCCGGACTTTAAAAAAGTCCATGACGCCTGGCTGAGTGCGGGATTCTTAGGCCGGCGGAAGATTTATAGACTTGTCAGGTTGTAGAACAACCGCCTCCGCAAGGCTTGAGGGTCGCTTGTTCGCCTGCACAAATGTCCTGCTCATCGCGTGTGTTGTAACGCGCTGTTGTTGATGGGATGTTCCCATCGCGGTGCATATTTTGGTACTTCCTTTTGAGGGAATTTATTATGATCTCTACACGTCTCAAACTTTCCATGATTGCAGCGGCGGTCGCTCCGGTGGCGCTCGCGGGCATGGCGGCGCAGGCAACTCCGGTTGCCGGCACGCTGGAACTCCAAATTGGGCTGGATGGCAGTGCTAATCCGGCGGTATCCGTGATTGACAATTCAACCGGTGATACCAACGCGGCGGCCGGCATTATTACCGTCAATGGACTGCCCGTCGGCGATTATTCCATCAGCGGTTCGGCCTCATCTTCCAAGGGGCAGATCGGCAGCGATGCCATGATCAACGACAATACCGTTTCGGTACGCAATACCACTTCCGCCACCGAAACGCTTGATATTCTGGTCAGCGACTTCGGCTTCACCGGCATTCAGGGCTCTCCCATGGTGTTCAGCACCGCGTCGGCGACTTACACCAATACCGAGAGCAACACGGCGTCGGCAACTGTTAGCTTCTACAGCGGTGTTAATCCAAATGACACTCAGATTTTGTGGGGAGTTACCCCCACTGTCGCCACAAGCACGCTTTCAGGCTCGCTGTCTTCGGGGACTGTGCAGCTTACCAATGGCGGCCAATCGCTGGTATCAACGCCATTTAGCCTCAGCGGCCCATTTGCCATGGGTGACTTTGCCCAGGTTGTTCTCCCGTCCGGCGGTCAGTTGACCTTTGACGGCACCACATATGCCAATGTTCAAAATACCACTCCGGAACCAGCTTCCATCGCTCTGCTGGGCGCTGCGGGCTTGCCGCTGCTCATCAGCCGTAAACGCAAAGGAATTTCTGCCTGAACGTCAGGCTTCTGAATATCTGCCCCTGGCGGCGAAGATTGTTTCTTCGCCGCCTTGAAGGGGGCGGATGAATCCGACACTCTTTTTTAGAGGGAGTCTTTCTTTATGAAGACCACACAAATCAAGCTCTCCATTTTGGCGGCAGTTGCCGCGGCTATCGTGCCCGCAGTGGCGAACGCCAGCATCAGTATTGCACCGAACAACAGTTCCAGCATGGCCTTGGCTTATGTCGAGACGGGCGCTTATACGCCGAATGTCGTATACGACAACCAGACCGGTGACCTGGACGGCTCAACCGGCAATATCACGGTGCAGGCGTCCAACACGTCGGCCGCGCCCGATTGGAATGGCACCTTCAGTGCATACACTACCTCCACCAGCAGCAGTTCCATTCTGCAGGGTTTGCAGTTGGCGTTTCGCAACAACAACACCTCCACTGCAACCCTCACCATTGAGGTGACTGAGGTTGGCTTTACCGTTCCACATGGCGCTAACGTGAGCCTGCTCAATGAACTCAGCGGGACGCTCACCAACGCCGCCGCCGGCAACTCCATTACCTTCAGCAGCTATGCTGATAGTAATAACGGTTGGGGCAACACCGACACCACACAACCGAATGTAACTCAAAGCGGCCCGGCCAGTTATGTTGCCACCGCCAGCTTGCCGACGAATCCGCTGCAATCGTTTGCCCAACCGACAAACACAGCCGTTTTCGCAACGGGTGCAGATGGCGCCCCTTACTCGCTGACCGATGTGCTCACCATCACCCTGGCGGGCGGCGCCTCGGCCAACATCAGCGATACCACGCAAACCACGGCCGCTCCGGAACCGGCAAGCCTTGCCATGCTTGGCTTGGGCGGCGCGGGTCTTCTTCTGGTGCGTCGCCGCAAGGCCACACAGGCTTAAGGCGCACCTTGCCGGTTGTTGTGTTGCGAATCTGATTGATTGGCTAACCGCTGCCGGTTGTTAACAGGACTTTCTTATCGCAGAGGCCGCCGGGCAATGTGCCCTGCGGCCTCTTTTATTGTTTTCGCGCCGGGCCTCGTCCTGGCGCATGAATGCAAAGCCTCGCCGTGTTTTACAGCGGCATAAACGCGGTACAAACAATATACTGGTGCATGATGACTTGGGCGCAAAGCACAAACCGCATCATGTTACCGCTGCCACCGGAGTTTGCTGATGCAGTTCCGTGTGAGGCGTGTCTTATTTCACCTGCGCGCAGCGGGAGCCTCGCGCATTTATTGACCGTGTTGTGGGCGTCCCCGGTTGACCGCAGCCTTATCTTTGACATAACCGCCGGGAAATCACCCCGCCTGTGGCTGCCGGGCGTAAGCTATCAATGCGGATCGCTGTGGTATGCCGACGCCGCCGGCCGAATCTTTGGCTTTGACATCCACTGGCCCGGCCGCATTTACATTTGTCATTACGATGGACGCCATGTTGGCGATCTGGAACTACAAATGCCGCTGGCCGGCCGATTGACGCCACGTGGTTTTTGGGCTGATGGTGAAAAAATTGCCTGGAGTGCCGCCGATGGCCAGGTGCTGGAGGCAACGCACACAGGCCGCGGCGTAGCGGAAATCAGGCCCGGTAATAATCGGCGTTTACCGCCCAACCCCGGCATCCCGGTTTGGCCAGCCGACAAACATGGTTCTTCCCAAGCGCCATACCTAATGTATTCGCCCGGGCAATTGATACTGGTGATGTAGTTTGGCTTATCAGGAGGCCGCTGCCGCTGCGGGTTGCTCGGCTGCCGTCGCCGCGGGCCGTGGTGGTTTAGGATGGGCCTGCTGTGCCGCGCCGCCATGTGCGGCTCCCTGGGTCGCCCCGGCCGCATGAATCGCCGAGTGGGCCTTGGGCGCTAATATCATGATCATACGCTTGCCTTCAAGTTTTGGCTCGCGCTCCGGTTTGGCGAGAGGCTCAAGCTCGGCTTTAATTCGCTCTAAAATATCGCGGCCCAAGTCTACGTGCGCCATCTCGCGCCCGCGGAACATGAGGTTAAATTGCACTTTGTGGCCGTCGTGCAGAAACTTTTTTGCTTTGTTTACCGTGGTGTTTTGATCGTGAACATCTATCTTAACGCTCTTGATGCGAAGCTCTTTAAGCTGCGTTACGTGCGAGCCGGCATGTGATTTCTGTTCTTTCTTCCGTTGCTTGTACTTCCATTTGCCGTAGTCCATCACGCGGCAGACGGGCGGGCGTTCCATAGGCGAAACTTCGACGAGGTCCAAGCCCGCTTCGCGACTCAGGCGCATCGCCTCCATAATGGGCACCACGCCGATTTGTTCATTCCGTTCATTAATAAGACGAACCGGCGAAATGCGAATCTGCTCGTTGCAACGTAAACCGTGTTGGCTAATGGCAAAAGCTCCTGTCAAACCACGAATATCCATTCCGGAGCAGTTGCTGGCAACCGCCGGAATACAGCTTATTATGATAGCTTAACGCCGCGTGCGAGTCAAAACGGCCTGACGCCTGATTTTTAGGCCATAAAAGCCTGCAGGCCCACTTTGGCAAAGCCAATCACCTTAGCACCGCAGCGCTATGGTACGCGCTCGCTGCACATATCAGCGCGGCAATAACAACTCATGCCCTTGTAATACTTGCACTGGGCATTGGGCCGGGTAATCTGAAGTAGGCGGGGCTGTAACGACACTTTGCAGGAGTATACCGGATGGCTGGTTCAGGAAATGTGCCACGGGAATTGTCGCTGGCGTTTGCCGCCGGCGTGGTCGGAGCCATGGTCAACGCCGGCGCATTTTGGCTCTGCCAAAAGACGGATATTTTTGCGCTGCTGCACTGCAAGCTATCGGCGCCGTTTGGTCCGCCCTGGTTTTATCAGCATGTTACCTGGGGTGGATTGTTCGGCTTGCTGTTTGCCCTGCCGCTGCTGCGGCAGTCGCCTTTTAAGCGCGGACTGCTCTTAGGTCTGGCCCCAACTGCGTTCGCCTTATTTGTAGTGCTGCCATTTTTTGTCCACAAACACATGCTGGGCCTGGCGCTGGGTTACACCACACCATTGTTTGTGCTGGTATTCAACCTGATTTGGGGCGTGGCCACTGCCTTGTGGCTCTCGATGGCCGAGCAATAACACCCAACGCCGAGCAACGATGACTTGGGCCGCCATATCGGATGGACGACGTGACGAAGGATGCCGGAGGTTGCTCTTTACCTTGGCTTTTTCTTTTGACCCAAGCGGCGTTCGGCGGGTGCTTTGGGCAAAAATGGCGGCTCGCTGGTGAAAGTCATCTCGCGGCCGGTATGCGGATGCTTAAACACCAGCCGCGAGGCATGCAGCGCCAATCTTTGGCCTAAGGAAGCTTTTGCGCCAGGTTGCCGCGGCGCCGATTGCCCGCGTCGCCTGGCGGGCGTACCACCTGAGCGTTCCTGCTGATGGCCTTTGCCGCCATGTTGGCCGTATACATCATCGCCTACCACCGGATGGCCGATGGCCAGCATCTGCACGCGAATTTGATGCTTGCGGCCGGTGTACAGCCGGCAGCGCACGTGAGACACAACGCCCTTGTCACCGCCCCACTTCGCCAGCAACTGATAGTCCAGCACGGCCTTGCGGCCATCGGCAGCGCTTCGGGCAATGACCACGCGCCCGTCGCCGCGCTCTACAAGTGAATGACTCAATTTACCGGCGGCAGGCGCAACGGCGCCATGCACCAGCAGATCGTACTCGCGTGTAATGGTGTGCCGCCGAAACTGCATCTTGAGATTTGCCAGCGACCGCACATCGCGGGCGAAAACCAGAAGGCCCGAGGCGGCGCGATCCAGCCGGTGTACCAGGTACACCGCGGCCTTGCTGTTGTGCTGGGCCGCATGACGCTGCAGAATCGCCAGCGCGGTGGGCCGCTTTTCCTTTTCATCGGTGGCGGTAAGAAGCCCGGCGGGCTTAACAACCACCAGTACCTGAGCGTCGGAATATGCGATCTCAAGACCTTCGGGAATGTTTTCCTGCCGCGGCGAAGAGTGTGCCGGCGCGATACTGACAACCGCATGATCTGCCAATGGCTCTTTGAGCGAGCGCACGATCTTGCCATCGGCCAGCACGCGACCGTCGGCCAACAGTCGGCGGAGCGTGCTTCGCGACGCCTGCGGCATCAGTCGCTGCAGGTGCGGCATCACGCCGCCGCTGGAGGGTTGTTGAGAATCAGGCGGGGTGTCGGTCATTGGATGGCGCCTGTGATGCGGTCAAACTCGTCGAGTGTAAAATATTGAATGACGATTTTTCCTGTGCCCTTGCGCCGCCCCGGAAAGATGCGCAGCTTGGTGCCCAGCTTGCGCGAAAGCTCCTGTTCCAGATCAATAATATGGGCGCTTTTAACGGTACGCTGATGCTGCGCCACCGTGGTTGTTTCGCCCGACGGGTCCTGAGCCATTTCGGATACCAGAGTTTCAAGCTCGCGTACACTCAGGCCTTCGTCGGCGACGCGGCGGGCGAGCATTTCCTGCCGGGCGTGATCGTCAATGCCGGCGAGTATTTTGGCGTGGCCGAAGGTAACGGCGCCGGCGGCAATCATGTCTTGAATGGCGGCATTAAGTTCCAGCAAACGCAGAAAATTGCTGATGGTGGCGCGCTCTTCGCCAAGGCGGCTGGCGGCCTGCTGGTGCGTGAGATGAAATCGCTCTATATAGGCGCGGTAGGCGCGGGCGCGTTC
This sequence comes from Phycisphaerae bacterium, assembly GCA_049965775.1. Classification (GTDB taxonomy): domain Bacteria; phylum Planctomycetota; class Phycisphaerae; order WQYP01; family WQYP01; genus JABEVB01. Next base: position 16,898 of record JBMFVX010000046.1, read on the forward strand.
GATGGGGTTGAGATTTTCGCGCTGGATGTTTTCAACCAAAGCCCATTCAGACTGATTCTCGTCGGTGGCATCGGTACGAATGACCGCGGGTATGCGAGTCAGGCCGGCCTGGCGGGCGGCTTCGGTGCGGCGGTGGCCTGCGACAAGCTGGTAGCGCTGGCCGACCGGGCGGAGAATAACCGGCTGCAGGACACCGCTGACGCGGATAGAGTTGGCAAGCTCCGCGAGGGCGGCGGGTTCAATGGCTTGCCGCGGTTGATGCGGATTGGGGTCTATGGCGTCGAGGGGCACAAGTGCCTGGCCGGCAGGCGATTGTGTATTAGACGTATCTATATGTGTAGAGTTGGTAATCGCTGTGCCATTGCCCGCTGCGGCCGCGTGAGGCGCGGCGGGTTGTGATGCGGGCGCCGGCTGCGCGCTGATGAGCGAGCTTAGTCCGCGTCCCAGGCGTGGCTTGGGGTTACTGGCCATGAAGAGTTCTCCTTAAAAGGATGCCGCTGGTACGAGGATTTATACCAACAGCCTCGCCACCGCCTCAACGTCCTATAAGATATTCATGAACGTCGCGGTGTTCTACGTGGAACATTATGGTGGTTACATGGTAAATGTCAAATGCCGGTGCGAATGTAAAATGCGATGGCCGAAAAGTAATAAGGTGGCATGACGCATTGGGATAGAGTTGTTTAAATATTCGGCGGCAGGCGGCCGCATGTGTTGTTATGCGTCAGCTTCAATTTCCAAGTTCATTTTGGCCATGCGTATGTTTGCCGTTTGTCCTTATCAAACCATTTTCCAGTCTTTTTGCCAATCGTGGCCCTATCTTGGCTTGGCCGTTATCAGTGAATTGTATAATACGATTGTTTCAATATGTGGCTGCACAATAGATGATGGACGTTAAAGCACGGTCAAATGGACATAATGTTATGGTCTAAAAATTGGTCTGCTCTGTGTGGTGTGATTACATTCAAGGTGATTTGGAACTTCGCTTAAGATGAAAGTGTTCCACGTGGAACATCACTTCTGACGCAGTCACGGCGATACCAGCCACACCCTCGCGAGACGACCCACCTCCACCCAGCCAGCCTTGTGATAAATAGATAAGGCTGATTCATTTTCCGCATCTACTTGCAAAGTCGCTACACGCCCCATTTTGCGAATTCGGCTGGCCAAATCTCCCACCAGTGACGCCCCGTAGCCGCGCCGTCGAAACTCAGGAAACACAAAAACGCCCCCAATTTCAACCATACCAGGCAGCACCAAATCAAACTTTGCACATGCAACGACGCAGCCGTCAACCTCTAAAACGAATACAGATCGGCTGTCAATCCAAGCATCAACATCCGCATCGAATAATATCCCTCGCTCCTCCTTGTACTGCTTTCGCCATCTATTGAGCACTGCCTCATCCCCATCTTTTGCTTCTCGCACATTCGGCATTATCCCGGCGTCAACATCACCAGGCAGCCTCATCACCACGTTGATGGACCGCCGTGCGAAAACCTTACGATTAACAGCCGCCAACATCCGAGGCAGCAACCGATCTACGCCTTCCGCATTGCCGGTAATGAAGTTAATCGCGGCTGGCGCACGCGCTGCGCTTCCGCCAAGCTGCTTTCCGTCCGAAAAAGTGTTATCGGACGTTGATGGACGCCCGATCCGCTCAATATACTCTGCAAACGCGTCCGCCACCGAATCACTAAGGGCCAAAATGTCCGCCCGATGCGCCTTGGGCACATACAGCATAGCCCCGAGTGCATTGGCCGCATCAGCCCCAATGGGTGCCGGCCCGTTCTTTCGAGCCGATGCGGAAGCCGACAAATCTTCCGCGCTGCCGTCAGACTTGCGCTTTACTCCATCATCAGCCGGGTAGGCCGCTACCAGGTGCAGGTCCGCTCGCGCTAGCGGAGGCGTTTGCGCCAGTCGCTCCCAAAAATGGGCGATCATGTCCAGGGCGCCGCCGCCGCGCTGCCGCAATAGTTCCGCTGCCGCCGCCGCCTGGTCTAAGCCAAGCCGCGTCAATCGCGGTTGGGTGGTTGTCTCTAATGCCGACATTTCAGCCACGCGGTACAAACCTCCAAGACCGCCCATAGTATAATGAAGTATGTAACATATCTCTATATATTGTATGTATTCCCCGTTTTGCCACGGTTGCCATCCCGGCTCCGCGCATATCTTAATCTTCCGGCGCAAATGTCAAAAGTCTTCCGGCCCTGCACAGAGCCGATATCAATGCGCGGGTGGGGCGATCAGGGGCGTTGTACGCTTGATGTTTACCTGCGAACAACCATCGGGCGCAAAAAGAGCGGCGTACCCCAACAGCCTGGTTGTTGCAGTACGCCGCCAAAAAAATGGGGGGATGTTTATGTAGCAGGGCGGTCCATCATCTGGCCCGCCTGAATCCATTACCGGTTGCCGCAGCTTCGCCGCCGCGTCAAAAGCAGTGCCGCTCCGCCAAGCACCAGCAGCGCCAAAGCGGTTGGCTCCGGAGCCGGTGATGCATCGGCGATAAACCCAATGCCCGCCGAAGAGCCGATGCCGGTTACCACCGGTGTCAGCAGGCCGGTGCTGAAGTTCAGTGCGTCAAGCGAATGGTTGACCTTGTCCGACGAAAACGCCTGATTGGCCGCAAACCCGTTGGTGCTCGTGAGTGCGTACACCAAGTTATCTTTGCTGTCGGCGAACAGCAATACGCCGTGGCTGCTGGTGGCAAAGCCGGTATCATCGGTGTTGATGGGGTTGCCGTTGGCGTCATGCAGGTTAAGCACCGTAAGCGACTGATTGGCCTGGCCCACATTGGCAATGTCGGTAATTGAAGCGCCGCTTTCGTTGGACAGCAGCAAATCGCCTGCCGGAGTAAGGTTGAGCGAATCCGGGTCAAAAATATTGCCGGCTGACCTTTGCCCCGTCACCTTGTTTGTGACCATGTCGGTGCCGTGCACCACCGGTGTAAGCGTCGGCATCTCCGGGTAATTTCCGCCATTGGCTGCCGGTGTGGCCGACACCTGGTACAGCACCGGCAGGGGGTTGGGGTTGCTGGCTGAATAAGCCCCGTTGCCGGCATTCGAGCCTGATGCGTAAAGCTTGCCGTTCACAAACTGCAGCCCGTCAAAACCGCCCTGGTGCGGCGAAGGGTTCGGATAGCCATACCGTGTCTGTTGGCCGGTGCTGGTGTTGATGACGGTCAGGGCGGAGTTGCCATCTTCGTTTTGGTCGGTATACAGCAAACCGTCCGGCCCGACGGCGATGCCTTCCACGTGTCCAGCCATGTTGAAGGCTTTTTCAAACGTGCCGTTGAGGCTGTACTCAGCGACGGTGCTCGTTACACCATTGGGGCCGTAGCCGCCATCGCCGGCCACGCCATTGCCCCAGCCGATAAATACATTGCCGCCGGCCACGGTAATGTCATCCGGCGAACTGACCATCGGCGTCGGCTGTGTGCCGCCGATCGCGCTCTCCAACCCTGGGTTGGCAAACGGTGAAGCAAATACGCTTAGCTGATAACCCGCCGCCACCACCGGCGTGCCGGCGTGCGCTCGGGTCGCAATCGCCGCCCCGGCTACTGCCGCCGCCAGACCCATGGCCACGCGGAACTTGGAACCCACTCGCTTAAACTCATCGCGTTTCATAAGAAACTCTCCTGTCAGTCGTACAATCAAATCAGCCACGCCTGCAGCCGAACTGGCCACAGCCACGCATTGGCAGGCATAACAATCGCCTGCGAAAGAACAAAAGTTTGGCTGCCGATTCCTCGACTTCGCGTAACTCTAGGCGCATAAGTGTTAGTGCAAGGCCAATTTCGTGTGTGCGTTTGAATAACCCCCTGCACTTCGGGCGATTTATTTGCCTTGTGCCACCGCTCGCATAAAGTCCAATGATGGGTACGCAGTCGCAAGGGTGCAAAATGCGAACTTGCTCCTTAGAGCCTGTTTGAAAACTCCGGCGGGATCGTCTTGCGGCCCAGGGCGGCCGTCTGCTGCGTTCTCGCTCCTCGCCAT